>NZ_JBQIIT010000047.1:0-5971 GCF_056795635.1 Adlercreutzia sp. | reverse complement strand
CCGTCTGCGGCGGTTGCGGGTGGTGGCGCACCTCTGCTCGTTTCTCGGTGCGGCTCTGCTCGGCGTCGTTTTGGCTCTTGCGTTGTGTGCGACGCTGGTGCCGCGTCTCATGGGGCTTCAGTCCTACGCTATCGTGTCCGGTTCCATGGAACCCACATTGCCGGTGGGCGGTCTGGTATATGCCGAGCCGTTTTCTGCAGAGGAATTGGTGCCGGGCGATATCGCTGTGTTCTGGCGCAATGGGGACGTCATTATCCACCGTGTTGAGGAAAATGATCCTGAAGCACGCGAGCTTATTACGCGGGGCGATGCCAACGACGGCGTTGACGCGCATCCGGCTCTATACGACAACGTTATTGGTCGTGCGATGGGGTGTGTGCCGGCGATTGGCTACTTCATTCTGGCGCTGGGATCTCTGCCGGGGAAGTTCGTCCTCGGCTGGATCGTGCTCATGGGCGCCGCCCTTACCATCATCGGTACGGTTATTTCCAATCTAGCGCGACACTAGGTTGGCTATCAGCCTCGTTCCGGCCACGCAGATGTTGCGAAAAGAGCCGCTTGCCTCTATTTCGTTTAAAAAAGAACTTTGACAATGCGCCGACACCGGGGCTGCCCCGAAGAAGTACGAGGGATTCTTTGCTGAATCCTTCAGCCAGGAGAAGATTGCAGCGGATGACTCGACGGTTGTCAATATTCGCTATAAGCGCGATACGAGCGAGTTCTCCATTGCTCCCTACGAGGGTGCCAATGGCGGTAGACGATGCCTCCAAGTTCGCAGGCGCCGCTGATCCGGCGCTGACGGGCTCTATCGAGGGTCTTGTGGCAGGCGACTCGCTCGGCGTAAGCTACGTCCGCGCCGACGTCGGCAGCTGCCACGCCTACGGTGGTCACGCCGGCTCCGGCGGCTACCCCCGTGGCAACGACGCCCGTGAACGATCCCGAGGTTATCGAGGACGACGCTACCCCGCAGGCCGCCGCGCCCGGTGAGCGCACACCGTTGGCTGAGACCGAGGAGATTGCCGATGAGGGCAACCCCTTGGGAGCCTTCGATGAGCCTCATTGCTGGGTTCACTGGGTGATGCTGCTGGGCATCGTCGTCACGGCGCTTTATGCCGTGGCCGCGGTGCGCCGCCGCTTGAGCCTGACTCGTGTGGGCCGAGAGCAAGCGCCGCGCCAAGATGCGTCTGGCGTTTGTGGGTGATGGCATCATCTACAACCCGGAGAACGGGCTAGTGCTGCCCGATCAGGGCGAAAGCGAGTTGGCGCTGTTGCAGCGCACGCTGGCTAAAAGCGGGACTTTCTGTCTGAAAGGTCGTGTGCGAGCGACCGTTGTTTCTGCATCGAAAGGAGAGTTGCCCCAGAGGCGCTCTCCTTTCTGTTTCATGCTGAAAAGGACTGCGGGACGAGACGGCGGTTCCGGGACGGCTCAAATCGCGACATTCTGGGCATCGTTTAACGGTTTTGCGGAGGTATGCTCCCCTCGTAGCGACTAGAGGAGGGAGCGAAAATGAAAGACAGAATGCTCGAGTTTTGCGATTGGCCGATGTTCGACAGGATTATGATGGACGCCTCTCTCTGCCGGGAGGTTCTAGAAGTGATCTTGGATCGTCCCGTAAGCCAAGTCGAGCATGTGATTGCCGAACGAGACATTAGGCCGTCGTTCGCGAGTCACGGAGTGCGGCTTGACGCGTTTGTCCAAACCGATAACGAGGTTTATGACATCGAAATGCAGACATCGAGAAAGGGGAAACTCGGCCGTCGGCTCAGGTACTATCAAGGCTCGATAGACACCCTTTCGCTTCATCGTGGCGAGGAGTACGAGAAGCTCCCGCCGTGCTTCATAATCTTCATTTGCACATGCGATCCATTCGGCTGTTCCTTGCCTGTGTATACGTTTGACATGACCTGCGCAGAAAGCGATGGTGTCGTGCTGGATCACGGATTCACGTGGATTGTTCTTTCGGCTCCTGCTTGGCGCTCGCTTCCGCAAGGGAGCCTGCGGAACCTGCTACACTACGTTATGACAGGCGATGCTGGCACCGATAAGTTGGTGAGGAAAATCAACGAAGCGGTGATTGCGGCCAATAACGACGAGGTGTGGAGAAGGGAGAAGGTGGAATTGCTTACTTGGGAAAGGGATATGGAGATCCAGAAGCGTATTGCTATTGAGGAAGGCATCGCCGAAGGTCGGGCTGAGGGTCGGGCCCGAGGTCTCGCCGAAGGCCGCGCTCGGGGTCTCGCCGAGGGCCGTGCCGAGGGTCTCGCCGAGGGCCGTGCCGAGGGTCTCGCCGAGGGCCGTGCGGAGGGCCGTGCCGAAGGATTTTCTGCTGGTATTGAGGAGGGAGAGAGCCGTTTGGCCGCCCTTATAGCTGCGCTTATGGAAGCCGGTCGTACCGAAGACGCGCATCGTGCGGCTACTGACGCGGATGCTCGGGAGCAGTTGCAGAGGGAAATAGGATCCATTTCTGCATAGCGAGGCCTTCAAAGGCCGAGGAGAAACTTCGCGATCCAGAGTGCCAGCAGGTGAGCGGGATAGTAGGCGTAGAAGAACCATTTCATGGGTCGGCCCCGTTGCCCGTTGTAGTGTGCGATGAGGATAGTAGCCAGGCCGAAGCCGGCAGTATAGTAGCCGAGAACTCCCAAAGAAAGGGCGGAGGGGTCGGTGACGGCCCATGAGAGCGCTGGCAGCCCGAGGGCAAGGCCGGCCACGAGCATAGTGAGCGCCGATCCGCGCGGTCGATCGTTTAAATGCCAGAACAGCAGGATCACAATGGGGCCGATGATGCCCCAATCGCATAGGCTGCTGAGGGTGATGCCGGCGGCAATGGTCAGAACGCGCAGGGCCACGTTGGGTATGTGATCGGTTGCCCAAAGCAAGCCGAGCCCGATGAGTAGCGTGACGAGCACGTTGCCCGTCGCCCCGAACAAAAGCGAAAAGGGAACCTGCGAGATCGCAGCGAACGTAGCGAGCCGCATGGCGTAGCGGCGTACGTTGGAGGTGTGGCGGTATCCTTCGCACAGCAAGTAAGCCATGATGGGGAACGTCAGGCCGCCGAGGGAGTAGAGCGCCACCATGGATCCCGCCGGCAGTAGTGTGCCGAATACGTTGGCGATATGGTTTGCGGTCATGCCAACGATAGCGGCTATCTTCAAGCTGAACGCGGTAACGCCGAGGGGGCGGCTCACGGCAGTCCTTTCGAGGGAAGGGTGGTTGGTCGGGCCATTATACCGCCCCTTCGTGCAGTTGCTGGAAGGCTCGTGGAAGGAGGGGTGCCGCGTTTCCGGCCTGCCGCCCTGCCTTGCTGCGCTCCCCGTTGCAGCGCGTTGCTGTATCCGCTCATTTCTTGCGGGATGCCCCGCGCCCTCTTCCAACTTCCCTCACCCGTGCTAGGATGCCCGCATGAACAGAAACGAAGCGCTCCACATACTCGGCCTGGAAGATGATGCCACTGCCGACGATATCAAAATCGCCTATCGCGAAACGGTGCAGATTCTGCACCCCGATAAGTTCGCGGGCAACGAAAAGCTGCAAAGTCGTGCTACCGAGCAGTTCAAGCGCCTGCAGGAGGCTTACGACCTGCTCAGCTCGGGCTCCGGCGGCGCGCGGGGTTCCCGGCGCTCCGGCTCGTCGCCCTCGTCCTCGTCGTCCGGTGCAGCTGCTCGCTCGTGGGCGGAAACCGAAGGCGATGTGGAGGTGGAGTACGTTACCGAAGCCGAGATAAAGGCCCGTCTCTCCGGCATCGCCGCTGCCCGCGCCCAGCTGGTGGCCCAGCGCGACACGGTGACCGACGACCGCCGCAACGGTCTTATGATGGCCGGCATCGGCGCCGTGGCCGCATTCTTCACCATCCGCCGTCCCTTCGGCATCTTCGGGTTCATCGCTGCTATTGCGGTGCCCGCCACTATTTGGGGCATCGTTCAGGCCGTAGGGGCCCAGAAGAGCCTGAACACCCTGAACGACCATTTGGCGAAGCTTACCGAGGAGCGCAAGGAGTACGAGGCGCTTCTGGACGAGTAGGGAATCGCCCCGAGGCCCTGCAGCGCTGGGCAGCCCTTGGTGCCGCCGTTGGCTTTTGCGGGGTGTCCGCGGTTGTCGTCCCCGTGCCGTCTGCGGCAGTCATCCCCGATAGTCCCCGCAAAGCGCTATAATTTCTCCGACTTAAAACGAATAGGAAAGAAGATTCATGAAGCAAGAGAACATCCGCAACGTTGCCATCATCGCCCATGTTGACCACGGCAAGACCACCCTGGTGGACCGCCTGCTGTGGGCGTCGCACGTGTTCCGCGACAATCAGCAGGTGGAAGAGCGCGTGCTGGACTCCAACGATCAGGAGCGCGAGCGCGGCATTACCATCCTCTCCAAGAACATTTCCATCAACTACAAGGGTGTGAAGATCAACGTTATCGACACGCCGGGCCATGCCGACTTCGGCGGCGAGGTGGAGCGCGTGCTCAACATGGCCGACGGCGCCCTGCTCATCGTTGATGCCTACGAGGGCCCCAAACCCCAGACCCGCTTCGTGCTGTCCCATGCTCTAGAGCGCGGCCTGCGCATCGTGGTGGTGGTGAACAAGATCGACCGCCCCAACGCCGATCCGGAAGGCGCGGTGGACAAGGTGTTCGACCTCATGGTGGAATTGGGTGCCACCGACGAGCAGCTGGACTTCCCCGTGGTGTACGCCTCGGCTGTGAACGGCTACGCGCGCTTGGCTCCCGATGACGGCAACATGGACATGGTGCCGCTGCTGGACACCATCCTCTCCGAGATTCCCGCCCCCGAGGTGGACGTCGATGGCCCGGTGGCCCTGCAGGTGTGCACGGTGGATCATTCCAGCTACGAGGGCCGCATCGGTGTCGGCCGCCTGGTCAGCGGCACGCTGCACGAGAAGGAGCAGGTGCTCGTGGTGAAGGCCGACGGCACCGAGCGCCGCGCCCAGATCCGCAAGGTGTACACGTTCGAGAACCTCGGCAAGGCTGAAGTGACTGCTGCCGACGCCGGCGACATCGTGGCTGTCATCGGTATCGAGGATGCCGATATCGGCGACGTCATCACCTGTCCCGACAACCCGGTGGAAATGGCCCCCATCGCCGTGGAAGAGCCCACCATGGCCGTTGTCTTCGAGGCTTCCTCCAGCCCGCTTGTGGGCCGCGAAGGCGAGATCGTGGGCGGTCGCCAGCTGAAGGAACGTCTCATGCGCGAGAAGGAGAGCAACATCTCCATGCGCATCAACGAGCTGGAGGACAAGACCGGCATCGAGGTCGCCGGCCGCGGCGTGCTGCACCTGTCGGTGCTCATGGAGACCATGCGCCGCGAGGGCTTCGAGTTCCAGGTGGGGCGCCCCCGCGTGGTGTACAAGACTGCTGCCGATGGCAGCAAGCTGGAGCCCATCGAGGAAGCCACGGTGGACGTGCCCAACGAGTACGCGGGCAAGGCCATCGAGGTCATGGGCACCGCCGGCGGCATCATGGAGGACATGTCTTCCGATGAGACCATGACGCACCTCATCTTCCGCATTCCCTCCCGCGGCACCATGGGTCTGAAGACCCGTATTCTGAACGCCACCCGCGGCGAGGCCATGCTGTTTCACCACTTCAAGGAGTACGGCCCCTATTCCGGCGAGATGGCCGGGCGCAAGAACGGTGGCATGATCGCCATGTCCACGGGCAAGGCCGTGGCCTACGCCCTGGACACCCTTCAGGAGCGTGGGCGTTTGTTCGTGGGCCCGGGTGACGAGTGCTACGAGGGCATGATCGTGGGCGAGTCCGCCAAAGAAGGCGATATGGTGGTGAACGTCGAGAAGACGAAGTCGCTCGGCAACCAGCGCTCCAGTTCTGCCGACAAGGCCATTCAGCTGACGCCTCCCATCACCTTCACCTTGGAAGAGGCCCTGGAGTACATCGAGGACGACGAGCTGGTGGAGGTGACCCCGCAGTCCATTCGCCTGCGCAAGCGCCTGCTTTCTGCCACCGA
>NZ_JBQIIT010000046.1:0-6239 GCF_056795635.1 Adlercreutzia sp. | reverse complement strand
CACGCCGAGTTCGCCCCGTCGGCCCTGCGCGACGACGTGCTGCTGTCCTACCGCGGCCGGGCCATCCGCCCGAAGACCGCCGGCCAGAAGCACTACGTGGACGCCATCCGCGACCATACCGTCACCTTCGCCATCGGGCCCGCCGGCACGGGCAAGACCTACCTGGCCATGGCCATGGCGGTGGCGGCCCTGAAGCGCAAGGAGGTGGGCCGCATCGTGCTGTCCCGCCCCATCGTGGAGGCCGGCGAGAACCTGGGCTTTCTGCCCGGCACCCTCTTCGAGAAGGTGGACCCCTATATCCGCCCCCTCTACGACGCCCTGTACTCCATGTTCGACATGGAGAAGGCGAGCGCGCTTATCGAGACCGGCGTCATCGAGATCGCGCCTTTGGCCTTCATGCGCGGGCGCACCTTGAACGACGCCTTCATCATTCTGGACGAGGCCCAGAACACCACCCCCGAGCAGATGAAGATGGCGCTGACCCGCCTTGGCTTCGGCTCGAAGATCGTCGTCACCGGCGATATCTCCCAAATCGATCTCCCGCGGGGCACAAGCGGCCTCGTGCAGGTGCGCTCCATCCTGGAGGGCATCGACGACATCGCGTTCTGCGATCTCACCGGAAAGGACGTCGTGCGCCACTCCCTCGTCGCCACCATCGTGGCCGCCTACGAGCGCGCGGCGGGAAAGGCCTGATTCCCATGGACATCCTGATCACCTTCAATCACGGCGAGGACCGCCTCGCCGAGCTGCCCCTGGCGTCGCTGGCGCAGTTCGTCCTGAAGGACGAGGGGAAGCCCGCAAACTCGGAAGTGTCCATCAGCTTCGTGGACAACGCCACCATCGCCGAGCTGAACGAGCGCTTCCGCGGCATCGAGGGGCCCACCGACGTGCTGTCCTTCGAGTGCGACAACATCGCCGACGACATGACCGCCGCCGACGGGGCGGGGTGCCCGGTATACGAGCTCGGCGACATCATCATCGCCCCGGATGTGGCCGCCACCCAGGCGGAGGAGTACGGCAACTCCTTCGAGCAGGAAATCAGCCTGCTGCTCGTCCACGGCCTCCTGCACCTGTGCGGTTACGATCACATCGTCGACGAGGAGGCCGAGGTGATGGAGGCCCGGGAGAAGGAGCTCCTCACGGCCTGGTCCGAGCGCGACCTGCCGGCCGCCGACGAGAGCCGCTAGGCGTCCCGTGCCCGACGACCGCCCCACTTCGGCTTCGGCCCCCCGGGCCGTTCCGCCCGCCGAGGGCGGCTGCGGCTGCGACGACCGCCTCGTGCGCACCGCCGCCGACAGCCGGGCCGACGGCGCGGGCCGCTTCCCGCTGCTGTGCGCCTTCCGCTGCGCCGGCCGCGGCATCGCCTACGCCTTCGCCTCCCAGCGCAACCTGAAGATCCAGCTCGCCGTGGGCCTGCTCGCGGTGATCGCCGGCCTCGCCCTGGGCATCTCGCGGACCGAGTGGCTCGCCATCGTGCTGGCCATCATGGTGGTGGCCGTGGCCGAGGTGGTGAACACCGCCGTGGAATCGGTGACCGACCTGGCCAGCCCCGACTGGCACCCTTTGGCCCGGGCCGCCAAGGACGCCGGGGCCGGGGCCGTGCTTCTGGCCTCCGCGGGCTCGGTGGCGGTGGGCCTCATCGTGTTCGTTCCGCACCTGCTGGCCCTCCTTCCCTGACCCTCCGACCGTTCCGACCCCCGCACGCCCCCGTCCGCCTCGCGGGCGGCAAACCGAAAGGACACCCGTGGATCTCGACGCCTACTTCGCAGAAAACCCCATGGGGGGCTCGTTCCCCACCAACCCCGACTTCAAGAGCGGCTTCGTCACCCTGGTGGGACGCCCCAACGCGGGCAAGTCAACCCTGCTGAACGCCATCATGGGCAAGAAGATCGCCATCACCTCCAACACGGCCCAGACCACGCGCCACCGCTTCCGTGCCGTGTACACCACCGATGAGATGCAGATGATCATCGTGGATACCCCGGGCCTGCACAAGCCCAAGGACGCCCTGGGCGAGGAACTGAACACCTCGGCCATCAAGGCCCTGGAGGACGTGGACGTGGTGGCCATGCTCATCGACGCCTCCCAGCCCATCGGCCGGGGCGACGAGTGGGTGGCCGAGCAGGTGCGGGCCGCGAAGGGCTCGGCGAAGATCTGCGTGCTCTCCAAGACCGACATGGCCTCCGATGCCCAGATCAGCGCCCAGCGCGAGGCGGCCGAGGCGCTGTGCGACTGGGACGCCATGGTGGGCCTGTCCTCCACCACGGGTCGCAACGTGGACGCCTTCGTGGAAGAGGTGCAGTTCCTCTTGCCCGAGGGCCCGGCGTGGTTCCCCGCCGACATGGAGACCGACCAGCCCTTGGAAGTGATGGTGGCCGAGTTCATCCGCGAGAAGGTGCTGCGCAACTTCTTCGACGAAGTGCCCCATGCCATCGGCGTGGGGGTGGAGGAGATGGAGTTCGAGGCCCCGAACCTCTACCGCATCTACGCGGTCATCTACGTGGAGCGCGACAGCCAGAAGGGCATCGTCATCGGCAAGCGCGGCGCCGCCATCAAGCGCATCGGCACCGAGGCCCGGCGCGACCTGGAGCTTCTCCTGGGATCCAAGGTGTTTCTGGACCTGTCGGTGAAGGTGCGGAAGAACTGGCGGCGCGACGCGAACCAAATTCGCCGATTCGGTTACGGAGAAGGTGCGTAGGCGCCGTATCTGCGCTACAATTCTCCCCGACCATACCTTTGAGGAGAGCCGTAGATGAAGTGCCCCCGCTGCTCGTTCCATAATACCGACGACGCCCCCTTCTGCCAGGAGTGCGGCCACGTGTTCCTGTCCAGCGACCGCATTCCCCCCGTGCCCGATCCGGCCGAGGCGGAGCGCCGCCGCGATGAGGCGCTCGGGGCCGTGCCGCCGGTGGTGAAGGTGCCCGATATCGAGGTGCCCGAGGCCAAGCCGGCCGTGCGGCCTGCGGTGCCCGAAGTGGTGCCCGCTGCGCCGCGCACATCCGTGGCCGATCTGGTCGATCCCTTGCCCGAGCCCCCGCGGGAGCCGGACTTCTCCGGCTTCGAGCGCCTCGTGGACTCGAGCTACGTGCCCCCCGCGCCCGCCAGCAGCGCCGGCGACACCGCCGAGATCCCCGCCGTCCGCGACGAGTACGTGCCCCGGGCCCGCAACTACACCCTGGGCCTGTCCCCGCGGGAGCAAAAGAAGCGCGACCGCGAGCAGCGCAAGCTCGAGCGCCAGTTCGCCAAGGCCCAGCAGAAGGAGGAGGCGCGCCGCATTCGGGAAGAGGCCCGCGCTGCCGCCGAGATCGCCCGCGAGGAGCGGAAAGCGGCCGCGGCTGCCGCCCGGGAAGAACGGCTGGCCGCGGCTGCGGCCGCCCGGGAAGAGCGCAAGGCCGCCGAGGCCGTGCACGCCCCCGAGGCGGACGAGGCCCTGGCCGCCGGTGCCATGCTGGCCGCAACGGAAGCCGCTGTGGCTGAGATGGCCGCCGCCAGCGAGCAGGCCGACGAGGCCGTCGCCGCCCCGGACGCCACCGCGGCCCTGAAGCCCGGCGCCCTGGAGCTGCCCGCGGCCGAGACCGGCATCGTGCCGGTGGGGGAGCGCGCCATCGCGTCCACCGCCGAGACCGAGGCCGCTGCGGAAGACGAGTCCGCAGGCGCCCTTGTGCCGGCCGCCGAGGCCGGTTCCCTGGAAGCCGCCGGCACCGAGGCGGCGGCGATGGCCCCCCGGAGCACGTCCGCTACGAAGAACCCCCGCGCCAAGGCGGCCGCGGCCAAGGCCGAGGCCCGCAGCGCCGAGCCGGAAGGCGCGACCCGGGCCGATGCCGCGAAGGGCTCGAAGACCGTCGCCGCACCGGCAAAGAGCACTGCGGACAAGAAAACCCCCGCGGCCGAGAAAGCCGCTGCGCCGTCAACCGCCCAGGCCCGGCCGCCTCGTTCCAAGGCCCCCTTCATCATCGGCGCTCTCATCGCCCTCATCGTGGCCGGCGGCGCCACTGCGGCGGGCACCTACATGGCCGAGATGTGGGGCGGCAAGACCGTTCCCTCCATCGTGGGGCTCTCCCAGGGCGAGGCCGAGGCCGCCTTGGCCGAGAAGGGCTTCAGCGCCGCCGTGACCGAGGAGAAGTCCGACGAGGCCCCGGGCACCGTGCTCGCCGCCGCCCCCGACGGCGGCCGGGCCGAGGAGGGGAGCACCGTGGCCCTCACCGTGGCCGTGGCCCGTACCGTGCCCGCCGTGGCGGGGCTCTCTCAGCAGGAGGCCGTCGATCTGCTCGCCGCCGAGGGGCTCGCCAACGTGGAGGTGACCGAGGAGAAGTCCAACGAGGCCGCCGGTACCGTGCTCGCCGTGACCCCCGAGGCCGGCACCGCCCTCTTGTCCACCGATGCCGTGACCCTCACCGTGGCCGTGCCCTTCACCGTGCCGGACGTGGCGGGCGCCTCCCGCGACGACGCCGTGGCGGCCCTGGAGGCCGAGGGCTACGAGGTGGACGTCCAGCGCTACTACACCGAGGACGTGGAGGAGGGCACGGCCGTCTCCACCGACCCGGAGGCCGGCACCGAGCTCGATTCGGGCAGCGCGGTCACGCTCTACATCGCCAAGTCCCGCGCCGCCGAGCTGCGCGAGCTCACCACCGGGGTGCTGCCCGGGGCCACGCTGACCACCGAGGACGGCACCTACCTGGTGAAGGAAGTGAAGAGCACCTCCTACAAGGGGGACGGCGAGGTGAGCTACACCGTCGTGGCAGTGAAGTCCGAGGTGGTGAAGTTCCCCTTCGGCCTCGGCGAGAAGACCTACTACGACGAGAAGAACCCCGTGACCCTCGAGGGCGGCCTGGTCTGGAACGACAACGACAAGGTCTCCTACGCCAACCCCGAGATCACCCTGCCCTAGGGCGGCGCGAGCGGTGTCCCAGCCCACCTACCCTCTGCGCGCCCTGGTGCTGCGCCGCACGAAGCTGGGGGAGAGCGACCTCATCCTCACCCTGCTCGCTGCCGACGGCAGCCTGGCCAAGGCCGTGGCCAAGGGGGCCCGCAAGCCCACGAGCTCCTTCGCAGCCCGCACCGAGCCCCTCTGCGTCGTCGATCTTCTGTGCGCCCGGGGCCGCAGCCTCGACATTGTGAAGGAGGCGCGGCTCGCCGGCGCCCACGACCCGCTGCGCCGCGGCATCGAGGCCTCGGCCGCGGCCCTGCCCTTGCTGGAGCTGGCCGGTCGCGTGGCCCAGGACGGTCTGGAAAATCCGCGGCTGTTCCAATCCATCACCCGGGTCCTCGACGTCATGGACGGCACCGATGACAACCACCGCCTGGCCCTGGCCGCCGCCGCGCTCGTGAAGCTGCTCGCCTTCTCGGGGCTGCGGCCGAGCCTCGAGACCTGCGTGGGCTGCGGCGTCCCCATCGCCCTGGAGGAGGGGGCTCGCGTGCCCTTCTCGGCCATCGAGGGAGGTGCGGTCTGCCCCGTCTGCCGCCCGCACCTGGAGACGGTTCCCGTGGAGGCGGCCACCCTGTGCTGGGCCCAGTACTTTCTCGGCAGCCCCTTCGATGCCCTGGCCGCCGGGCCGGCCGATCCCTCGGCTTCCTTCGCCGTGCTGCACCTCGTTCAGGCCCTCGTGCGGGCCCACGTGGGCAGCCCCCTGAAGTCCCTGGAGTTCCTCTTCACGAGCGGCCTGTTCTGACCCGGCGGCAAGGGCCATGCCCTTGCCGCTGCTCGCGAGCCTCCTCGTCCGGCCATGGCCCGCGAAGCGCTTCCATCCCAGTGCGCCCTGTGCAGATACGGTGACGCTGGCGGAATGGGGCCTTGTGGATGGGGGAGCGCTCGCCTATACTGGGCAAGCTGTGCAAACAGCCCATCGGCCCCTAGCTCGAATGCGCCACCCGCTTTCCCGCTCGGAGCCGACGATAAGGAAGAGCCGCGGAAAGCGGCGAAGGCACGCGGGGCATTCCCGCAGAAGAAAGGTGGCACTCATGGCCAACAAGGACAGCATCTCCAAGGAGCGCACTGCTGAGCTCATGCGCGAGTTCGGCAAGAACGAGCAGGACTCCGGCTCCGCCGAGGTGCAGGTGGCGATCCTCTCCGAGCGCATCCGCAACCTCACCGAGCACCTGAAGGTGCACAAGAAGGACAACCACACCCGTCGCGGCCTCATGATGCTCATCGGTAAGCGCCGCGGTATGCTGAAGTACATCAAGAACCGCAACATCGACGAGTACCGCGAGCTCATCAAGAAGCTCGGCATCCGCGACAA
>NZ_JBQIIT010000045.1:0-6560 GCF_056795635.1 Adlercreutzia sp. | reverse complement strand
GCGGCGTCGGTCACCTGCAGCGCGCCCTCGGATGTCAGAGACACCTCGACCCAGCGGCCCTCGGTCATCAACGCGAGCAAGCGACTCGCCTGGGCGTACACTTCGGGCTGTTGGGTGGCCTCCCAGGTTGCCAAAGCCGCCTCGAGCATGCGCTTCGCCAGCAGGAGCCGCCCGAAGTCGGTCTTCGCCTCGTCGAGCCGGGTGCACACTTGCTGCACCTCTATTTTGCAGCGATCGAACTCAGTCGAGCGGGCGGCCTGAGAAAGCACGGCCTCCAATTCGCCAGCACGACGGTTCATCTCCTCGAACGCTTCGAGCAGCCCCGCCCGCTGGCGAAGCCGACGATCGTACTCGCCATCCACATCAACCTGCGATGCGTCCGGGGGCAACCCCGCCTGCTCAAGGGCTACGACGCGCTCGGCGGCAATCTCGCCGAGGCGATCGGACACCTGGGCCGCGCGCGCAATCGCAGCTTGCTGACGCTGACGGCACAGGGCCATAGCCGAGCGCGCATCGCGGGCCTCGTCGAGCAGCACTCGTGCCTGGCGAAGCGAGCCTTCCGCCCGCGAGAGGCCCTCATCGGCCAGCTCATGGGCAACGCGTGTCGCGAACTGGGACTCCTCGGCTTGGCAGGCCTCCATTTTCTTCGCATCTTGAACCATGACCCATTGGGCGTCCTCAAACCGCTGTTTGCGGGCGGAGCCGGCCTTGTCGGGCCGAAACAGCAGCGCAAAACCCGCCACAACCATGATGAAGGCGAACACCGACAGCAGAAACCCGATGGCCATATAGCTCAACGACGCCGTAGCACGACCCTCGATGAACAGGGGGACGCCCAGCAGAAACAGCACTGCGGGCACTACCACGCAAAAGGCCACCTGGATGCGATGCTCGGCCTGTTGGTTGCGGCGATCCTCCTCCTCGTTCACCGTCTCGAGAAGCGCCTCGTACACCGCCGCCGATGACGTGTAGTTGGTGCGCGCCACATCGGTTGCATGGGCGAGCCGCTGCTGCTGGGCCGCCAGCACGTCCAGCCGATCGCGCAAAGAGCGATCCTCGTTTCCCGTCATTCGCACAAGACGCTCGTCAAGACCGCGCTCGTGCTCCTCCAGGGCCGCGGTGGCTTCGTCGCGCGATACGTTCAACCGCTCGATTTCCGCCGTGAGTTTCGTGCGCTCGGCATCAAGAGAGCAGACGGCCGCTTTGGCGGCGGCCAGCGATTCGACAAGCCGCCGGCTTTCCTCAACCCGCTCCGCCATGGCCTCCCGCTCTTCAGTCAGCCCATGCAGCTCCCGATCGTGCGCGCGCCAGCGGTCGGCCTGATCGGAGGCAATCTGCTGCTGCTCGCGCAGAGCGTTGCGCCGTTCAATCAGATGCGGAATCGAGCACTCCCCTTCTGGGGCGGTGAAGGATTCCAGCTGGGTGTTCAAGCGTGCCAGGGCCGCGGCCGGAGACGAGGCGGTTCCCGTGCTCGCAGTCAGCAGCTTCGCAGTCGTATCGGTGCTGTTCCGCAGGCTCCTCAATTCGTCGCTGTCGAGGGAGAACATAGTGTGGAAGGTGTCTTTGTCGATATCCTCCATCAGCTCAACCGCGCCGGTGACGGGCGCATCTTCTCCCTCGCGGGCCAATGTCCGGCCGTCGGAGAACAACAGCGCGCCCGAGCGGTCGCCATATTCCGGTCGGTAATCGTTGCGTGCAAGAGATCCTTTGCCCCACCCGAAGAGGACGCCCCCCACCAGCGAGGCAAGCGTCGTCTTCCCCGACTCGTTTGCACCGAGCACCACGTTGAGCTGCGATCCGAAGGGGCCGACTGTGTAATTATGAAAGGCCCCGAAGTGGCCGAGGCGCAGATATTCCAGGAAAACACGGGGGCCGCTCATCGCTCGTCGCCTCCCTGAGCGAGCAGCTCAAGCACAAGCGAGGATGCCTCTCCTGTCAAGCGGCGGGCTTTCTTTTCAGAAAGACTCGCGGTCAGGGGAATTCCCCGCGCGAGAAATTCTTCCTGTAGAAAATCAATCTGACCCGCCACGTCAGAGGCGAACGTCTCGGTCGTCCGAAGGAATACCGCCGGAAACATACCCTCGGCGCGAAGGGCCTCTTCATCGCGCGGGCTCTGCGTGCGGTCGATGAGCTCGTCGCAGTAAAACTCGCTGTAGGAGTCGTTAAGAGACGCCCTCACATCCTCCAGAACCCCCGGCCGCGACAGCACCTCTGAAAGAGGGGTCTCTCCAACTAGAGTGATGTGCGTGACCATCATCTCGCAGGACACGGTGCCATTGACGGCGAAGAGCTCGCGCATCACCTTTTTCACGAGCGATGGGATGTTGGGGCAGTCGGAAACATCTACCTCAGGCTGCTCCCATACGATGGAGGCGGTCGGAACGAACGTAAGCCGAGGGCTCTCGTCAGACCAAAGCTCCACAACGTACACGCCACGCGAACCTGTTTCGCGAATATCGCGGCCCTGCACGCAACCGGAGAACACGACCCGCGGATCGTCCTCACTGTCCTGATACCGTCGGTGGATATGCCCGAGAGCCCAGTAATCGAAGCCGGCAGCGACCAGGGCAGCCGGGTCGGTGGGAGCCTTCGCCGGATCTAGATTGAGCCCCGTGTGGAGCACCCCCACGGCAAAAGGGGCCTCCTCAGCCCGCGAACCCAGGGCGGACAGGGCCGCCTGGCGCGTTAACCCCGCTGCAATGTTCTCGCGGGAAGACCACACCTTGTTCGGATAGCCGCGGCCCGCAACGATGGCGACAGGCTTTCCCTCGCGCTCAAAAAGCGCGAAATCGGGTCGATCAGCGGCTAACATCGTCGCCGAAGGGGGCAAGGCGAAGAAATCCTTTTGCCAAACACTCTGAGGATCGTGGTTCCCCGTGCAAAGATACGTGCAGATGCCCTCAGCATCCAGGCGTTGCAAACCGGCGAAGAAACGCACATAGTCGCCATAGGATGCGCGCACCGAGTCGAAGATATCCCCAGCCACGATAACGAAATCGACGCGTCGGGATATCGCCGTCTCGACGACACGCTCCCAGGCGGCGGGTATCGCATCGATGAGCCGCCGCTCCCATTCATCCGACAGCCCCCGTAGCCCGCGGATAGGCGCACCGATATGCAAATCAGCGGCGTGGATGAATGTCAGCTTCTCGTCCACCGGCTAGAAAGACCCGACCCGCGAGTCATCGATGAAGTCCATGAACTTCGTGAATTCAGGATTGAAAGCCAAGTCGATATCGCGAGTGGCACCGTTGCGGTGTTTGGCCACGATGAGCTTCGCCATGCCCAGATCGGGACGACTCTCGCTTTCCGCCTCGATCTCGTTCATCGAACGGTCGATGAACATGACGATGTCGGCGTCCTGCTCGATGGAGCCGGAGTCACGCAGGTCCGAGAGCATAGGTCGCTTGTCCTTGCCGCGCTGCTCCACCGCGCGAGAGAGCTGCGAGAGCGCAATAACCGGCATGTTCATCTCCTTCGCGAGGATCTTCAATCCACGGGAGATCTCGCCCACCTGGTCGTTTGTGCTCTTGTTCTTCGTACCCGGACTCGGTTGCATGAGCTGGAGATAGTCCACGACGATCAGGCCCTTCTGCCCCTCCTTGATGCCGTGGAGCTCGCGGCGGGCCTTCGCCCGGGCCTCCAAGATCGTCAGGCCCGGCGCGTCATCGATATAGAAATCAAGCTGCGAGAGCTTTCCCGAATGCTCGGCCAACGCACCCCAGTCTCCCTCGGCGATGAGTCCGCTGCGCAGCTTCGAGAGCGATACGCGGGCCTCAGAACACAGGATACGCTGCACCAGCTGCTCGGCGCCCATCTCCAACGAGAAGAAGGTAACCGCAACCCCAGCTTTTGCAGCGTTGGTGGCCAGGTTCAATGCGAAGGAGGTCTTTCCCACACCGGGACGAGCCGCCAAGATGACCAGGTCGCCGCCGCGGAAACCATGGATCAGATCATCGACGTCCTTGAAGCCCGTCGGCACGCCAACCATGTGATTCTTCTGATTGGCGAGGATGGTGATTTGCTCGTAGGCCTCATTCACAAGCTCGTCCATTTTGCGGAAGGTGGAGCTCACGCGCTTCTCGGTCACGTTGAGCAACATCTTCTCCGCTTCCTCGACCACCTCGTTCACATCGTCGGGAGCGTCGTAGGCCAGGGCGTTAATCTGCGCCGAGGCATAGACCAACTCGCGGAGGATAGCTTGGCGCTTGACGATATCGACATGGCGCTCCCAGCTTGTCAGCGAGAACGTGTTATCAGCCAGTTCGGCAAGATACGCACGACCCCCCACGGCGTCCAACTGACCTTGAGCCTTCAGCGTATCGGCAAGGGAGATGGGATCGACGGGAATGCGACGGTTCACCAGCCCTTGGATTGCCTCGAAGATAATACGATGCGCCGGGCGGAAGAAGTTCTCCGGCTTGATGCGCATGACCGCTTCCTCAGTCACCTCGTGGTTCAGCAGGCACGCCGCCAGCACCGACTGCTCTGCCTCGATGTTCTGGGGAAGCTGCGCCTGAGGAGCGAGAGGTGCGGGCTCAGGGCGAGATTGGTCGGGGGAGGGAAATGGCATGGGGTGGTTCCTTCTCTTGATGTTTCGTACATTGTAACGTTACTCAGCACGCCCGCGAGGGGTGAAGTGTTTCACGAGAAACAAAATCGGATGGTGCGGCATCCCTCCCCGCATCTTCCCTTTCCCTTCCTTTCATAAAAAATGGCCCTCGCAAGCGAGGGCCATTGAAAGGTCTCGGGGCGAGATCTATTCCTCGATCTCAGTCACCTCGGCCTCGACCGTACCGTCCGCAGCGATCTGGCCATCGACCTCGACGGTCTCGTCAGCGGGGGTCTCGGCAACCTCGAGGGCCTCGTCGAAGGCCTCGACGGCCTCAGCAGACTCCTCGTCCATACCGTCGCCGCCCACGATCACGGTCACATTGCCCTTGATGTCGCGGTAGAGGCCCACGGGAACCTCGTAGGTGCCCACCATCTTGATCGGCTTGCCCAGCTCGACGCGGCGCTTATCGATCTCGATATCGAGCTGCTCGGCGATAGCGTCGGCCACCATGGGGGCGGTGACAGAACCGAAGAGCACGCCCTCCTCGCCCACCTGGGCAATAACGCGCACGGTGGCGTCGTTGAGCTTGGCCGCCATGGCGTTGGCATCGGCAATGCGGGTCTCTTCGCGCTTGGCGATGTTCTTCTTGCGCTCCTCCAGCTGCTTCAGGTTGCCAGGGGTGGCCTTCACGGCATAACCCTGGGTGAGCAGGAAGTTATTGGCGAATCCACGGGTGACATCGATGACGTCGCCCTCGCCGCCCTTGCCATGGAGCTCCTTCAGGAGAATTACCTTCATAGTTTCCTCCTTCGCCTAGCGATTGCGGCGATCGCCACGACCGCTCACGGCGGGCACAGCATAGGGCATGAGAGCCATAACGCGGGCGCGCTTGACGGCCTCCGCGATGTCGCGCTGGTGCTGGGTGCAGGCACCAGTCACGCGACGGGGCTTGATCTTGCCACGATCGGTAACATACTTGCGCAGCATTTGAGTGTCTTTGTAGTCGACATACTCCACGTCGTCCTTGCAGAATTGGCAATACTTACGACGAGGCTGCTTAGCGTAATCGGCCATGTTAACCTCTTTCGTTTCGCTTAAAACGGAATGTCATCATCGTACACAGAAGAAGAGGCATCAATCACCGGGGCCGCGGGAGCAGCAGCTGCGGGCGCACTGTAAGCCGGAGCCGGGGTGCTGTAGCCCTGATTCCCATAGGTGTCGCCGCCGTAGGACGAACCCCCGCCGTTGCTGTTGCGGCTCGACATGAATTCAATCTCATCAACGATGACCTCCAGCTTGCTTCGCTTCTGGCCATCGCGCTCCCACTGGCTCCACCGCAGTTTGCCCTCAATGGACACCTTCGTGCCCTTGGACAAGTACTGGGACAAGCTGTTGGCTCGGGCACCGAACATAGTGCAGTCCACAAAGTTCGGATAATCCTCCCACTCGCCGGTGGTCGGATTCTTGCGGCGGTCGTTCACCGCCACGCCGAAGCTCAGCACAGCCATGCCGGACTGAGTGTTGCGCAGCTCGGGGTCGCGGGTCAGATTGCCGCTGATGATCACACGGTTGATGCTCATTTCTACCTCTTCTCACAGGGGGCCTCTCCTTGAGAGCCCATTTCCAAACTAGTCGCGATCGGTGCGGGCGACGACCATATGACGCACCACGGCATCATTGATGCGCAGCACGCGGTCGAGCTCGGCGATGCTCTGCGGATCAGCATGGAAATCGATGAGAGTGTAGTCGCCATCAGACAGACCGTTGATCTCATAAGCGAGTTTGCGCTTGCCCCAGTTGTCGACATTGTCCACAACACCGTTGGCCTCGGCCAGCGTGGTCTCGATGCGCTTCATCACACCAGCGCGCGTCTCGTCATCGATCGTGGGGGCAACAATAAACAGCAGTTCATAAGCCTTCATCAGCTCACCTCCTTTGGACTCTACGGCTCCGGGCTGGTGAAGGCAACACCGGAGCAGGAATAGCCTGAATAGTGTATCAGAGC
>NZ_JBQIIT010000017.1:0-44393 GCF_056795635.1 Adlercreutzia sp. | reverse complement strand
ATGCTCGCCACCATCGACGGCCCCCGCGCCGAGATGAAGGAGACCGCGCCGCGCATCGAGACCATCAAGATCCCCGTGGACAAGATCCGCGACGTCATCGGCAGCGGCGGCAAGGTCGTCCGCGGCATCCAGGAGGAGACCGGCGCCTCCATCGACATCCAGGAGGACGGCACCATCCACGTGGGTGCGGTGTCCGGTACCGCCATGGAGGCTGCCAAGGCCATGATCCTCGGCATCGTGAAGGAGCCCGAGGTGGGAGAGGAGTTCGAGGGCGAAGTCGTCGGCATCAAGGACTTCGGCGCCTTCGTGAAGCTGACCCCCGGCAAGGACGGCCTGCTGCACATCTCGCGCGTGGCCAACGGCCGCGTGGGGAAGGTGGAGGACGTGCTGAACCTCGGCGACGTCATCAAGGTCGTGGTGCTGGAAGTGGATCCGAAGACCGGCAAGATCTCCCTGGACCGCCTCGACAAGCCCGATGCCCCCGAGGGAAGCGCCCCGGCCCGTCGCGAGGATCGCGGCGACCGCGGTCACGGCCACGGCGAGCGTCGCGAGCGCCGAGAGGACAACCGTCCCGGTCGCGCCGGCCGCACCCCGCGCCGTCGTCACGAGGGCTAGGCCCCCGCATTTCGCAGGACACCGGTGCCAGGGCAGGTCTCTGGCACCGATAGGGCCGTGAAGCCTACGGCCCTTCCCTCCTTTTGGGGCTCGTCGCCCGTCGGAGGGCGGCGGCACCTTGATTCGCTCGGACAGTCCTCGCTTTGGAGAACAGTCCACCGGCTGTTCCCGTCGCTGCGGAGCTCGCTCGGTCAAGGCGCCGCCGCCCTCCTCCATGCTCTTATCCACTTGTATTCAATGAGAAGCGAGGAGGTCTTCATGATCAACGTTGCTGTGGCCGGGTGCGCCGGCCGTATGGGCTCGGCGGTGGTAGACGCCGTGACCGCCGCCAACGACATGACTGTGGTCTGCGGCATCGATCCTCATGCCGCGGGCGCGGAAGGCGCCTTCCCCGTGTTCGCCACCGTGGCCGAGGCTCTCGACGCCGTGGACGCCGACGTGCTCGTGGACTTCACCCAGCCCGCTGTCGTGGCCGGCAACCTCGCCGAGGCGCTGCCCCGGGGCGTGGACTGCGTCGTGGGCACCACGGGCCTGGCCACCGCCACCCTGGAGGAGCTGGCCTCCATCGCGCCGGCGGGCACGGCCCTGTTCTACGCGCCGAACTTCACCACCGGCGCCGTGCTCATGATGGAGTTTGCCAAGGCCGCCGCGCCCTATTTCCCCGAGGCCGAGGTCATCGAGTTCCACCACTGCAACAAGAAGGACGCTCCCTCGGGCACGGCCGTGCGGACGGCCCAGCTCATCGCCGAGGCGCGCAGCCCCCGCGTGAGCGAGGCCCCCGGCCGCGAGACCGAGATGCCCGGGGCCGAGGGGGCCCGGGGCGCGCTCGTGGAGGGGGTGCCGGTCCATGCCGTGCGCTCCATGGGCTACGTGGCCTCCCAGGAAGTGATCTTCGGCTCCCTCGGCCAGACCCTCACCATCCGCCACGACTCGTGGGACCGCACCTCCTACATGCCCGGCGTGCTGCTGGGCATCCGCAGCGTGGGGGAGCGCGAGGGGCTCATCGTGGGCCTCGAGACCTTCATGGACTAGGGCCGCGGCCCCCACACCGCCGCTTCCGCTTCCGCGATCATTCCCGGGCGAGCGTTCCGACAGGGCCGCTCGCCTTGTGCGTTTGGCGAACTTCCGCGAGCCCGGGCCCTCCGAGGCGAACATCAGTGGCATAATAGCCAGTGAGTTGATTGGCAGGGGCCCCGCGCCCCGGCATTCGCCTAAGGAGAAACACCGATGGAAAGCACCCGCAACCCTCGCTTCGGCCGCCTCATCCCGGCCATGGTCACCCCCTTCGATGAGAACCTCGAGCTCGACCTGGATCGGGCCCAGGAGCTGGCCTGCCGCCTCGTGGACGGCGGGGTCGACTCCATCATCGTGAACGGCACCACTGGCGAGAGCCCCACGGTGTTCTACCCCCAGAAGCTCGAGCTGTTCCGCGCCGTGCTGGCCGCCGTGGCCGGCCGCGTGCCGGTCATCGCGAACGTGGGGGACAACTGCACCGCCGACACAGTGTCCTTCGCCCAGGATGCCGGCAAGCTCGGCGTCGACGGCTTCATGTGCGTGGTTCCCTACTACAACAAGCCGCCCCAGGAGGGTCTGTACCGTCACTTCAAGACCATCGCCGATTCCACGGAGATGCCCATCATCCTGTACAACATCCCCGGGCGCTGCTCCATCAACATGGAAGCCGAGACCACTCTGCGCCTGGCCCGCGACTGCGACAACGTCGTGGCCATCAAGGAGGCCTCGGGCAACCTCGACCAGGTGAAGGCCATCATCGACGGCGCCCCGGCCGACTTCGACGTGTACTCCGGCGACGACTCCGCCACCCTGGACATCATGCGCCTGGGCGGCGCGGGCGTCATCTCCACCATCGGCAACGTGGCCCCGGAGCGCATGAAGGAAATCGTGGAGCTGGCCGCAGCCGGCGACTGGGAGGCGGCCGAAGCTGCCAACGAGGCCCTGCTGCCGCTCATGACCGGGCTCTTCGCCACGGCGAACCCCATCCTCGTGAAAGAGGCCCTGAAACTCATCGGCTTCCCCGTCGGCGGCGTGCGCCTGCCGCTCGTGGACGCCACCCCCGAGCAGTCCGCGACCCTAGCCGCCGTCATGCGCGAGGTGGGCGTGCTGGCCTAGGCGGGCCCCTGCTGGAACCGTGAACGCCGGTCCGCCACGGGCGGGTCGGCGTTTTTGCAGACATATCCCCGAACGACAAGGAACTTCATGACCAAGGAAAACCAAGAGAAGAAAAACGAGAAGCCCCGCGCCGCCAAGGAGGGCGGCACCGATAGCACGGGCGGCTCAAACGGCAAGGGCAACCGCAACCGCGGGGGCCGCAAGAACAATACCTCCTTCAAGCGCGTGAACCTGGAGCGCAAGCGCCCGCAGCTCTCCCGCGGCGAGGGGGCCGAGGGCTCCGCGCAGAACGGCGAGCGCCCGCGCCGCCGTCGGGGCTCGAAGGCCTCGAAGGATCCCAACGCCAAGCTGCGCATCATTCCGCTCGGCGGCCTGGACGCCATCGGCAAGAACATGACCGCCTTCGAGTGCGGCGACGACATGATCCTCGACGATGCGGGACTGATGTTCCCCGACGACGATCATCCGGGCGTGGATCTCATCCTGCCCGACTACACCTACGTGCTGGAAAACGCCGACAAGCTGCGCGGCATCATCATCACCCACGGCCACGAGGACCACACGGGCACCTTGCCCTACCTGCTGAAGGACCTCGACCGCACCGTGAACATCTACGCCACCAAGCTCACGCTGGGCCTCATCGAGGGCAAGTTCGCCGAGCACAAGATCAAGAACGCCAAGCTCATCGAGATCAAGTCGGGCGAGGAGATCAAGCTCGGCTGCTTCAAGGTAGACTTCTTCGCTGTGAACCACTCCATCCCCGGTGCCGTGGGCCTGTTCATCCAGAGCCCGGCCGGCAACGTGCTGCACACCGGCGACTTCAAGCTCGACCAGACCCCCATCGACGGGGTCACCACCGACTTCGCTGCCATCACGCGCTTCTCCGAGAAGGGCGTCGACCTCATGATGAGCGACTCCACGGGCGCCATGAACCCGAACTTCACGCCGAGCGAGGCCGAGGTGGGCAAGACCCTGGAGCAGATCATCTCCCAGGCCCCGGGCCGCGTCATCATCGCCTCCTTCGCGAGCCACATCCACCGCATGCAGCAGATCTGCGACGCCGCGGTGAAGAACGGCCGCAAGGTGGTGGTTACGGGCCGCTCCATGATCCAGAACACCGACATCGCCCGGCGCCTGGGCTACCTGAAGATCTCCGACGACAACCTCATCGACGCCTACGATCTAAAGGGCATCCCTTCCGACCAGGTGGTCATCATGTGCACTGGCAGCCAGGGCGAGCCCTTGAGCGCCCTGGGCCGCATCGCCAACGGCGAGCACAAGACCATCGAGATCGAGGAGGGCGACACCGTCATCATCTCGGCCACGCCGGTGCCCGGCAACGAGAAGGCGGTCACCCGGGTCATCAACTCCCTGGCCAAGATCGGCGCCGACGTGTACGACAAGAGCCGGGCGCGGGTCCACGTGTCGGGCCACGCGGGGGCCGAGGAGCTCAAGATCATGCTCACCCTCGTGAAGCCCAAGGCCTTCATGCCGGTCCACGGCGAGGCCACCCACCTGCGGGCCCACGCGAAGCTGGCCGAGGCCACGGGCGTGGACGCCGAGAACATCTACATCCTGGAGAACGGCGATGCCCTGGAGCTGTCGGCCCTGGGCATCGAGCGCGGCGAGGGGGTGCCCTCGGGCATCGTCTACGTGGACGGCCTGTCGGTGGGCGACACCTCCCAGGACGTGCTCGACGAGCGCAACACCCTCGGCAACCAGGGCTTCGCCTCGGTGGCCGCGGCCGTCGATCTGAAGCAGAAGCAGGTCGTGGGCGACGTGCAGGTGTCCATGCACGGCATCACCGGCGGCGACGACTACTACCTGGCCCGCGAGGCGGCCTCCACGGTGGCCGGCGCCCTGCGACGCTGCCTGGGGAAGGACGGCGGTGCGAAGGAGCTGCGCAAGGCCGCCCGCGACGCCCTCATGTCGCTTCTGTGGGACCGCACCAAGCAGCGTCCCATGGTGGTCGTGAATATCCTGGAGGTTTAGAGCTTCCATGGCCCGTCACTCGCAGCAACCCTCGAAGGGATCCCCGTCGCGCAAGAAGGCGAGCGAGGCCGTCTCCAAGGACGGCACTCGCCGCCCCCTCTCGGCGGCCGCCCGCAGCCGGTCGGTCGAGCCCGCGCCGCGCATCCTGGACGATCGCACCCGCCGCGACATGGTGGGCGTGGGCTTCATCCTGCTCGGCATCGTGCTGTTCATCGCTGCCGTGGCCCCCACCGGGGCCATCGTCACGGCCCTGCTGTCCGAGTCGCTCCACCTCGTCTTCGGCGTGGGCTGCTACATCATGCCCTTCTTCCTCGTGGCCGTGGGGGGCACCGTGCTCTACCGCAAGGAGACCGAGCGCATGTCCCTGCGCATCACCGTGGGCCTCGGGCTCATCCTGGTGGCGCTGCTCGGCATCATCGCCCTGTTCACCCCCGTGGGCAACACCGGCCCTGAGGCCCTGTTCGACTACGGCAACCTCGTCACCCACGGCGGCTACGTGGGGGCGGCCCTGGCCTGGGTGGGGCTCACCCTGTTCGGCGGCATCATCTCGGCCATCCTGCTTTTGGGCCTGGCCGTGGCCGGCGTCATCGTCATCGGGTTCTCCGTGTCCGCCTTCATCGAGAAGGTGCGCGCCCGCCACGAGGCGGAGCTGGCGGGTCGGGAGCCCTACCTGCCCGAGGGGCTGTTCGGCGCCGTGAAGCGCGGCGGCCACCTCGTGCGCCACAACTTCGGCGGAGCCTCCGGCGAGGTGCCCCAGCCCCCCGACGCCACGGTGGTGCGGCCGGCCGCCGCCACCGCGCGCCTGGCCATGGAGGAGCAGCCCCGCCGCCCCCGCAGCCGTGCCATCGCCGAGCGCCAGTCGGTTCCCGCCGAGGGGGCTCCGGCCGTCCCGGCCGTGGACGGGGCGGCCCTCACGCGCCAGCTCGGTGGCGAGGGGAGGGGGGCCGCTGCGGGCCGCACGGTGAACATCACCGCCCCCGACCCGCGCCAGACCGCCGCCATCGGCGCCATCACCGCCGAGGAGCCGGCCCGCCCCATGACCCGCAAGCTCGGCCGCAAAGCCGCCGAGGAGGCCCAGAGCGCACAGGCCGCTGCGACGGCGGCGCCCACGGCCAACCCCCGCAAGCGCGCGGCCAAAGCGAAGCCCAAGGCCGCCCCGAAGCCGGCGCCCCCCGTGTCGAAGGACGGCTTCCAGCTGCCCTCCATGGACCTGCTGTCCACCGGCGACGGCAAGCGCCGCGGCTCCACGGAAGAGGAGCTGCGCGAAGTGGCCGCCGAGCTCCAGGGCACCCTGGAGGACTTCGGCGTGCTCGCGAGCGTCGTGGGCTGGGTGGAGGGCCCCACGGTCACCCTGTTCAAGGTGGATCTGCCCTCGGGCGTGCGCGTGAGCAAGGTCACCAACCTCACCGACGACATCGCCCTGGCCCTGGCGGCCCCCGGCGTGCGCATCTTCGCCCCCATTCCCGGCACCAACTACGTGGGCATCGAGGTGCCCAACCGGGTGCGCCAGATGGTGTACCTGCCCGAGGTGCTAGCCGCCGCCGAGCCGGGGCCCCTGCAGGTGGCCATCGGTGAGGACGTGGAGGGCCACGCCATCGTGCACGACCTGGCCAAGATGCCCCATGTGCTCATCGCCGGCACCACCGGCTCCGGTAAGTCGGTGGAAGTGAACTCCATGATCATGTCCATCCTCATGCGGGCCACTCCGGCCGAGGTGCGCTTCATCATGGTGGACCCCAAACGGGTGGAATTCGCCCCCTACGAGGGCATTCCCCATCTCTACGTGCCCGTGGTCACCGAGTGCCGCGAGGCCTCCAGCGCCCTGTCCTGGGCCGTGGCCGAGATGGAGCGCCGCCTCAAGATGTTCTCGAAGTGCGGCGTGCGCAACATCATCTCCTTCAACGAGAAGGCCCGGGCGGCCGCAGACGCCGCCGAGGCGGCCGAGCAGAGCGGGGAAGAGGTGCCGGAGAACCCCTACGGCGAGCCCATTCCCTACATCGTCATCGTCATCGACGAGCTGGCCGACCTCATGATGAACGTGGGCAAGGAGGTGGAGTTCTCCATCAGCCGCATCGCCCAGCTCGCCCGCGCGGCCGGCATCCACCTCATCATCGCCACGCAGCGCCCCTCCACCAACGTGGTCACGGGCCTCATCAAGGCGAACATCACCTGCCGTATCGGCCTCACCGTGGCCAGCGGCATCGACTCCCGCGTCATCCTGGACTCCACCGGTGCCGAGAACCTCATCGGCCGGGGCGACCTTCTCATCGCCAAGCCGGAGTACCCCAAGCCCGTGCGCGTCCAGGGCCCCTGGATCCCCGACGAGGAGATCGCCGCCGTGGTGGCGCACTTGAAGGCCCAGGGAGAGCCGGAGTACCATTCCGAGATCCTCAAGACCAACGTGGTGACCCTCGGCGACTCCTCGCCGGCCGGCGACGGCGGCTCCGAGGCCGACGATCCGCTGCTCTGGGAGGCCGCCGATGTGGTGGTTTCAAGCGATTTGGGGTCAACTTCCAATCTTCAGCGCCGCCTGAAGGTCGGATATGCCCGCGCTGGTCGTATAATGGATCAGCTAGAAGAAAAGGGCATCGTGGGCCCGGCCAACGGCAGCCGTCCCCGCGAGGTGCTCGTAGACGCAATGGAGCTCGAGACCCTGAAGGCCTTCGAGGCCAACGACGAGGATTAGACGGCCCGGCCCCGGCGGCCGCCGTCCATGACATAGAGGAGTTACGACCGTGGCGAGACAGATTTCCTTCGGAGACACGCTCAGGAGCGCCCGCGAGCGCAAGGGGCTCGACCTGTCCACCGCGGCCCGCAAGCTGCGCATCCGTCCGGACATCCTCCGGGCCATCGAGGAGAGCGACTTCGCCCGCATGCCCCCGCGGGGCTACACCTCCAACATGGTGGGCGCCTACGCCCGCCTCGTGGGTCTGAACCCCGCCGAGATCACGCGCCTCTACCGCGACGAGGCCCAGCAGTTCGAGACCGGCCGACGCCCCATGGGCGGCCGGAGCGAGCGCCCCCGTCCCGGCGAGCGCGCCGAGGGCCGCGGCCGTTCGAGCCGCGAGGGCCAGCGAGAGCGGGGAGCCCGCCCGAACGGCCGCTCCTCCCGCACCGGCCGCGGCGCTGCGCCTCAGCCGGCCTACACCAACCTCGTCCAAGGGCGCCAAGCCCCGGGCATCGCCGCCAACTTCGGCTCCATGCTGCCGCTCATCGTGGTGGGCGCCATCATCGTGGGCCTGCTCGTGCTCGTCATCTTCCTGGCCTTCGGGGGCAAGGACGCCCCGGCCGAGGACACCCCCACGGTGCCCATCTCCGGCATGCCGACCCCCCAGGGTACCACGAGCGGCACAGATGCCACGGGCCAGCAGCCCACGGCCCCGACTACCACGCCCGTGGCCCCCACGAGCGCCAAGTTCGCCTACAAGGTGGCCGACGGCGCCGAGATGTACATCGAGGTCATCCAAGACGGCAAGACCGTGGAGGCCGGCGATGTGACCGGGCCCAAGAGCCAGGAGTACGACGTCACCGGCAAGCTGAAGTTCGTCGTCTCCGGCGACCCCGACGAGGTGGAGATCACCGTGGACGGCGAGAAGGTTGAGCCCACCGAGGCCAAGAGCGGCGTGTACACCTACACCGTCGACTTCGAGGAGGCGCTGTCTGCCTGGAAGCGCGCCAACGGCGTGGGCAGCGGCTCGACCGACGACGGGACCGAGGCCGACAACGGCAGCGACGAGTCGGGCGATGAGGGCGGCTCCGGCGACTCCACCGATGGCAACAGCGAGGACGGCGACGCGGGCAACTAGTGCGTCCCGCGCCCATCGTCCCGCGTCCCGTTCCCCGTTCTACCTTTCCCGAACCGATTAGAAAGTGAGGGCCCCATGGCCAAGGAATCCAGCTTCGACGTCGTATCCACCGTGGACATGCAGGAGGTGGACAACGCCTTCCAGCAGGCCAAGAAGGAGCTCTCCCAGCGCTATGACCTGAAGGACTCCGGCGCCGAGATCGGCCTGGACAAGAACGGCGGCACCATCACCGTGTCCGCCCCAGCCGACTTCGTGGCCTCCCAGGTCATCGATGTCATCGGCAGCAAGCTCATCAAGCGCGGCATCGATCTGACCGCCGTGCAGTGGGGCGATGCCCAGGCCGCCACGGGCGGCTCGGTGCGCCGCGTGGCCACCGTGGTCAACGGCATCGACAAGGAGACCGCCGGCAAGATCAACAAGGACATCAAGGCCCAGAAGCTCAAGTGCAAGGTCACTATCGAGGGCGACAAGCTGCGCGTGAGCTCCCCGTCCCGCGACACCCTCCAGGAGGTCATCGCCTTTCTGAAGGGCCAGGACTACGGCCAGCCGCTCCAGTACGTGAACTACCGCTAGGAGCCCCTTCCGATGACCGCTCCGGTTCCCCCCGTGTGGGAGGGCGCGTCCGCGCCCCGCGTCAGCCTCGTCACCATGGGCTGCGCCAAGAACGAGGTCGACTCTGCGGCCATGGCCCGTGCCCTGGCCGAGGCCGGCTATCAGGTGAACGCCCCGGCCGACGAGGCCGATGTCATCATCGTGAACACCTGCTCGTTCATCCAGTCGGCCACCGAGGAGAGCCTCGAGGCCATCTTCGAGGCCGCCTCCCTGCCCCTTGTGGCCGCGGGCCGCGCCTCGGTGGTGGTGGCCGGCTGCATGCCCGCCCGCTACGGCGACGACCTGGAGGGCGAGCTCACCGAGGCCGCCGCCTTCGTCCCCTGCAGCAAGGAGGACGACATCGTGGCCGTCCTGGGGCGCCTCACCGGCTTCGAGCCGATGGCGGGGGAGGAAGCGATGGCCCCCACGGCATCCGAAGCCACGGGGGCGCCGGGGGAAGGGGGCATCTTCGCCTACGTGAAGATCTCCGACGGCTGCGACCGCTTCTGCTCCTACTGCACCATCCCGGCCATCCGCGGCCGCTACCACAGCTTCCCTTTCGAGGCCATCCGCGCCGACGTGGCCCGGGAAGTGGCCGCCGGGGCCCGAGAGATCGTGCTCATCGCCCAGGATACCGGCCGCTGGGGCCAGGACCTTCCCGAGGGCCACGACCTGGCCTGGCTCGTGGACACCCTGGCCGAGGCCTTCCCCGACACCTGGCTGCGCGTCATGTACCTGCAGCCCGAGGGGGTCACCGACCGGCTGCTCGCCGTCATGGCCGCCCGGGACAATGTGTGCTCCTACCTGGATATTCCCCTCCAGCACGTGAGCGCTCCCATCCTGCGGGCCATGAACCGCGCCGGCTCGGCCGAGAAGTTCGCGGCCCTCATCGAGCGCATCCGCGCCGCCGTGCCCGGCATCACCCTGCGCACCACCCTCATCGCGGGCTTCCCCGGCGAGACCGAGGAGCAGTTCGAGGCCCTGTGTGACTTCGTGGCCGAGGCCCCCTTCGACTACATCGGCGTGTTCCCCTATTCCCGCGAGGAGGGGACGGCCGCCGCCGCGCTGCCCGACCAGCTCGATGAGGACGAGAAGGCCGAGCGGGCCCAAATCCTGCGCGACCTGGCCGACGCGGTCTGCGGGCCGCGCATCGCCGAGCGCATCGGCCGGCCCATGGCGGTGCTCGTGGAAGGCACCGAGGAGGACGGCCAACGCTTCGGCCGCGCCCAGTGCCAGGCTCCCGAGGTGGACGGAGTGACCTATGTCTCCGATGGCACCGTCGGCACCGTGGTGGATACGATCATCGCCGACACCCTGCTCTACGAGATGGAAGGCGCGTAAACCCATGGCCCCTATCGAGCCCACGGCCCCCGAGAAACTCATGACCCCGGCCAACATCGTCACGCTCATCCGCATCTGCCTCGTGCCGGTGTTCGTGCTCGCCATCGTGAGCCCCTGGCCCCTCTGGATGGGCCTGCCCGACATCACCACCGAGGCCAAGCGGCTCATCGCCGCGGGCATCTTCATTCTCATCTCCTGCACCGACTGGCTCGATGGCTACCTGGCCCGCAGCCGCGGGGAGGTGACCGATTTCGGCAAGTTCATGGACCCCCTGGCCGATAAGATCCTCGTGGCCGCAGCGCTCATCGCCCTCGTGGAGCTGGCCGTGCTCCCCGGCTGGCCCGTGCTCATCATCCTTGCCCGGGAGTTCATCGTCTCCGGCATCCGCATGGTGGCGGCCAGCAAGGGCGAAGTCATCGCCGCGAGCTGGTACGGCAAGGCCAAGACCGTCTTCCAGATGATCGCCATTGTGCTGTTCCTGGCCAAGGACGCCCTCGTCTTCCCCTCGGCAGCCGCCGCCTTCTCCAACCCGCTGTTCCTGCTGTCCTGGATCGTCATGGCCATTGCCCTCGTGCTGACCATCATGTCCATGCTCGACTACCTCGTGAAGGCCCGCCACCTGCTGAAGGGGAGCGCCCCCAAGACCAAGGCCGCACCTGCGGTCGAGGCGGGGGAGCGGCCCACCGAGGTGGCCGCCCTGCAGCGGGCCATCGACGCCGAGGCCCGGATCATCGTGGAGCGGGCCGGCGAGCGCGGGCTGACCGTGGGCACGGCCGAGAGCCTCACCGGAGGTCTCATCGCCGCCATGCTCACCGCCGTGCCCGGCAGCTCCGCCGTGGTGCGCGGGGGCATCGTCAGCTACGTGAACGACGTGAAGGAGCAGGTACTCGGCGTGTCCGGCGACGTGCTGTCGCGCCAGGGGGCCGTCGATGAGCTCGTGGCCCTCCAAATGGCCCGGGGCGCCCTGCGGGAGCTGGCCTGCGACGTGACCGTGTCGGTCACCGGCATCGCCGGGCCCACCGGGGCCGAGCCGGGCAAGCCCGTGGGCATGGTCTGGATCGGCTGCGCCACTGCCCGGGGCACCCGGGCCGAGGAGCACCACTTCCAAGGGGGTCGCGACAGCGTGCGGCTCCAAACCGTGCTGGCCGCCCTCAAGGCCATGGAAGCCGCCCTGAGCTAACCTCCGGAAGGAGGCAGGCTGGCCGCCCGGGGCCAGATTCGCCTTGCGAAGCCATTCTATCCGCGGGGCCGGATTCACCCCGTGGCGATATTCGCTCCTGCGAAATTGGATTCCTCCAGGTGGGGGAGGGGTTCTTGGAACTTGGGTGCCTCCGGCCTTCCCTTCCCTTTGTTTTTCAATCCCCCATGCACCCCACTTTTGCCATGTCCGGTCCGCACCCCTCGCCCTCCGGGAAGGGGGGAGCAAGGGGTGCGGACCGGAGGAAGCGATCGGGCGACATCGCGACGGCCCGGGGACGGCTTTCCTGAGACGCGACTACGGTTTGCGGACGGTTCCAGGAGACGAGGCAACGGTGCGCGGAGGGGGTCAAATGCGATCCAGCCACGACAAAAGTGCGACGAGCGCCTGGTAAGATAAGGGCACCCCATCGGCCGCGACTTCCTGAAATCCACCGAGAAAACCCCTTGACGCTCATACGTTTGTTCGTATAATAGGAGGAAATCGGCCACTTGTTCGTATGATGGCCCAGACAAGGAGATGCAATGAACGAAGATAAAGAGAAGATGCTCAAACTCACCACGGACCAGATCGAGTCGAAGTTCGGCAAGGGGTCCATCATGACCCTCGGCGAGGGCGGCGCCGATCTGAATATCGGCGTCATTCCCACCGGAGCTCTTCCCTTGGATGCCGCTCTCGGCATCGGCGGCGTGCCCCGGGGCCGCATCATCGAGATCTACGGTCCGGAGTCCAGCGGTAAGACCACCCTGGCCCTCCAGATCCTCGCCGAGGCCCAGGCTCTCGGCGGCATCGTGGCCTTCATCGACGCCGAGCATGCCCTCGATCCGGTCTATGCGGCCCGCATCGGCGTCGATATCGACGAGGTGCTCATTTCCCAACCCGATACCGGCGAGCAGGCCCTGGAAATCTGCGACATGCTCGTGCGCTCCGGTGCCATCGACTGCGTCATCGTGGACTCCGTGGCTGCCCTCGTACCCCGCGCCGAGATCGAAGGCGAGATGGGCGACACCACGGTGGGCCTTCAGGCCCGCCTCATGTCCCAAGCCCTGCGCAAGCTGGCCGGCTCTCTGTCCAAGTCGAACACCACCTGCATCTTCATCAACCAGCTGCGCGAGAAGATCGGCGTCATGTTCGGCAACCCCGAGACTACCACGGGCGGCCGTGCCCTCAAGTTCTTCTCGTCGGTGCGCATCGATATCCGCCGCGTCGACTCCATCAAGCAGAACGGCGACGTGGTGGGCAACCGCGTGCGGGCCAAGGTCGTGAAGAACAAGGTCGCGCCGCCCTTCCGCCAGGCCGAGTTCGATCTCATGTACGGCGAGGGCATCTCGCGCGAGGGTTGCATCGTGGACATGGCCGTGGAATGCGGTGTCGCCAAGAAGTCCGGCGCCTGGTACACCTACGGCGAGGAGCGCCTGGGGCAGGGCCGCGAAGCCGCCAAGCAGACCCTGCGGGAGAACCCCGATCTGCGGGAGGAGCTCGAGACCAAGGTGCGCGAGGCCTATGAGATCCCCATCATCGAGGCCCCGGCCGAGGGCGAATCCTTCAGCCCGGCCCCCAAGGCCACGGGCAAGAAGAAATAGCCCATGTCCGCCAAGGCCGACATACTCGACCAGCTGCGCTGCTCCGTCGCCGCCATCGAACGGGGCGAGGCAGATCCCCACGGCTCCAGGACCGGTCTGGACACCCCGTCGCTCTCTGCAACGAGCGGGGAGGGTCGTTGGGGCACCAAGTCCCACTGTCGCGGCGTCGCAGCGGGGAAGCGGCACCGCGCCGCAGGGTCATCGGCGGAGCATCCCAAAGCTGCGGGGCCGTCACGGGGGACCTTTTCTCGAAAGGCGACCGACGACCCGTGCGAAGACGAATCGGTATCGCCCGCAGAGGGAAAGACCGCCGATGCCGCCTTCCAGAGGATCCTGCGCTGGGCCGCCGTCCGAGAGCGCTCCACCGTCTACGTGCGGGAGCGCCTCCTGCGGGACGAGTTCGCGCCAACGGCCGTGGAAGAGGCGGTGGCGCGGGCCGAGCGCGTGCGCGCCATCGATGATCTCCGCTACGCCGACGCTCTCGTGCGCACGCGCCTGGCGGCCGGCAAGGGACTGCGCGATGCCCGCTCGGAGATCGAGGCTCTCGGCATCGACCCCGAGAGCCTCGATGCCTGGCAGGAGCATGCCGCCCGCGGCCGCGAGGCCGAGGTGGAGCGGGCTCTCGTCCTGTTGCGACGCCGGCCGCCCCGGGCCAAGCGGGCCCGCGAAGCCGCCTTCCGCAAGCTCGCCACCCAGGGCTTCGATACCGATGTGGCGGCCAGCGCCGCCCGTCTCTGGCACGAGGAGACCCTCGCCGCAGCCGAGTGATCCGCCCTCGAGGCCGCGCCGCGACCCTGGAGCGTCGGTCCTGGCGCCGCCCGGAAAGCCCGTGCCCTCCCGTTGCGCTCCGGAAATACCGCTATCGCGCGCACCCCGAATCACAGGCCCTTCCGCACTCCAGAAGCCCCAAACGAGCCCTTCTGCCCGTTTGGGGCTTCTCTTCTCTCCCGCATCGGGTATACTGTTTCCCGTGGCTTTTTGAGCAGTTGTACCCTCAAGGGTATTTGATATAGACAACGGCATACGTCGAACACCTTCGTACATCCATGCTCATGCCCGGCCACGGGCTTTTTTTATGACTTTGATTGGGCGTGAAGGCCCAGATGAGAGGAGGAAATCCGATGGATCCCATTATGATCGTCGCCATCATTGCCGTGGCTATCGTCGGCATTGCCCTCGGCTTCATCGTCAATCGTTCCATGACCGCTTCATCCAACCGCCAGGCCGCCGGCGAGGCCGCCACCCTGGTCGAGGATGCGCGCAAGCAGGCCGAGACGATGCGACGGGAAGCTGAGATCGAGGCGAAGGACCAGGCCCTGCGCTACCGTCAGGAGCTTGAGGAGGAAAAGAAGGAGCGCATGCGCGAGGTGCGCACGGCCGAGAGCCGCGTGGCCCAGCGCGAGGAGACCCTTGCCCAGCGCGAGGAATCCCTCGACCGCCGCGTAGAGTCCCTCGATGCCCGCGAGCACCAGCTCTCTTCGCTCCAGGGCCAGGTGGAGCGCCGCGAGCGCGATGTGAACGAGGCCGAGAGCGCCATCGTCCGCCATCGCGAGGAGGCGCAGATCGAGATCAACCAGGCCCTTGAGCGCGCCGCCGGCATGAGCCCGGAGGAGGCCAAGGCCGAGCTTCTGGAGACCATCCACGACGAGGTGACCCGCGAGTCCGCCGTCATCATCCGCGATGCCGAGACTCGCACCAAGGCCGAGGCCGACAAGAAGGCCCGCGAGATCCTGAGCCTGGCCATCCAGCGTGTGGCCGCCGACCACTCCGCCGAGTCCACGGTGTCCACCATTCACATTCCCTCCGACGACCTCAAGGGCCGCATCATCGGTCGCGAGGGCCGCAACATCCGCTCCTTCGAGCAGTTGACCGGCACGAACCTCATCATCGACGACACCCCCGAGTGCGTCACCATCTCCTGCTTCGATCCGGTGCGCCGCGAGATCGGCCGCGTCACCATGGAGAACCTCATCGCCGACGGCCGCATCCATCCGGCCCGCATCGAGGAGATGTACGAGAAGGCCGTCCGCCTCGTGAACCAGCGGGTCCAGGAGGCCGGCGAGCAGGCCACCTTCGATGCCGGCATTCACGACCTGCACCCCGAGCTCGTGAACACCCTCGGCCGCCTGCGCTACCGCACCTCCTTCGGCCAGAACGTGCTGAACCACTCCCTGGAGGTGGCCTACCTGGCGTCGGTCATGGCCTCCGAGCTCGGCCTCGACCCCATCCCCGTGAAGCGGGCCGGCCTCTTGCACGACCTGGGCAAGGCCGTGGACCACGAGGTGGAGGGCAGCCATGCCGTCATCGGCGCCGACCTGGCCCGCCGCTTCGGCGAGCGTCCCGAGATCGTCCACGCCATCGAGGCCCATCACAACGACATCGAGCCGAACTCCACGATGGACGTGCTCATCCAGGCCGCCGACGCCGTGTCGGCCGCCCGTCCCGGCGCCCGCAAGGAGACCCTCGACGCCTACATCAAGCGCCTCGAGAAGCTCGAGGAGATCGCCAACGCCCATGCCGGCGTCGAGCGCACCTATGCCATCCAGGCCGGCCGCGAGGTACGGGTCATGGTGGAGCCCGAGGTGGTCGACGAGGCCGCGTCCGTGGTGCTCGCCCATGACATCGCCCAGCAGATCGAGAACGAGATGCAGTACCCCGGGCAGGTGAAGGTCGTGGTCATCCGCGAGAGCCGCGCGGTGGATTACGCGAAGTAGTCCATGGCCGACTCCTCGCTCGCCAACTTCATAGATACCGTATGCGGCGAGAGCCATCTCCGAGTCGAGGCCGATCTCGGAGATGGCTTTGTTCGTCTGCGCTCTTCTGAGGCCGAGCGGCGCCAGGCCGCCCAGGACATCCGCTCCTCCGAGGACATCCTCATCGAGCTTTTGCGCAACGCTCGCGATGCCGGAGCGCGCCATATCTTCGTGGCCACCCAGAAGACCGAGGGGCGCCGCTTCATTACCATCGTCGACGACGGCTCCGGCATCCCGGCCCTCCAGCAGGAGCGCATCTTCGAGCCCCGTGTCACTTCGAAGCTCGACACGGCCCATATGGACAAATGGGGCATGCACGGCCGCGGCATGGCACTGTACTCCATCGCCGTGAACGCGGAGACGGCCCGCGTGGCCTCATCGGCCCGCGGCCTGGGGGCGAGCATCGCCGTGGAGACCGACACGGCGCGCCTGGGGGAGAAGACCGATCAATCCACCTTCCCCCGCTTCGAGCGGGAGGCCTCGGGCTCCTTCGCCATGCGCGGCCCCAAGAACCTTCTGCGCACGGCTGCCGAATTCGCCCTCGAGCACCGCGATCAGTGCTCGGTGTTCTTCGGCACGCCGGTAGAGATTGCGGCGGCCCTGTACACTTTCGCCATCGCCACCACGAGCCCCGCCGCCCGGGCGTTCCCCGACGACCCTGCCACCGCGCCCCTCGTGAAGCGCCTCGCCCTGGCCGCGACCCCCGATGCCCTGGCCGACGAGTGCGCCGCGATGGCCCTCCCGTTCTCCTCGCGTTCCGCGCGCCGCATCATGGACGGCACCATCGAGCCGCCGGCATCCCTCATCGACCGCCTTCGGGACGAGAGCTTTCCCGCCGCCGCGCCCGCCCGTCCCCACATCCGGCGCAAAGGGGGAGACGGCCGGGGACTGCGGCTGGCCGAGGCGGATGTGGAGGCCCTGCGAGAGAGCGCGGCCCGATCCGTAGAGGCCCTGGCCGATCGATATTTCCTCGAGGCCGTGGGCCGGCCGGAAGTTTCCGTGGGAGCCGACGCCATTCGCATCACCGTTCCCATCCGCAAGATGTCTTAGGCCTGCGCGATATTGCGCCCCCTGCGCCCTTTCGGTAGAATAGTAACGTTTGAATTTCCAAGGCATTCCCTCGCGATTCGACATTAAACGAACCCCTATCAGACCAGCAACCACGCCTCAAAGGACAAGGATCAGCGACGTGTCAACCACCACAGAACCCCGGCCGTCCATCGGCTGCCTCAAGGTATCCTCGAAGTCTTCCCCGGCCTCCGTGGCCGGCGCCATCGCGGGCATGATCAAGGACGGCTCGTCCGTCGAGATCCAGGCCGTGGGCGCCGGCGCCGTGAACCAGGCGGTGAAGGCCGTGGCCATCTCGCGCGGATTCCTCTCTCCGGTGGGCATCGAGATCTGCTGCATCCCCTCGTTCGCCGATATCGTCATCGACGGCGAGTACCGCACCGCCATCCGCTTCTCCGTGGAACCCCGCGCCGGCTTCGCCGTCGTCGCCGCGGCCGACGCGGTCGCACTGTAGCCGGCGGTCGCCATGGGCGTTTCCTTCGAGGGCACCACCTTCTGCATCCACACCTTCGGCTGTCAGATGAACAAGCACGACTCCGAGCGCGTCGCCGGCATGCTCGAGGGCCTGGGCTCGCTGTCCGTCGGCACTATCGAAGAGGCCGACATCGTCGTGTTCATGACCTGTTGCGTGCGCGAGGCCGCCGATACGCGGCTCTACGGCCAGGTCGCATCCATGAAGAACATTCCCGTGCGAGACGGCTCGCCCTACGAGAAGCGCTACATCGCGGTGGGCGGCTGCATCGGCCAGCGCGACGGCGAGAAGCTCGTGGAGCAGCTGCCCCACCTCGACGTGGTCTTCGGCACCCATAACCTGGCCTCGCTGCCGGGGCTGCTCGCCTCGGCCATGGAGAGCGCGGGCCATTCCGTCGAGGTGCTCGACGGGGGAGCGGAGTTCTCCACCGCCCTGCCCACCGACCGGGAGCACGCCTGGGCGGCGTGGCTGCCCATCACCGTGGGCTGCAACAACTTCTGCTCCTACTGCATCGTGCCCTACGTGCGCGGCCGCGAGAAGTCGCGCCCCCTGGAGGACATCGCCGAGGAGGCCCGGCGCTACGTGGAGGCCGGCGTGAAGGAGATCACCCTGCTCGGCCAGAACGTGAACTCCTACGGCCGCGACCTCTACGGCGAGCCGCGCTTCGCCGCGGTGCTCGACGCCCTGGACGATACCGGTATCGAGCGGCTGCGCTTCGCCACGAGCCACCCCAAGGACCTCACCGACGAGGTGATCGCCCGCTTCGGCACCTTGCGATCCCTCATGCCGGCCCTGCACCTGCCGGTGCAGTCGGGCTCCGACCGCATCCTCAAGGCCATGAACCGCCGCTACACGCGGAAGCACTACCTCGGGCTCATTGAGAAGCTGCGGGCCGTCGTGCCCGACATCGCCCTGTCCACCGATATCATCGTGGGCTTCCCGGGCGAGACCGAGGAGGACTTCATGGACACCTACCGCCTCGTGGAAGAGGTGGGCTACAGCCAGGTGTTCACGTTCATCTACTCGAAGCGCGAGGGCACGCCGGCCGCCTCGATGGAAGACGACACCCCCCGCGAGGTCATTCAGGAGCGCTTCGACCGGCTGGTGGACCTCGTGCAGCGCAAGGCCTTCGAGACGAACCAGGCCGAGCTCGGCACCATCGTGCCCGTGCTCATCGAGGGTACCTCCAAGCGCGACGGCGCGGTGCTGGCCGGCAAGAGCCCCAAGAACCAGACGGTGCACGGACCCGTTCCCACCGGGCGCACCGCCGACGAGCTCGTCGGCACCATCGTGCCCATGCGCATCGACGAGGCCCGCACCTGGTACCTCTCCGGCACGGTGGTCGATGGCTGACGCCGCCCCGCCCGTTATCTGCATCGTCGGCCCCACGGCCTCGGGCAAGACCGATGCCGCCCAGCTCGTGGCGGCGGCTATCGGCGGGGAAGTGGTGAGCGCCGATTCCATGCAGATCTACCGCGGCATGGATATCGGCACGGGCAAGCTGCCCGCGCCTGAGCGCATCGTGGCCCATCACGGCTTCGACCTCGTCGATCCCGGCGAGCCCTATTCCGCGGCCCTGTTCCAGTCCTTCGCCCGCGATGCCTTCGCGGCCATCGCCGCCCGCGGCAAGCGGGCCGTGCTCTGCGGGGGAACGGGCCTCTATGTGAAGGCGGCCATCGACGCTTACGAGTTTCCCGCCGGCGAGCAGGTGGACAATCCCGTGCGCGAGCAGTGGACCGCCTTTGCCGCACGGGAAGGGGCCCAGGCCCTCTGGGACGAGCTGAACCGCCGCGATCCGGACAGCGCCCGGGAGCTGCACCCGAACAACGTGCGCCGCGTCGTGCGGGCCTTCGAGCTTCTGGCCGAGGGGCGCTCCTATGCCGAGCAGAAGCGCAACCTGGCCTCCATCGAGGCGGCCGTTCCCACCGTGCAGTTCGGCCTGGCCGTCACCCCGACGGTGCTGAACGAGCGCATCGACGCCCGGGTAGATGCCATGGTCGAGGCCGGTCTGGTAGGGGAGGTGCGCGGTCTTTTGGATGCGGGCTTCCGCGAGGGAGTGACGGCGCCCCAGGCCATCGGCTACAAGGAGATCGTCGAGGCCCTGGAGGGACGCTGCACCCTGGATGAGGCCATCGCCGCCATCAAGCAGGCCACGCGCCGCTACGGCAAGCGCCAACGCACCTGGTTCCGCCGCGACGAGCGCATCCGCTGGATCGATGCCGATGCCGGGGACGCCCGGGCCGTAGCCGACGAGATCATGGCCCAGCTGGAAACATTGGAATAGACTCCATCTTGCGAAGGGGAATGCCTGTGCTATCATAGCAGGGCATTTTTCATTCGCGTCTCAGCGACCGGTAGAGAGGGGAGCGTGTTGTCCATGCGCTTTGTCGACTAGCCCATAGCCTTGTCGGGCATTTCTCGGCGCCCCGCGCGCCCTTTAGTCGCACACTACGCATAAGGAGCACCCCATGACCGAATATCAATCTGTTATCCAGAAGGGCCCCGCCACCATGGCCGAACAGCGCCGGGAGCGGGCCGTCATCGTGGGCGTCGACCGCCCGGGTCTCGAATGGCCCCTGGAGTCGTCGCTGGCCGAGCTCGATCGCCTGGCCGACACCGCCGGAGCCGATGTGGTGGCCTCCACCACCCAGCGCCTCGATGCCCCGAACCCCCGCACCTTCGTAGGTTCGGGCAAAGCCGTCGAAATCGCCGAGCTCGCCCGCAGCTGCGAGGCGGACCTCGTCATCTTCGACGACGAGCTGACCCCCTCCCAGCAGGCGAACCTCGAGAAGATCATGGACAAGTCCGTGAAGGTCATCGACCGCACGGCCCTCATTCTGGACATCTTCGCCCTTCACGCCACCTCCAAGGAAGGGCGCCTCCAGGTGCGGCTCGCCCAGAACCAGTACCTCTACCCGCGCCTGCGCGGCATGTGGGCGCACCTGGCCTCGAACCGCATGGGCGGCGGCGTGGGATCCCGCTTCGGCGAGGGCGAGAGCCAGCTGGAAGTGGACCGCCGCATGGTACGCAAGCGCATCACCTCCATCCGCCGCGAACTGGCCCATCTTTCCGAGGTGCGCTCGCTGCAGCGGGAGAGCCGCTACGGCAGCGGCATGTTCAAGGTGGCCCTGGCCGGCTACACCAACGCGGGGAAGAGCTCTCTCATCAACCGGCTCACCGGGGCCGATGTGCTCAGCTACGACAAGCTCTTCGCCACCCTGGATTCCACCACCCGCAAGTTCTCCCTGCCCGAGGGCCGCGAGGTCACCGTCACCGACACCGTCGGCTTCATCCAGAAGCTGCCCACCACCCTGGTGGAAGCCTTCAAATCGACACTCGATGAGATCACCGGCGCCGACCTGATCCTCCATGTGGTTGATGCCTCCTCTCCGGAGTTCGAGGGGCAGATCGATGCCGTTTGCGAGGTGCTCGACCAGATCGGCGCCGAGGCCATCGCCACCATCGAGGTGTTCAACAAGTGCGACCTGCTCGATGAGGAGACTCTGACCGGGCTGCGTCGTCGCTTCCCCCACGCCCAGTTCGTCTCGGCTCGCACCGGCGAGGGCATCGACGGCCTTGTGACCGCCCTGGCTGCGGCCGCCTCGGCCGCCGATGCCAAACTCGATGTAGTGATTCCCTACCAGCGCGGCGATCTGGTGTCGCTCGCCCATGAGCGCTGCCATATCATCTCGGAGTCTCACGAGGCCGACGGCACCCACATCCAAATGCTCGCCGCCCCGGCCTTCGCCGCCGCTTTTCGGGAGTTCTCCGCGTAGCGACGGGCGGAGAGCCGGGACGGAGCATTATCGTCCGCGCAGCACCCCTTATACGAGGGCCATGGAAGCACTTCCATGGCCCTCGTTGGATGCTATCGAGTTTTGTCGAGCGCGAAATTGCCCGGTGGCCCTTCTAGAGGCGGCGGAAGACGGCCACCACCTTGCCCGCGATAGAGCAATCGCTCACGATAATGGGATCCATGGAGGAGTTCTCCGGCTGAAGGCGAATATGGTCGGCCTCCTTGTAGAAGCGCTTTACCGTGGCCCCGTCGTCCACAATGGCCACGACGATATCGCCGTTGTTCGCCACGGACTGCTCCTTGACCACGACGTAATCACCGTCGTTGATGCCGATCTCCACCATGGACTCGCCCCGCACTGACAACATGAAGGATGCGGCGTCACCCACGATGTCCGTGGGCAGCGTAATGGTGTCGGTAATGTTCTCCTGGGCCAAAATGGGACAGCCGGCCGCCACATCGCCCACCAGGGGCACGTTGACGAGATTGCTGTAGCTGCCCGCCACGCTAACGGCGGGGGAGGGCATGTCGTCAATCGGGTAGGTGAGGGCGATGGAACGGGACTTGAGCGGATCCCGCTTGATATAGCCCTTATCTTCCAGGGCCTTCAGGTGCACGTGTACGGTGGAAGGGGAGGACAGGCCGAGGGTCTGGCAGACTTCACGCACCGTGGGGCCATAGCCCTTCTCCCGTATGCACGCCTCGATGCAGTCAAGAACCGCCTGCTGCCGCCTGGTTACTTTCTGGGTCATGCTGCATCCTTTCTATAAGGCGTACATTTGTTTGAAAAATTTGTTGACATGAACTTTTGTTCGTTCTATTATAACTGCGAACAAAGGTTCTACGCAAGAGGTCAGGAGAGAAAAAATGAGCCGATTTGAATTTCCCATCGCCTTCGCCCTCAGCACCGTCATCTCCTTCGTCATGCTCTTTGCTTGAGAAAAGCGACCCCTGCGAACGGGAGCGGATGGGTGCTCGGAGAGCCGCCGCCGTTGGATGCGGGACTCGAGAAGCCGTCGACGTATCACGATGGTAGCAAAGTCTTGAAGATGCCGGAAGCCGGCGACCCTTGGGGTATCATGGGTAACCAACTCATTGTTAGGAGAACCCATGCGCTGTCCTTCCTGCGGATATCCCGAATCGAAAGTCGTCGATTCCCGCTCTGCCGACGAGGGGGCATCCATTCGCCGGCGTCGCGAATGCCTGGAATGCGGCACCCGCTTCACCACCTACGAGCGATTGGCCGAGAACCCCATCCTCGTCATCAAGACCGACGGCTCCTCCGAGGTGTTCAATCGGGAGAAGCTCATGCGCGGCCTGCTCATCGCCTGCGCCAAACGGCCCATCACGCCAGAGAAGATCGATCACCTCATCGCGAGCATCGAATCGGAGCTCCGTTCTACCCAGCGCACGGAGATCAAATCGAAAGATCTCGGCGATATGGCCCTGGCGCGACTGGCGAAGCTCGACGATGTGGCCTACATTCGCTTCGCCAGCGTATACAAGGATTTCCAGAGCGTGGAGGAGTTCTCCTCGGCCCTGGGCGAGCTCGGGTAGGGGAGGTACGCCATGGATGTGAGCATCACCGTTCTCGACGAGGCGCTGCCTGCGCCCCAGTACGCCCATCCGGGAGATGCGGGGCTCGATCTGCGGGCCGCCGTGGCCGGCACGTTGAAGCCCTTCGAGCGCATGACGGTGCCGTGCGGCTTCGCCATGGCCATTCCGGACGGCTACGCCGGGCTCGTCATTCCGCGCAGCGGCCTTGCATCCCGTCACGGCATCTCCGTCGTGAACGGGCCGGGACTGGTGGATAGCGGCTACCGAGGCGAGATCATGGTCGTGCTCGTCAATCTCGATCCCCAGGAGCCGTTTTCCTTCGAAAAGGGCGATCGCATCGCCCAGATGATGATCGTAGCTACCCCTTCGATTACTTTACATAACACAGATCAGCTTCCCGCCAGTGCCCGTGGAGCCCAGGGCTTCGGCAGCAGCGGAGTCAGCTAGAATCGAGGATCCATGGATCAACCGCCCCAGAAGCCCGAAGACGCCTCGGCGCCCAACGAATCGCCGCAGAGACCGGAGTCCCCGCGTCCCGACGACCCATCGACCCAAGGGCAGCGGCCCGCTACGCCCTCCATCGACCCTCAGATCGCTGAGTCCATGGAAAGCGCCCAGGCTGCCGTGGCCGACTACGAGCTCAAGTCGGCGCGAACCCTCGCCACCGTGGCCACGGTGGCCGGCCCCATATCCTTCATTATCGGCGGCGTCGCCCTGAGCACCGTGGCGCTTGTTTGCGCCATCATCGCCTTCGTCAAGATTCGCGACGTTCTCGATGCCGTGGCACCGGCCAAGCGGCCCTACGCCCGAGCGCTCAGGCAAACCGCCCTCATGGGCATTGGCATCGGCGCGGTGGCCCTCGTGCTCAACGGCATCGGCGTCGCCATGATGCTGCCCGTGCTCATGGACGCCATGCAGACCGGCGACTACAGCGCCATCCTCGGCGACGCCGCGAGCAGCCTGTCGCCGACGAGCCCCTCCGAGGGCGGCGGCAACGCCTGGGGCTAAAAGTCACAACGATCCTCCCCATCCATCCACCATTCTCTCTGAAAGGCTGATAATATGGAATTAGGTTATTCGCGGCAAGCGGCCTATTCCATCGGTAAAAGGCTGATAAGAAAACTTATGTCCAATAACCCTGATTTATGCTAGAGGCAGCATCGATTAAGTTCCGTTATGTACGTCTTGACCAAGTTCACGTGGCTTGAGACGTAGGGAACATACTCTGGCTTGAATTCTACCAAGAAGGACATGAGCATTGCAAAATTGGTGATCTTCATCTCGTTTATGAGGTCGTACACGTCGCAGAAATCGACGTTGCACACATCGGAGATATTGACCTTGAACCCGGCCATGTCCTCCACCTCGTCAAAATCGTACTGGGCCTTGTCCTCCTGGCCCAGGTGCGCCAGATAGCGGTAGGCGCCAACCTTGTTCCCGACGGGCTTGGCAAAGAGGATGCCGAAGGATTCGGGAACGACCTCCAAGGCGGTCTTGACGAGCACGGGCGAGCCGAACTCCAACATGAAATGAACGTGCGGGCGCTTCGGCCTCTCAATGCCGTCCTCCGTCAACTCCACGTCGCGATCATGCACGACGAACGCGCCAGGAATCATCAGTTCGCGCAACTGATCGCGCCAATTCACGGGCAAGTTCTCGACAAGCTGAACGTACCACCAGCAACGGCACTTCTTACCGGCCATAACGAAAATCCTCTCTCTTTGGAACACGGAACACGCCCCCTATATCAAGTAGGAGGCGTGTTCCCCTGAAAAATGCGGCCCCTCTGCCCAGCGGCGAGGGCGGGAACAGCGCCGAGGGGCAATATGCGCCGCTGTGCGCCCCGCTTTACGTATCGAACGGGGTTCAACCCCATAAAGCGGGGCGGGAAAGGGATACGGGAGCGAATGCGCCCGAGCGAGCCACGGGGCGCGGCGGCAGGGGCCCCGAGCCCCACCGCCTACGCCCCGGGCACCTGCTCGAAGCGGTTGTAGCTGTCGTAGACCCTGAAGTACGCCCTGCGCGGCAGGAGCCAGGTACAGCCCACGCGCTCGCGGAGGCCGTAGTAGTAGCTGACGGAGGCGAACAGCTTGCCGCCAAAGGGAAGGGAGAGCAGAAGGCCCTTCATCCCGAAGTTGGACAGCTTGCGGTGGTTCGCCTCGATCTCTATGAGGCTGCGAATCTGCCTATCAAGCATCCTATCAAACTGGGCAATAAGGACGATCTTATAGCCGTAGTGGCGGTGCTGGCTGAAGAACTCTATCCAGTCCATGCGCCGCTGGCTCGCCCCCTTGTCCTGCCAGGTGCGCGAGTTGAAAACAAGCTGCGCCTCATCGATGACGAGCAAGATGGCATCCTCGCGGACGGGTCGCCCATCGAACCAGCGCCGCGAGAAATCGTAGAGGAGATCAGGGGCAAGTTCGGAGTTGGGAACGTAGCGGAACAGCTTCCCGTAGTTCCTCAACTTGGGGTTAACATCGAAGTTGCAGATGACGGGCCTTCTCTTGACTTGCAGCGTGTCGCGTATGTCGCGGGCGACGTGGAGGCTCTTCCCGCTTCCGGGAGTGCCAGAATAAAGGTAGATCATGGGAACCCCTATCTGTCGACGGTGGAGACGACGCGCTGGACGACCATGGCGACGTTGACGGCGAGCACGAGGCCGACCCAGGCCGTGAGAATGTCGATGAGGTCGCCGACGGGAACGAACCAGTTGAGGGCACCGAGGGCATCGGCCACGCCCTGGGGCATGGCGAGGGGGAGCGCCGAGAGATCGACGGCGGGCAGCAGCGAGAGCAGCAGGAGAACCAGCTGGAGAGCGCCGCCCGTGATGAAATCGATGAGGCCGGTAATCATTCGGAAGCCGCACCCCCTCCCATGAAGATGAAGCGGCGGGTGTTGGCGAAGAGGACAACGACGAACAGGACACGGCAGAACCAGCCCGACACGTCGGCCACGGGCCGCATGGGCGCGAGATCGACGCGCATAGGCTCGCCGCCCACCTCGAAATCCCAGACAGGGGCGGCAGCATCGCAGCGGACAAGGCCCAAAACCTGCTTGAGAACGGCGGGGATGCAGAAGGGGAAGGCGTTGGAGATCGCGGAGGAAACCTCCGAGGAGAGGGCGCCCAAGCGCGAGAAATCCAGGTCGCCGACTAGAGTTTCTACAATATCGCGGGCGGCACCGGCCATCATGAGATCAACGATTGTAGCCAGCTTCGCATCAATGTAAGAGGTATCGACACTCAAGCCCTTGGCAGACCACGATTCCCAGGCCTTCGCGAAATTATACAATTGACGCAGGATGAGATAAAGGAGATTCGCGCTGGTAAGAAGCCTGGGGGAATCCTCTCCCGGAACCGTCATCGTAACCTGCATACGGTTAAAGACGCTCTTGAACTGATTGTCCAAGGAAGTCCGGAGCAACTGAAAACGGGAGTCGATGGACGTGATGTAGTCGCTGTTCCTCTGAATCTTGCCCACGAGATCGTTAATGCTCTCAGACCAGAAATCAATGGACGTGATGTAGTCGCTGTTCTTCTGAATCTTGCCGAGCAAGTCCATGGGCGAGCCTTTATGGATGACAACCGTACCACCGTAACCGTAGCCCCACTGCTTGCGGAGATCCGCAAACATATAGCCGACGGTGTTCCCCAGCGTCTGATCATTCACGTAGTCATACGTGCCCGAAAGAACGCGGTACAAAAGCTCGGAAAACCCAACGGTGCGCAAAGAGGAGTCACCCGGAAGCGTGTGGGTAACCCATGAGTACTTGTATAACCACTGGAGCCAGTAAGCGGGGGAATTGCTTTGAATGACAGCAGTACCGCCGTAGCCATAGCCCCACTGCTTCTGAAGCAGGGAATACATTGACGGAACGGACGAAAGATTAGAGGTGTTGCCCATGATGGCCTTAAGCCATCCGGCAGGGGAATTAGAGTATAGAACGGCGGTCTTGCCGTAATTCCACCCCCATTGAGCAGTAATGGCATCAACCAAATCAGTGATATTGGCGGTTTTGCCAGAACCGGAACCACCGGAGAAAGCCCCACCAAAACCTTCGGTAAGATTCCCGCCGAAGCCGCCTGCATAGGGCATAATGCTAAGATCAGCGGGAGAAACAGGCGCAGAAGCTAGTGAATCAACCACACTATGTGAAGTTTGCTCCAAAACATCAGAAGCAGCACCAAGAAAACCAGAAGCAACACTAGAAGAATCTTCGGGAGAACTCGGCGTTTCGGCCTGCTTCTCTGCTGCTCCCTCTCCAACTTCGCAATCATCTTCTGATTGCGCTCCAACCTCTCCCGGTTCATCTGACGTTCCAATTCCTCTATCGTCTTCGTCACCTCGCGGCCCATCGGTCGCCACCTCCTGAACCTCAGTAGATTGGTCGGCATAAGCATACCACGACAGGGCCGGGGAGAGCGAGAGCGTTACCGCGAGCAGGACGAACAGGGGAGCGCGAGAACGAGCGAGCATGAAATCACCTCCTAAGATGAGAAAAGGGGAGGGCCGAAACCCTCCCCGCAGCCCGAGTTAGCAAGGGCGGGAACCGACTAAGCGCCCGAGGTGAAGCGCTTGACCAGCTTCCACGTCGCGGTGATCGCGATGAAGATGGCGGCCACGCCCAGGATGGTGGGCAGGTTCGCGCCGATCACGGTCTGGATGGACGTGGAAAGCTGCGTGACGGCAGTTCCGATGGCAGTGGTGATAGTCTCCATTTCACTTCTCCTTTCAATTAGACGAGACTACGAATCAAGCCGATGAGCTTGAACGTTCCGAAGCTGAGCAGTCCCAGGAAGCAGCCCAGCATGAAACCGACGGGAACGGCTGCGAAGAGCGAGATAGCGAACTCAAGCCAGCCGACAACTTGGTACGCATCGAGAATCTCCAAGGCGATCACCTCAACAAAAAAGGTCGAGAAGCACTAGAAGCAAGGCACCGAGAAAAGCGCTCGCGAGGAAAAGAAGCGCGAGTACTTGCATGCTCACAGCACCACCGCCAAAAAGCAGAGCACCAGCACGGCGGTGAGCGCCCACGGCGGCAGCTTGAGGAGCAGGGGCTGCCTGCCCCAGTCGTCGCGCCAGCGGTCTTTCGCCCAGGCGGTCACGATGCGAAGCACCTGATAGACCGCGAAGGCGTAGGCGAACACGCCGACGAGGGACAGGACAACGAGGACGTTGAGAACGGTTTCCATTTAAGACCTCCATTTGTCAGAGAAGGCGAGCCAGAGCGTCGCGCCGAAGTTGAGAAGCAGAGCCACCAGCATGAAAACAGAGAGGACAAGGCCCATCCATTGGAAGGCCATGAGGTCGGAGAAGAACTCCGGGGGAACCTCGACCGAGGAATGAACCTCGGTGACCCAGCCGCCGTCATCGGGCATGCCATCGTCCAGGATAAGCGCCTGCGCCTCATCCTCGTCGGGCTGCGGAACCTCCTCGGCCTCGTCGGGGCGGGACAGGATTTCAAGCTGCTTGAAGGACAACTCGCGAATCTGGGCCACGTCCTGGCCGATGCCCTTAAGCGTAGCGGCCGCATCGACGGCCAGGCCAGCGGCTTCCATCTCGTCCATCTAGGCCACCTCCTCTACGAGATCGCGGACAGGGCAGAGAGGGAAGCGGGAAGGGGGAGCGCCGTAAAAGTGCTCGTAACGGCCCTCGTCCTCGTAGTCAATGAGGCCGTGGCGCGGCTCCCGGTAACACTCCTCATCGAACATATCCGCAACCTGGGAAAGCTGGGCGACAATCAAGCGGATGAAGAAACGCGCCTCGGGATGGTCGGCGTAACTCATGACCACGTTACCGTTGAAGCGGTTCATGGCGACGGAGAGCAACTCGCCGCGGGGAATGTCGATGAACTGCGCGGCCTCCTCCACGTTGTCCAGAGGAAAAATGATGTGATGCGAAAGGCCCATTTAGCACCTCCTTAAGTTCACAGGTGTTATGTAAAGTCCAGGGGATGCGAGCTACAGCTCGTAGGAATCGAACACGAGCTTGCAAAACTTCTCGCCAGCGTTCACCCGGAGGATGACGCAGCAATTCACCTGCTCTTCGGGAAGCGCGTTCGATTCCTTGGGAACAGACACCTTCACCAGCTTCTTGGCCTCGGTGTCGTAGAAGCGTGCGTTGTGGTACTCGACCTTGCGCCCCGTCTCGTCGGTAAACTCGCCCTTCTGCTCATCGAGCAGAAAACCGTTCAGATGAGTAATCATGATTAACCTTCCTTTCGGTTAGAATTATCGGAAGCGCCCACGCGCTCCGTTCGCGGATACCTTAAAACCGACCTGAAAGGCTGATAATATGGATTATGTAAAGTCAAAGTCCTTTGTCCTTACCCGTGGGATTCTCACTCTTCTGGTGGCCATCATGATGATCGCGGGCGCCTGCTCGCTCTCGGGCTGCCTGGGTAGCCAGAGCGACGAGGATATCATCCGCGCGAAGCTCACGTCGGAATTGGACAGCATCAAGAACCTCGACGACTCCTTCGTCAACGAATTCTCCGAGAGCATCAACATGAGCCAGCTGTCGGTCTACGGCATCGACGGCGTTGCCTTCATGAAGTCCTATCTCGACGGCTTCGACTACACCATCGACTCCATCACCGTGGACGGCGACCGAGCCACGGCGCAGATCACCATCACCTGCAAGAGCTACACCGGCTACCAGAACGCCCTCCAGAGCGCCGTGACCGCCATCACCGCGAACCCCGATGAGATCGCCGCCTTGTCGAGCGACGAGATCAACCAGCGCATCGGCGAGATCGTCATCGGCTCCCTCGACGGCGTGGAGCTGGCGGTCACCGAGCCGGTCACCATCACCTACACCAAGGTGGACGGCCAGTGGGAGCCGGCATCGTCGACATCCGGGGACATCGCGGCAGCGCTCATGACCAACTAGGGCCATCAACCTTATATCTTTACGGAAGGCACCGCACCCTCGGTGCCTTCTTCTATAATAGCCCCACCGCCCGCAATCAGCGATCCGGCACAGCCCCGCTGGGCGATCGGAGAACGGCCTGAACAAGAAAGCGAACATGAGTACGAAACAGCATTCCGACGATAGGGGAGCGTTCACTCCCCTCTCCCCTGCCCTGATCTGGCAGCTTTCCGCCCCCCACACCTGGCCCGCGGCCATCATGCCCGTCCTCATCGCCTGCGCCTGCGCCCTCGCGACCACGGGCGCCGTCTCCCCCGCCATGGCCTGGCTGCTTTTGGTCATCTGCATCCTCATGCAGTCGTCGGTGAACACCTTCAACGACTACTTCGACTACGTGAAGGGCACCGACTCGGCCGACGACAACGTGGAGGTCACCGATGCCGTGCTCGTCTACAACCGCGTGAACCCGCGCTCGGTGCTCGCCGTGGCCATCGCTCTGCTCGGCACGGCCTTCCTCCTCGGTATCATCGTCATCCTCGAGGCGGGCCTCATCCCCCTGGCCATCGCCCTCGTGGGGGCCGGCATCGTCGTGGCCTACTCGGGGGGCAAGACGCCCCTGTCCTACCTTCCCGTGGGCGAGGCCGTGAGCGGCATCGTCATGGGGGGCCTCATCCCCCTGGCCTGTTACCAGGTGCTCACCGGGCGCCTCGACTTCCTCATGCTGCTGTGGGCCGTGCCCACCATCATCGGCGTGGGGCTCATCATGATGACCAACAACACCTGCGATATCGAGAAGGATATCGAGGCGGACCGCCGCACCCTCCCCGTCCTGCTGGGGCACCAGCGCGCCCGGGCGACCTACCATGGCCTCATGGCGCTCTGGGTCGCGGCCATCCTCGTCATCGTGCCCATCTGGTTCCCGACGGGCATCGCCGTCCTGCCCTTCCTCGTCCTGGCCGCCTACCCGCTTCTGCGGGCCCTTTGGCTCAACCCCCTCGCTCCCGCCTCGCGCATCGGCGCCATGGGGCAGATCGCCAGCGTGAACGTGGCCCTCGGTGCCCTCTACGCCGCCGCCCTCCTGTTCTAGGCTCAGCGCCAGGGTATCTGCACCGGATCGGGGAACAGGGTCGGCAGCGCCCTGACGGAGAAATCTCCCAGCAGCTCCTCGGGCATGACGGGATCGGTCGTGGGCGCCAGCCCCGTGATGCCGGCAATGTGCCCGATCACCGCCGCGGGCGTGCCGAAGCGGGCGAGCAGCTCATCGAGGGCCGCATCGCGGTCGCGCTTCGAGAGGCGCCGATCACGCTCCCCCGTCACCAGGGGCACATGGCCGTAGGCGGGATGGGACAGGCCGAGCAGCTCCTGCAGGTACATCTGCTGGGGCGTGGAGCACAGCAGATCGACGCCCCGCACCACCGAGGTCACTCCCTGGGCCCCGTCGTCCACCACCACAGCCAGCTGATAGGCGAAGGCCCCGTCGGCGCGGCGCACGAGGAAGTCGCCGCAGTCAGCGGCCAAGTTCTGACGGTAGTCCCCCTGCACGAGGTCGCGCAGGCCGAGGACGCGATCGGGCACAGTGAGCCGCAGGGCCGGCGCTCTCCCGGCCGCCTCGCGCTCGGCCCGCTCTCCAGCCGACAGCCCGCGGCACGTGCCCGGGTACACCGGCTTCTCGCCCCGATGGGGCGCCGAGGCGGCGTGCAGGTCGGCCCGGGTGCAGTAGCAGGGATACAGCAGATCCCGCACGGCCAGGGTCTCCAGGGCCGCCCGGTAGGCCTCGTCCCGATCATGCTGGAAATAGGGGCCGCGATCCCAGAAGAGCCCGAGGCGCTCGAAATCCCGCTGCACGTCGTCGATGAACGCGGGCTTGGAGCGCTCCCGATCAAGATCCTCCACCCGCAGCACCATCTGACCGCCCTGGGACTTCGCCACGAGCCACGCCACAAGGGCCGCGAAGATGTTCCCCGCGTGCATGCGCCCCGTGGGCGACGGCGCGAAACGGCCGACGACGGGGGTGGCGGGGGCTTCGGGGGCGTCCATGGAGAGACCCTCGGACTACTTCGCCCGTCGATCGTCCACGTGCTTGGCCTTGCCGATGGCCCGCTCGATGCCGCCGGGCTCCACCAGGCGCACCGTGGGCGCCACCAGCAAAGTCGCCTTCAGCTTCTCGGCGATCTTGCGGCGCAGGGCGTCCATGGTCTCGAAGGAGTCGGAGAAGGCCTCGGGGCGCAGCTCGGTCTCCACGATGAGGAAGTCCATGCCGTCCTTCGTCTCCACGATGATGTGGTAGTGGGGCGTGACCTCCTCGATGCCGGTGAGCACGTCCTCCACCTGGGAGGGGAACACGTTGGTGCCGCGGATGATGAGCATGTCGTCGGAGCGGGAGCGCACCTTGTCCATGCGGGCCAGGGTGCGGCCGCAGGCGCAAGGCTCAGTGTGCACGGCCGTCAGGTCGTGGGTGCGGTAGCGCAGCACGGGAATGCCCTGCTTGCCCAAGGGCGTGAGCACGAGCTCGCCCATCTCCCCCTCGCCCACCGGCTCGCCGGTCTCGGGATCGATGACCTCCCACAGGAAGTGGTCCTCGGCGATATGCTGCTGGTAGCGCTCGGCCAGACACTCGCCGGACACACCCGGCCCCATGACCTCGGTGAGCCCGTAGTTGTCGGTGCACACGATGTGCATGCGCCGCTCGATCTCGGCCTTCAGGCCCGGCGGGCAGGGCTCGCCGCCGAAGAGGCCCACGCGCAGGGGCGAGGCCTCCCAGTCGTAGCCCATCTTCTCCCCCACCTCGCAGATGTGCATGGCGTAGGAGGGCGTGGCCACGAGCACCGTGGTGCCGTAGTCCTCGATCATCTGGATATGGCGCTCCGTGTTGCCGGCCCCGGCGGGAATCATGGCGCAGCCGAGCCGCTGCAGGCCGTAGTGCAGGCCGAAGCCGCCGGTGAACATGCCGTAGCCGAAGGCCATCTGGGCCACGTCGCCGGGCACCACGCCGGCCATTTGCACGAGCCGGGCGATGCACTCGCTCCACATGGCCATATCGTCGTCGGTGTAGCCCACCACCACCGGCTTGCCCGTGGTGCCCGACGAGGAATGCAGCTCGCGAATCTCGTCCAAGGGCACGGCGAACAGGCCGAAGGGGAAGGTGTCGCGCAGAACGGCCTTGTCGGTGAAGGGCAGCCGGCGCACATCGGCCAAGGTCTGGATGTCGGCGGGCGCCACGCCCATCTCGTCCATCTTCGTCCGGTAGTAGGGCACGCGCTCGTAGGCGTAGGCCACGGTCTCCTTCAGTTTGGCCAGCTGCACCGCCTCGATCTGCTCGCGCGGGGCGCGCTCGATCTCGGGCTTGTACACCGGGAGCAGGTCGAAGCGACCGGCGGCCGCAGCGGCCAGGGCGCCCCCCTTCTCCCTCACATCCATGGTCGCGGAAGCGCTCATCGCTCGATCCCCTTCCCCTGTCGGGCCGCCGAGAAGCGGGCGATATCCTCCTGGGTAATCAGCTCCACGGGCTCGCTCGCCAGAAGGGCACGGGCCCGATCGGGATCGGTGGTGGAGAGCACGATATAGGTGGAGATCATGGAGTAGCTGTACACCACGTTGATGCCGCAGCGGGCGAGCACTCCCATGACCCGGGCCAACTCGCCGGGCTCATCGACGAGCTTCAGGCAGAGCACGGGCGTGACGGTGCAGGCGCAACCGTCCTCCCGCAGGGCCTCCAGGGCCTCCTCGGGCCGGTCCACCACGAAGCGCAGGATGCCGTACTCGCCGGTGTCGGAGGCGGAGAATCCGCGCACCGACACGCCCGCCTCCTCGAAGCGGTCAAGTACCCGGCTCAGATGGCCGGGGCGGCTGTTGGCGAAGACGCTGATCTGGGATACGGTCATGGCTCTCAAGCTCCTATTCCGGCGTCCATGAAGGTTCGGCCGGCCGCCAGGGCCGCCAAGTTCGCCTCCACGGTATGGGCGGGCACGCGCTCGGCCACGACGCGCTCCCACACCTCGGCGGGAATGCCGAGAGTGGCCGAGAGCGCCCCCACGAGCACCACGTTGGCGCACTTGGGGTTGCCGGCGGCGCGGGCCAGGGCCGCGGCGGGCACGAGCAGCGCCCCGGCCGCGGCCAGATCCTCCCGGGCCCGGGGCGGCATGGAGGCGGCGCCCGTGAGCACGGGCAGCGGCTTGATGGCCATATCGTTCACGATAAGGGTGCCGCCCTCGGCGAGCTGGGGCAGGTTGCGCAGGGCCTCGGTGGTCTCGAAGGCCACCACCACGTCGGCGGCGCCCGGATCGGACACCATGGACTGCACGGCGCCGCCCATGCGCACCACCGTGGTCACGGAACCGCCGCGCTGGGCCATGCCGTGGATCTCGGACACCTTCACGTCGAGCCCCGCCGCCAGGCAGGCGGCGGCCAGCAGGTCGGCCGCCAGGATGGTGCCCTGACCGCCGACGCCGCACAGGAGCACGGTCTTGGTCGTCATCTCCATTATCGCTCCCCTATTCCAAAACGATCGCGTTGAAGCGGCAGTACTGTGCGCACTGGCCGCAGCCGATGCAGAGCCCCGTATCGATGGAGGCCACACCGCTCTCGTCCCGGGCGATGGCCGGACAGCCGAGCGTGGCGCAGGCACCGCAGGCGGTGCAGGACCCGTTCACCCAGTAAGGGCGCCCTGCCTTGCGCTCCAGCAGCACGCAGGGGGAACGGAACACGATGACCGAGATGTCGTCGGTGGCCGTGGCCTCCTTGAGAGCCGCGCGCACCGCGGCGGCGTCGTTGGGATCCACCGTGCGCACATCCTCCACGCCGATGGCGGCCACCACGGCCTCGATGTGCAGTTCCCGGCTCGGACGCCCCTGCAACGTCACGCCGTTGAAAGGGTTGCCCTGGCGCCCGGTCATGGCCGTGGTGCGGTTGTCGAGCACGCAGACGGTGCCGGCACCGCGGTTGTACACCGTGGAGATGAGCGAACTCAAGCCCGAGTGGGCGAAGGTGGAGTCGCCGATGACCGCCACCACGGGCCGGTGCTCGGTGCCGGCCAGGGCTAGCTCGAAGCCGTGGGCCATGGAGACGGAGGCACCCATGTCCACGGTGGTGTCCATGGCGGCCAGCGGGGGCAGGGCCCCCAGGGTGTAGCAGCCGATGTCCCCGGTGACGATGGCCCGCATGCGGGCGAGTTCCTTGAACACGAGGCGGTGGGGGCAGCCCGGGCAGAGCGCCGGCGGTCGGGCCGGCAGCCCCTCTGCGGCCGGGGCGTGGGGCAACGGCGCGCCGCCGAAGGCCGTCCGCACGAGGCCCGGGGACAGCTCCCCGGCCCGGGGCAACGGGCAGGGCGGCTCGCTCACCGCGATACCGCAGGCCCGCACGGCATCGGCCAGATAGGTCGAGCCCTCCTCCACCACGTAGAGGCGCTCGACGGAATCAGCGAAGTCGGCCAGGGCCGCGGCCGGCAGGGGCCAGGTGAGGCCCAGCTTGAAGACGGAGGCCTCCGGCAGCCCTTCCGCCACATGCTGGTAGGCCGCTCCGGCGCAGACGACGCCGACGTCGCTTCCGCGGCGCACCACCTCGTTGTAGGGGCACTCCTCGGCCCAGGCGCTCAGGGCGTCGATGCGCTCGAGCTGCACGGCGCGGCGCGGCTTGGCGAAGGCCGGCATCATGACCCACTTCGCGGGGTTCTTCTCGTAGGGAACGAGGGGGCGCTCCGTACGCTCGCCGGGCTCCACAGGCGTCTTGGTGTGGGAGATGCGCACGCTGGAGCGCAGCATCACCGGCACGTCGAAGCGCTCGGACAAGTCGAAGGCCTCCCGGGCGAAGCGGAGCGCCTCGGCAGAATCGGCCGGATCCAGGCAGGGCACGGCGGCGGCCCGGGCATAGTAGTGGGAGTCCTGCTCGTTCTGGGATGAGTACATGCCGGGGTCATCGGCCGCCAGGATCACGAGACCGCCCCCCACGCCGGTGTAGGCGGCGGTGAACAGCGGGTCGGCCGCCACGTTCACCCCCACGTGCTTCATGGTGGCGAGCACCCGGGCCCCGGCCGCCGAGGCGCCGACGCCCACTTCCAGGGCCACCTTCTCGTTGACGCACCACTCGGCGTAGACGCCCTCTTTCCGGCCGAAGGCCTCCAGCGTCTCCGTGGAGGGCGTGCCCGGATAGGCCACGCCGATGGTGCAGCCGGCCTCCCAGGCACCTTGGGCGATGGCCTCGTTTCCCGACATCAGTTCCATAGTTCCTCGTCTCTCTCCCAACCGGGGGCCGCAGGCGGCCTAGTTCTCCTCGTATTGCAGGCAGAAGGTGCCGATCTGGATGAAGTCGCCGGGGCGCAGGGTGCGCGCCTCCACGGAGTCGTTGTTCACCCACACGCCGTTGAACGAGTTCGCGTCGCGGATGACGTAGCAGGGGCCCTCGGGCTCGATGGTGGCGTGCATGCGCGAGACGGTCATGTCGTTCAGGAAGATGGTGCACTGGGGGGCTCGGCCCACGGTAACGGGCTCGCTGCCCAGGCCGTAGACCATGCCCACCTTCGGTCCGCGCACCACGGTGAGGGACGCCCGGGTGGGGGCCACGTCGCAGGCGAGCACGGCATCGCCCTCCACCGACAGCGGCTTGAAGGCCTGGGTCGCACCGAGGAGCTTGAAGCCGCAGGTGGGGCACACGGCATCATCGGGCGATACCGCATGGGAGCAGACGGGGCACAGTTCGGTCATAGCCGTTCTCCTTCTATTCGCTGGCCCCGGCATCCGGGGCCCCTTGCTGGTCGTCGGTCGCCCCGCCGCCGTCGGCCGGGGCCGCATCCTCCTCGCCGGAGGCAATGGCGGCCACGGACTGGTCGGAACGGGTGGGCGCCTTGTCGTAGATGAGCGGGGTCTCGTTCACCACCACGGGCTCGGCCAAAAGCTCGGTGCCCCCGAAGCCGGCCCACAGGCGCTCCCACCAGATGGCGATGGCCTGGAAAAAGTCGGGGGCGGCCACATCCTCGGTGGCCACGAGGTCCTGGGTGGCGATGGGCTGGCCGGCCTGATAGAAGGTGGCGGTGCCCACCTTGTCGCCGGCCCGCACCGAGCCGTTCAGATCGTCGAAGGCGAGCTCTTGGCTCACGTTGCCCTCGGGGGCGAACACTTCCACGGCGGCCTTCGGATCGGCGAAGGTGGCGTTCACGCGCTTATCGGTCCAGGCAGTGAAGGGCACCTCGGCGATGAGGGGCACCTCCTCGGCGCGGCCGTCCTCGGTCATGGTCACCGTGCGGTCGCTATGGGCGAGCCGGTAGCTCACGCGGTTGTCGTAGACCCAGTCGAAGAGGATCTTCGTGTCCTCGAAGCGGGCCGATTCCGAGGGGCAGCCGAGCACCACGGCGATGAGGTCGCCGTCGCCCCGGTTGCATGCCCCGGCGAAGGAGTTGCCCGCGGCCTCGGTGTAGCCGGTCTTGATGCCGCAAGCGCCCTCGTAGACGCCGAGCAGCAGATCGGAGGACACCAGATCGAGGGTGACCGCCTGGCCGTCGGGCTTGGCCACGGTGATCTGGGCCGTCTGCTGGGCCACGATGGAGCGGAAGGTCTCGTTCTCCATGGCATAGGCGCACATGAGGGCCACATCGCCGGCCGTGGAGTACATCTCGTTGTCGAACTCGTCGATGTCGAGCCCGTGGGGGTTCGCGAACAGGGAGTGCTCCATGCCCAGTTCAGCGGCCTTGGCGTTCATGGCGTCCACGAAGGCCTCGTTGGCCGTCTGGCCGTCCCGCGCGAGCCCCGCCCCCACGGTCTCGGCGATGGCGATGGCGGCATCGTTGCCCGAGGGCACCATGAGCCCGGTAAGGGCCGCCTGAAGGGTGAGGGTGTCGCCGGCCTGGAGGTTCGCCGAGGACTCGCCCACGGCGGCGGCCTCCGGCGACACGGTCACCTTCGTGTCCAGGGGCAGCCCGGAATCCAGGGCCACGATGGCCGTCATCACCTTGGTGATGGAGGCGATGTGGGACTGGGTGTCGGCGTCGCGGGCGAAGAGCACGGTGCCCTTCTCGTCCGTGAGCACGGCGTAGGAGGCCGTGATGTTGGGGCAGGCCACGGCCGGCAGCCCCCGCGCCTCCACGGTCTGGCCGAGGATCACATCGGTGCCGCGCACATCGGCCGCGGCCGGCGCGGGGGCGGTCAGGGGCAGGGCCAGGGCGCAGGCCAGCAGCAGGGCCCCGAGCCAGGGGCGGCGCTTAGTCCTCATCGACAACGTAGACCTCTTCCGGAGCGAGAATCGTGAAGCCCGCGGCGGCCAGGACCTCCTCGGCCCCCTCCCCCTCGATCTTCAGCACGTCCACGGCGGTGCCGCCGGCCACGGAGAAGCAGTAGCCGTACTCGATGTTCATGGATGATTCATGGCAGAAGCCCAGAAGCCGGGCCAGGGCGCCAGGCTCGTCGGCCACGGACACGGCGATGACCGGCGTGATGGAGGCGCGGAAGCCCGCCTCGGCGAGCACGGCGGCGGCGCGGTTGGGCCGGTCGCAGAAGATGCGCACGATACCGAAGTCGGCCGTATCGGCGATGAAGAGCGCCGCCAGGTTGATGTCGGCGTCGGCCAGGGTGCGGCAGGCCGCGGCCAGGCGCCCCTTCTCATTGGCGAGGAATACCGTCAGCTGCGAGATCATTAGTGAGTCTCTCCTCTCAGGTCGATGACGCGCTTTGCCTTGCCCTCGGAGCGGGCGATGGTCTTGGGCTCCACGAACTTGATGTCCACGGCCACCTGCAGGTTGCCCTTGAGCGCCGCGCCCAAACGTCCGCGCAGGTCCTCCAGGGCGCGCACCTCGTCGATGGGGAAATCGGGCTCGGTCTCCACCTGGAGCTCCACGTGATCGAGGGGCCCGCGGGTGGTGAGCACGATCTGGTACTGGGTGGCCACCTCGGGGAACTCGGTGATGACCTGCTCGATCTGGGACGGGAACACGTTCACGCCGCGGATGATGAGCATGTCGTCGGTGCGGCCCAGGATGCGGCCGATCTTGCGGTGGGTGCGCCCGCAGGCACAGGGCTCGGCGCTGATGGAGGTGACGTCGCGGGTGCGGTAGCGGATCATGGGCGAGCACTCGCGGGTGAGCGTCGTGATGACGAGCTCGCCCACCTCGCCGTCGGGCAGCACCTCAAGGGTGTCCGGGTCGATGATCTCGCAGTAGAACTGGTCCTCGGCGATGTGCAAGCCGCCGCGCTCGGCGCATTCCATGGCCACGCCCGGGCCCATGATCTCCGAGAGGCCGTAGACGTCGCAGTACTGGAGCCCCAGCTTGTCGGCGATCTCCTGGCGCATGTTCTCCGAGCAGGGCTCGGCGCCGAAGATGCCGCCGGAAATTTGGAAGTCGGTGGCCGGGTTGTAGCCCATCTCGATGGCCGTGTCGGCGATGAGCAGGGCGTAGGAGGGGGTGCAGCACAGAATGTCGGTCTTGCAGTCCTTGAGCATCTGCACCTGGCGCTTGGTGTTGCCCGAAGAGGTGGGGATGACGGTGCAGCCCATGGCCTCGCCGCCGGCATGGGCCCCCAGGCCGCCGGTGAACAGGCCGTAGCCGTAGGACACCTGGATGGTGGACTCGCGCGTGCCCCCCACCATGGCGATGCCGCGGGCGAAGCAGTCGCCCCAGTTCTCCAGGTCGGCGGCCGTGTGGCCCACCACCGTGGCCTGGCCCGTGGTGCCGGAGGAGGCGTGGATGCGGGCCACGTCGCCGTTCTCGCGGGCGAACAGGCCGAAGGGGTAGTTGTCGCGCATGTCCTGCTTCACCACGAAGGGGAAGCGCGGAAGATCTGCGAGGCTCTCCAGGTCGTCGGGGGTCACGCCGGCCGCGTCGAAGCGCTCGCGGTAGAGCGGTACGTTCTCGTAGGCGTTGCGCAGCGATTCCCGCAAACGCTCCAGTTGCAGCGCCTGCAGCTCCGCGCGGGGCATGGTCTCGATTTCCGGCTGAAAGTACACAGCTGTCCTCCTATTCCTCGTCATCCGATGGCCCGGGTTGCCCCCCGGCCTCTCCGTCCTCTTCCCCCGACTCCCCTTCCTCGGGCTCGCGCGCGGCGCCGGCCGCCACTTCGTCCCAGGGCCGGCCCTCCTCGGGCGGCGGCTCGGTGCTCTCGGGCTCGTCGGGCTCGTGCTCGGTGCCCGGAAGATTCGGGCCCTCCACGACCACCTCGTCGACGGGCGCGTAGTTCGAGGCGAAGTCCTCCTCGTGGAGCAGGTTGCCCGAGCGGTCGCGCACGATGCGGTGCACCGTGACGCGGCGGCCGTCGGCCCCCTTGGTCTTCACGTAGTGGGTGCCCGCCGGCTCGTTCTCGTCGATCTTCGTGCGCTTCTTGAAGGGATCGCCCGCCTCCCAGTCGCCGGTCTCGGCCGTGACCACGTAGCCCGGATCGATGCCGAAGAGGGAGACCGTGAGGGTCGAGTCGGTGTAGCGGGTGCGCACGAGCACGTCGGAGGGGCTGTCGTTCACCCACACCAGATCCAGATCAGGATACGCGATGGCGGCATCGCGGCCGGTGGGATAGCTGGAAATGTACAGGGAGTGGTTTCGGCGCTCGGTCACGGGGAAGCCGGACTCGAAGACGGCGTTGAACACCGTGGTGGCCACCTGGCAGATGCCCCCGCCGATGGCGTCCTCGTACTCGCCGTTCACGATGGCGTTGGCCGCCTGGAAGCCGTTGGCCTCGTTGGCCTCGCCCATGACGTCGTTGAAGGACCACTCCCCGCCGTCGGCGGCCGCGATGGAGTCGGTCAGGCGATCGGCGGCGTGGTGGATGTTGTGGCGGCGGTTGGCGGTGCCAGGGCCGTCGTTGTACTCGGTGGTGAAGGTAGCGATCTCGCCGATGAGCCCCAGATCGACGGCCTCGTCGAAGGTGGCCCGCTCCGGGGCGTCCCCCCAGCCGATCTCCACGGCCACTGGACCGCCGACGGGCGCTCCCGTGCGGTCGAATTCCCCGAACAGCGCCTCGCGGGCCGCCGTGAGCGCCTCGGCCACGAGCGGGTAGCGAGAGCCGGCCCCCGTGGACACCCACACCTCCCCGTCGGCCTTCTCGAAGGAGACGGTGACCGCCGAGGCGAAGCCGGCGTCGCGGATGCGGGCCACCAGATCGGCCCGGGCGACCTGCTCGTCGAGCACGGGGGCCAACAGGTAGCCGTCGCCGGACGGCCGCACCTCGGTATCGATCCAGGCGCCGAGCTCGGCGCCGGACAGGGCCCAGGAGGTGCCCTCGAAGGTAAAGGTGGCGCCGGCATCGAGGGCCGCCTGCACGGCGGCGCGGGCGCGCTCGGCCGCGGTCTGGTCGATGCGCAGGGGCGCCCAAGCGGCCTCGGCCACGAAGGAGACGGTCTCCGGGGCGTCGCCGAGGAAGCCCTCGGTGAGCAGCGCCGTGAAGTGATCGCGGTCGACGATGGTGCCCTCATGGCCCTCCACGAGGCTGGCCTGGCCCTCCTCCACGGCCACGTCCCAATCCTGGCGCGGCTCGCCGATGGTGGCGTCGATGTCGGCGGCAAGGGCCTCCACGGCATCGTCGTCGAAGGCCAGGCGCACGGGCACCGCCGCGCCGTCGACGAGGGCCGACCAACGCTCGGCGATGCCCCCGTCGCGCCCCACGGCGAAGGCCTCGTCCACGAGCTCGCTCACGGGCAGATGCGCCCCCAGGGTGCCGGCCTCGGCCACCCACAGCAGCTTGTCGGCCCGGGCCTCCTCCACCGAGAGCTGCTCGGCCTGGGCCTCTTGCTCGGCCAGCTCGGTGCCCACGTCTACGGAGGCTGCGGCCTCCTCGCTCGCGAACACGATGGCCCGCCCGCGGCTGGCGCGGTCGCCGTAGGCGCCGCTCACGGCGGCGCGGGCCTCCTCGGGGGTCATGCCGGACACATCCACTGAGCCGATGGACACGCCGGTGTAGATGCGGTTCTCGTTGATGATGCGGTCGGCCCCGTAGGCGCCCCCTAAGAGGAGCCCGATGAGTAGCAGCGTGGCCAGGGCCGCGGGAAGCCCGCGCCGGCGGCGGCCGCGGATGGTGGAGGGCTGGACGCGGGGCGCGCCGTAGGCGGGCGCCCCCTTCTTCCCGCGACCGTGGCGGCCACCGTCGGCGGCCGAGGGGCGCCGCGAGGCCGGCCGGGGCCGGTCACCGCGGTCGGGGCGGCCCGCCGGCCGGGAGGCGCGACCGCCCTCGGCGGCAATGGGGCGATGGGCGCCGGTAGCGGACGGAGCGGGGCGATCGGGCCGCTGCCGCCGATCCGCGGCCCGATCGCGATCGCCTTCGGCCGGACGGGAGCCGCGGGCAGCGCCAGCGGCCTCGGGACGAGGACGCCGCGAAGTGGGAGTCCCCTCCGTGCGGGAACGGCGGCCCTCGGAGGCATCCTGCGCCCCCCGAGACCCGCGCGGGGCGTGGCCGTCGCGCACCGAGGGCATGGACAGCGACGAGGGGGCCTTGCGGCGCGTGGGCCGGGACGGCCGGCCCTCCCCTTCCCTACGCGGCGCCATGACCGGCGAGCCTTTCTCGGGCGAGGGCGTCCCGCAGCTGCCGGGCGGCGGCCACGGTGTAGTAGACGGTCACGCCGAGGGAGAGCGACAGCCCGGCGTAGATGAACCAGATGCCCCAGGACACAGGCGCTCCGTTGAAGCCGGGCAGCCAGGATAGGTCGCACCAGCCCAGACCGGGGATGAGGGGCCAGTTGAGCAGCAGCCCCGAGAAGCCGACGAAGAGGAAGGTGGTGGCGAACTTGCCCGGGTAGACCACGGGCACGCGGATGCGGAAGCGGGAGATGAGCCAACCGCCGCCGATGAGCAGGTAGGCATCGCGCACCACCACGACGATGATGACCCACAAAGGGATGCGCCCGACGAGGAACACGCCGAGCACGCCGGTGATCATGAGGATGCGGTCGATGGCGGGGTCGAGCAGCTGGCCCAAGCGGGTGACCGTGTGGGTGCGCCGGGCAATCTGCCCGTCGAGGAAGTCGGTGGCCGCGGCCGTGGCGAACACGAGGGTGGCGGCCAGATTGAGGCCCTGCAGCAGCAGGACGAGGTAGAGCGGCACCATGAGCAGGCGGATGAGGGAGATCGCGTTGGCCAGGGTGAAGACCTTGTGGGACACCTCGTCGGCGGCTCCCTGGGGGCTCTTCGCGTTCTCGGCCATAGGATGCACTTCCTCTTCTCAAAAAGTCCGGACTCCCCGAGGAGCCCGGACTGTCATGCCAGCTGATGCAATTCTATCAGATGCCCCGCACGCACAGAGCATCGCCACGAAACTTAACGGCCCGCTCACCTTACTTTTCCGTCACCGTGGCCGCCGGCCGGCAGCCACCGGGGAAACGCGAGGCGCCCCGGCCGGGGGCCGACTCCCCTAGGCCGTGGCCTTGGGGTCGGGCACCTCGATCACCGTGCAGGACTGGGCCGTGGCGATGGGGGTGTAGGCGGGGTCCATGGCCAGGCAGGCCTTGGGGCAGGCGCGCACGCAGCTGCCGCACTGGACACAGCGGAACGGGTCGATGGCCCAGGTGCGCTCCTTCTTCTCCACGACGATGGCATCGGCCGGGCAGGCCTTGGCGCAGATGCCGCAGAGAATGCACAGTGACACGTCGTTGACGATGTGGCCCTTGAGTCCCGCCGGGGCCGGCTTGGTCTCGAAGGGGTACAGCACGGTCTCCGGCTTCTTGAACAGCGATCCGAAGGTCATGCCCCCCAGTTTGAAGCTTCCCATGGCGGCCTACCTTTCCGTGCAGCTGATGCAGGGGTCGATGGTCAGGATGATCATGTTCACGTCGGCCAAGTCGCAGCCCTTCAGGGCCACGGTCATGCCGGCGAGGTTCTGCGAGGTTGGCGTGCGGATGCGCATGCGCTCCAGGTTCTTCGAGCCGTTGCCGCGGGCATAGTAGTAGCACTCGCCGCGGGGCTGCTCCAGCACGTTGGAAGCCTGGGCCCCATCGGCCGGGGCGCCCTTCACGGCCACCTCGATGTCGCCGGCGGGCATCTTGGCCGCCAGCTCCTTGATGATCTCGATGGACTGGAGCACCTCCAGGCAGCGCACCTTCACGCGGGCGTAGCAGTCGCCCTCGGTGGCCACGATGGGCTGGAAGTCGGCCAGGTCGCCATAGGCCCCCTTGCCGAAGGAGCGCACGTCATAGGGCAGGTTGGAGGCGCGGGCGAAGGGGCCCACCATGGACAGCGCCCGGGCGTCCTCGGTGGAGATGTGGCCCACGCCCACGGTGCGGTTCTTCACCGAGGTGTCGGTGAGCAGCGTGTTCATGATCTTGGTGTAGTCGTCCTTGATGCCGTCGAGCACGGCGATGATTTCGGCCATCTGGGTGGCGTCGATGTCGCGCACCACGCCGCCCACCTTCACCACAGACAGGATCACGCGGCCGCCGGTGGTCTTCTCGAACAGATCGAGCACGCGCTCGCGCAGACGCCAGCAGTGCATGAACATGGACTCGAAGCCGAAGGCGTCGGCGGCCAGGCCCAGCCACAGCAGGTGCGAGTGCACACGGGACAGCTCGTGCCAGATGATGCGCAGATACTCGGCGCGCTTGGGGATCTCCACGCCCATGAGCGCCTCCACCGTCTCGGCGTAGCCGATGGAGTGGCCCGTGGCGCAGATGCCGCAGATGCGCTCGGCGATGTAGATGAACTGGTTGTAGTCGCGGGTCTCCACGA
>NZ_JBQIIT010000016.1:0-45314 GCF_056795635.1 Adlercreutzia sp. | reverse complement strand
GGCATCTCCACGCGCTCGGGCGAGAGGAATCGCTCGAACAGCAGGCCGTTGGGCAGCGGGTCCAAGTCGGTGATGCCCATGGCGTAGGCCACGATGGCGCCTGCCGCCGAGCCACGGCCCGGCCCCACGCCGATGCCCTGGGAACGGGCCCACTCGATGTACTCCTGCACGATGAGGAAGTAGGCCGGGAAGCCCTGCTGGATGATGATGCCCATCTCGTAGTCGGCGCGCTCCTGGGCGTCGGCGGGCACCGGCGTGCCGTAGCGCTTCTCCAGGCCCTCCTGCACGCGCTTGCGGAACCAGGATTCCTCGGTCTCGCCCTCGGGCAGGGGGAAGCGCGGCAGGATGGAGTCGCGCTCGAGCACTACGTTGCACTTCTCGGCCACTTCCACGGTGTTGTCGCAGGCCTCGGGGAAGTCGGCCAGGGCCTCGCGCATCTCGGCCTCGGTCTTCATGTAGAACTGGTCGTTCTCGAACTTCATGCGCTTCTCTTCGTTCACCATGGCACCGGTGCCGATGCACAGCATGATGTCCTGAGCGCGAGCATCTTCCTGAAGCAGGTAGTGGAAGTCGTTGGTGGCGATGGTCTTCAAGCCCGCCGCTTTGGCCACCTCGGTCAGCTGGTGGTTCAGTTCGGTCTGGGTGAAGCCAGCGTCGGTGCGCACGCCCTGGTTCTGCAGCTCGATGTAGAAATCGCCGTCATCGAAGCAGCTGGCGAACTTCTTCGCCCACTCCACGGCGTCCTCGAAGCGGCGGTCGTCCAGCAGCTTCGGAATGATGCCGCCGATGCAGGCCGAGGTGCCGATGATGCCGCGGCCGTACTTCTGCAGCATGGAGAAGGTGGTGCGGGGCTTGTAGTAGAAGTTGTCCACATGGGACTCGCTGACCAGCTTCAGCAGGTTGTGGTAGCCCTCGTTGGTCTTGGCCAGCAGCAGCAGATGGTACAGCTTCGGCTTCACGTCCTTGCGCAGCGACTCGTCGGCGGTGAAGTACACCTCGCAGCCGAAGATGGGCTTCACGCGGACGCCGGTCTCCTTCTCCACGGCGTCGCAGGCATCGGAGAGCTCCACCACGCCGGACATGACGCCGTGGTCGGAGATGGCCACGGCCGGCATGCCCAGTTCGGCGGCGCGGCGCACCATATCCTTCACATGGGTCAAGCCGTCGAGCAGGGAATACTCGGTATGGTTGTGCAGATGGACAAATGCCATAGGGTGTCAGCCCCTTCGATAAGGTCGGCGGCGCACGGGTTCGATTGTGGTGTGGCTATGCGCGCTGTGTCTGAAATGCTGGGCCGAGAGAACATGGCAGCTGCGGGCGTTGTCCCGCCGCGCCGCTTCCCTTCCGGCCGCTCTCAAGTTCCGTTATTGCTCGGGTGCCATGATACCAGCCCGCCGCCCCCTCCCGTGCGAACAAACCGTGAGATTTGCATGGATTGCCACGGGGCGGCCACACGGCCTCGACTCTCCTCCCTCCACAACGAGAAAGGGCGCCCCGGATGGGACGCCCTCTCAAAACAGGCTCAAATGCTGCGGGCTGCCTCAGGGCTCCGCACGACCTTAAAGGGTCGTGGGCTTCCCTAGGCGGCAGCGCCGCTCACGTGCTTCAGCTGCGCCTCGCACCACTCCAGCTTCTTCTGGTTGGTGACGAGGGTGGCCTGATCCTGCGCATCGTCGGCCTTCTCCAGCTCGGCGATGATCGCGCGGCACTCATCGGCCTCGGCCTTCACGGCCTCGGCGTCGATGTCCTCCACGGCGGTTCCGAAACGGGCGAGCACCGTCACCTTGTCGTCCAGAACCGACGTCGCGCCGCCCATGACCAGGAACTCCTTCTTCTCCTGCTCGTTCTCGCCCACGGTCAGCGTCACCAGGCCGCCCTCGCGGTTGAGCGAGACGGACAGCTCGTGACCGGGCAGAACGCCGAAGTAGCCGTCGCATCCGGGGATGCTGGCATAGGAGATCTCACCCTGGTACAGGGCGCGATCGGGAAGGGCCACCGTGCAGCGCATAACGGCCATTAGTTGCCGTCCTTCTGCATGGCGTCGTAGGCCTCGTAGACCTGCTCGATGGCGCCCTTGTTCACGAAGCACTGCTCCGGGATGTGGTCGCACTTGCCGTCGAGGATCTCCTTGAAGGAGCGGACGGTGTCCTCCACCTTCACGTACACGCCGGGCAGGCCCGTGAAGACCTCGGCCACGTGGAAGGGCTGGCCCAGGAACTTCTGCACCTTACGGGCGCGGTTCACGGTCAGCTTCTGATCCTCGGACAGCTCGTCCATACCCAGAATGGCGATGATGTCCTGCAGGTCCTTGTACTGCTGCAGGATCTGCTGCACGCCCATGGCTACGTCGTAGTGCTCCTGGCCGACGATCTCGGGATCCAGCGCGCGAGAGGTGGACTCCAGCGGGTCCACGGCCGGGTAGATGCCCAGCTCGGCAATGCCGCGGGACAGAACGGTCTTGGCGTCCAGGTGGGTGAACGTGGTGGCCGGAGCCGGGTCGGTCAGGTCGTCGGCGGGCACGTACACGGCCTGCACCGAGGTGATGGAGCCGGTCTGCGTGGAGCAGATGCGCTCCTGCAGGTCGCCCATCTCGGTGGCCAGCGTGGGCTGGTAACCCACGGCGGAGGGCATACGGCCGAGCAGTGCGGACACCTCGGAACCGGCCTGGGTGAAGCGGAAGATGTTGTCGATGAACAACAGCACGTCCTGACCCTGATCGCGGAAGTACTCCGCCTCGGTCAGGCCCGCCAGACCCACGCGCAGACGGGCTCCCGGAGGCTCGTTCATCTGGCCGTAGACCAGGCAGGTCTTCTCGATAACGCCGGAATCGGTCATCTCGAGGTAGAGGTCGGTACCCTCGCGGGTACGCTCGCCTACGCCGGTGAACACCGAGGTGCCGCCGTGCTCCTGGGCCAGGTTGTTGATGAGCTCCTGGATGCACACGGTCTTGCCCACGCCGGCGCCGCCGAACAGACCGGTCTTGCCGCCCTTGACGTAGGGCTCGATCAGGTCGACGACCTTAATGCCGGTCTCGAAGGTCTCGGTGGTGGTGACCAGGGTGTCGAACGGGGGCGCGGGGTGGTGAATCGGGCGCCACTCCACGTCCTCGGGCATGGGCTTGCCGTCCACGGGCTCGCCCAGCACGTTCCAGATGCGGCCGAGGGTCGCCTTGCCCACGGGCATCATGATGGGGGCGCCAGTGTCCTGGGCCTCCAGGCCGCGCACCATGCCGTCGGTGGACGTCATGGCGACGGTGCGGACGATGTCACCGGGGAGGTGCGTCTGCACCTCGAGCACGGTGGAAACCTCGCCCGAAGGGGTCGTTGCCTTCACGGTCAGGGCGTTGTAGATGGCCGGCATGGCGTCTGCCGGGAACTCCACATCCACAACGGCGCCGACGATACGGACGATGCGTCCGATGGCGCCTCCCTTGGCCGCTTCAGTAGAAGTAGTTTCAGCCATTTAATCCTCCAAAGCTGCGGCACCGCCCACGATCTCGGTGATCTCCGTGGTAATGGCGCCCTGGCGCACGGTGTTGTACACGCGCTCCAGGGTGGAGACCATCTCGTTCGCGTTGTCGGTGGCCGACTTCATCGCGTTGCGGCGGGCACCTTGTTCGCCCGCTGCGGAATCGAGCATCGCGTAGTAAAACGCGTTGTTCAGGTAGGCGTTCATCATGTAGGACATGACCGACTCCGTGCTCGGCTCGAAGTCGATGTCGCCCGGGATCGAGGAGTCGTCCCGCTCGCGGAAGGACTTGAACACGTCCTCCTCCTTGGCCTTCAGGCCAAGAAGGTCCGCGTAGGACTCCTCCTTCACCGGCAGCACCTGCTGCTCCACCAAGGACTGCTCGGCAGCGTTCTTCGCGTGGTTGTACACGATGAACACCTCGTCGAGCTTGCCCTCGGCATAGGCCTGCATCACGTAGCCGGACAGCTCGGCGGCCTGGGCGAACTCAGGGTCGGCCGAGTATCCCGCGAAGGAGAACACCGGCTCGATGCCGCGGTAGGTGAAGTACCCGATGGCCTTCTTGCCACAGGCAGCCACCTCCACCTCGGCACCTTCGCGCTGCTTTTCCTTCGTGAGCTTCTCCACATAGCGAAGCACGTTGGTGTTGAAGCCGCCGGCAAGGCCGCGGTCGGAGGTGACGGCTACGATGAGCACCCGCTTCACCTCGTCGTGGACCTGCAGCAGCGGCTCCGTATCCAGATGAGCGTACTTTGCCGTGCTGATGAGCATGTCTGAGATGGCGACCGCCCAAGGGAGCGCGTTGTCCACGCGCTCGGAAGCGCGGCGAATCTTGGCAGCGGCGACCATTTCCATGGTGCGCGTGATCTGCTTCGTCGAGGTGACGGATTTGATTCGCCGTTCGATGTCGTGTAGGTTGGGCATGGTCTACCTACCTTACGCTACGGCGTCGAAGGACTGCTTGAAGGCGGCGATGGCCTCCTTCAGAGCGGCCTTGGTCTCGTCGGAGAGCTTCTTCTCCTTGTTGATCGTCTCGATGATCTGCGGCTTGGAGGCGCGGATCGAGGAGAGCAACTCGGTACGGAAGCGAACGACGGCATCCAGCGGCAGATCGTCGAGGAAGCCCTCGTTGCCGGCGAAGATGGCGATGACCTGCTCGGCGACGGGCATCGGGTTGTAGCGGCCCTGCTTCAAAAGCTCCGTCATGTGGGAGCCGCGGGTCAGCTGGTCCTGCGTGGCCTTGTCCAGGTCGGAACCGAACTGGGTGAAGGCCTGCAACTCGCGATAGGACGCCAGGTCCAGGCGCAGGGAGCCGGCCACCTGCTTCATGGCCTTGATCTGCGCGGAGCCACCCACGCGGGACACCGAGATGCCCACGTCGACGGCCGGGCGCTGGCCCTGGAAGAACAGGTCGGTCTGCAGGAAGATCTGACCGTCGGTGATGGAGATCACGTTGGTCGGGATGTAGGCGGACACGTCGCCGGCCTGGGTCTCGATGATCGGCAGAGCCGTCATGGAGCCGCCGCCGTTCTCGTCGGACATCTTCACCGCGCGCTCCAGCAGGCGGGAATGCAGGTAGAACACGTCGCCGGGGTAGGCCTCGCGTCCCGGAGGACGGCGCAGGGTCAGCGACATCTGGCGGTAGGCCACGGCCTGCTTGGACAGGTCATCGTAGACGATGAGCACGGCACGGCCGCGGTTCTCAGGCCCGGCCGGCTGGCCGTTGGCGCCATTGTAGACGAAGTACTCGCCCATGGCGGCGCCGGCCATCGGCGCGATGTACTGCAGCGGAGCGGAATCGGAGGCGGTGGCGGCCACGATGATGGTGTTCTTCATGGCGCCGTGGCGCTCGAGGGTCTCCACCACGCCGGCCACCGTGGAGGCCTTCTGGCCGATGGCGACGTAGATGCAGATCATGTCCTGATCTTTTTGGTTGATGATGGCGTCGATGGCGATAGCGGTCTTGCCGGTCTGGCGGTCGCCGATGATGAGCTCGCGCTGGCCGCGGCCGATCGGCACCATGGAGTCGATGGCCAGGATACCGGTCTGCATGGGCTCGTTCACCGGCTGACGGGAGATAACGCCCGGAGCCTTGAACTCCACGGGACGGGTGCCCTCGGCCTTAATGGGGCCCTTGCCGTCGATCGGCTGGCCGAGCGGGTTCACCACGCGGCCGAGCATGGACTCGCCGGCGGGAACCTCCACGATACGGCCGGTCGTGCGGACCTGGTCGTTTTCCTTGATTGCGGTGACGTCACCCAAAAGCACGGCGCCGACCTCGTCCTCTTCGAGGTTCTGGGCCAGACCGTACACGGTCTTGCCGCCCTCTCCGATGAACTCGAGCAGCTCACCGGCCATGGCATCGCGGAGACCGTCGACGCGCGCAATGCCGTCGCCGACCTGGATGACCGTGCCCACTTCGCGGGACTCGACGCTGACGTTCAGCGCCTCGAGCTGCTTCTTCAGCGCGGCGTCAATGGACTGTGCGGTGATTTCAGTCACTAGCATTCACCTCCATCTGTTGTGTCTTTGAGGACGTTGCGGGCGCGGTTCAGCTGCGAGATCATGCTCGCATCGATGTAGTTCCCGTCCACGTCCATGATGATGCCGCCCAAGATAGACTTGTCGATGCGCTCGCGCAGCACCGCCTTCTTCCCCAGATCGGCTTCGGCTTTTTCCGTAATAAGCTGGCGCAGCCCGTCGTCAAGGGGCACCGCGGTGGTCACGTCGACCACGCAGATTCCCAATCGCTCGCCCAGCAGGGCGCGGAACTCGTCGTTCACCCGGGGCAGCAGGTCGGCCTGGCCACGCTCGGCCATGACCGCCAGCACCTCGCGAAACGCCAGGTGGCACTCGGCGAAGACGTTCTCCACCAGCGCCCGGCGCGCCTCGGGGGTGAAATCCGGGTTCGAGAGCGCCATGGTGAGGTCCAGATCGGAGCGCATGAGGCGGATGACCTCGGCCATCTGCTCGCGCACCTGAAGCACGGCCTCCTGGCCGCCGGCCCCGTTGGCGCTGTCGAAGAGCACCGACGCGAAGACGGCGACTTCCTCTTTGACGACGAGACGATTAGTTGCCATTGAAGCTCCCAGCCTCTTTGACGTAGCGCTCGATGATCGCGCGATGCTCGCCCTCGGTGAGATCCTCGCCGATGAGGCGGGCGGCCACGTCCACGGACGTGTCGGCGATCGAAGACTGGAGCTCGGCCACGGCGGCCTTCTTCTCAGCCTCGATGGCGGCCTTGGCCTTGGCGATCATGTCGGCCGCCTCGGTCTGGGCCTGGGCGGTGATGTCGGCCTTCACGGCCTCGCCCACCGCGCGGGCATCAGCGATGATCTGGGCCGACTGGGTCTTGGCGTCGGCCAGCTGCTGCTGGTACTCCGCAAGCACGCGCTCGCTCTCAATCTGAGCCTCCTCGGACTTCTTCAGAGCCTCGCGGATGGTGTTCTCGCGCTTCTCGAGCATGCCGGCGAACATGGGCCAGCCGAACTTCGCGAGAATGATCCACAGGATGATGAAGGCGATGAGCATGGGGATGAACTCCGCCATGTCGGGGAGAATGGCGGACAGGCCGCCGGACTCCTCTTCGCTAGCAAACGCGAGCGCAGGGAAAGCAGCGTTCAGAGCCAGGGCACCGAAGGCGGCCTGGGCAACTGCTTTGTTCGCTCTTGTCTTCACGTGCATACCTCTTTCTTGCCTATACGTAGGCTTTTCCGAATTGAATACGTGCCGGATTTAGAGGATGAACGCGAGCACGAAGCCGATGAGGGCCAGGGCCTCGGCCAGAGCGGCGCCGATGATGAAGTTGGTGAACAGACGGCCACCCACCTCGGGCTGGCGGGCGGTGCCCACGCAGCAGCCGTAGCAGGCGATGCCGATGCCCAGGCCAGGGCCGATGGTGGCCAGGCCGTAGCCGACGAGCTTCAGCGCAGCGATGACGAAAACAGTTTCCACAATTTCCTCCTTAAAGGTCGTTTTTGAGCCTGTTTCCCAAAAACACTTAACGGATATGGTCTCCGGCTTTGGAGGAGCCGGCTTAACCCAATGGGGTGCGGAGGCCTTCCAACCTCCCGGCGCCGAGGGCGCTTGGGACCCGCAGGCCCTTTGCGGCCTAGTGGGCCGACGTGGCGATCTGGATGTAGACCGCGGAGAGCACCGTGAACACGTAGGCCTGCAGGAAGGCGACGAGCGTCTCCAGGGCGTACATGGCGATGAGCAGCAGGAACCAGGGCAGCGACAGCACGCTGGAAACGGGGTCGAGCGCCTGGATGCCCACGGTGAGGAACACGCTGGAGGCCAGGGCGAAGATGCCGAGGACCATGTGGCCGGCGAACATGTTGCCGTAGAGTCGGACGGCCAGGGTCAGCCAGCGGATGCAGGTGGAGATGAGCTCCAAAAACCAGATGACCGGCACCATGGGCTTGGGCAGCCCGGCCGGAGCGAAGGACTTCAGGTAGCCCAAACCGCCCTTGGCCTTGATGCCCCAGACATTGAAGTAGATAAACGAGATGGTGGCCAGCGCCCAGGTCACCGAGATGGTGCCCGTCGGGGTCTTGCAGCCGGGGATGAGGCCCACGAAGTTCGACACGAGAATGAAGAAGAACATCGTGGCCAGAAACGGCACGTGCTTCTTGAAGCCGTGGCCGATGATGCCCTCGCCCATGTCGTTGCGCACGAACTGGTAGCCGTACTCCACGGTGTTCACGAACTTGTTCGTGGGGATGAGGGTGAGCTTCTTGGCCACCACGAGCACGATAGCGCAGGTGATGATCCAGCAGATGACCATCCAGACAATGTACTGGGTGACCCCGCCGAACACGACGGTGGGATCGAAGGATGCCTGGAGATGGGGCACCTCAGCCGAGAGAGTTGAAAGAGCGTCCACGTATCAACCTTTCCTATGCTATTTCCGGACCAGCTTGCTCACACCGAAAACGATGGCGGTGAGCGAAAGCGCCACGGCTTCCGACAGGACGAAGGGCAGCGCGAGATCGCGGGCCAGCGAGATGCAGAGAAGAGCGGCGGCGAACATGAGGATGAACGAGATGAGAAGGCAGACCATGAGCACGCCCATATGTCCGAAATTGCCCGAGTCCGTCATGTGCCTCACCCGGTACAAACCGAACACAAGCGGGGAGAACCCCACTATGCCCGTTGCCACGCCGAGTGCGATTGCCAGTGCCATACCCTGCTTCCGTTTGGGCGCCTACGCGCTGAAAACCCAATAAACCGTAACGTATGATAACGGCTCCCTAACAAATGGCACCCGAAACAACCCTTTAATTGGTGAGCGGTGAAAAGTTCGCGTGGTCGGGCGGCCCTGTGATCTGGGAAAATTGTGCACGTGCACGAAACTTGGTTGCGGCTCCCCTCAGTCGGAGGAGGCGGGTATCCCAATTCGCTCAGACAGTCCTCGCTTTGGGGAAGTGTCCACTGGACACTTCCCGTCGCTGTGGAACTCGCTCGGTTGGGACACCCGCCTCCTCCTCTATACTCAACCTTTAGTTGAGGAGAAGAGCGCGCTCTACTTCCCTACTCGCCCGTGTACTCGCGGACGAGGATGCCGGATTCGGCGAGGAGCTGTTGGGAGAGCTCGTCGGGGTACGGGTTCTGGTACACGATCTCCTTGATGCCGGCGTTGATGAGCATCTTGGCGCACACGACGCAGGGCTGGGTGTTCACATAGATGGTAGCGCCGTCGATATCGGTGCCGAAGCGGGCCGCCTGGATGATGGCGTTCTGCTCAGCGTGCAGGCCGCGGCAGATCTCGTGGCGCTGGCCGCTCGGCACGCCGAGCTGCTGGCGCAGACACCCGGTCTCGGAGCAATGGGCGAGCCCGGTGGGCACGCCGTTGTAGCCCGTGGCCAGGATGCGGCGGTCCTTCACAATGATAGCCCCCACCCCGCGGCGCAAACATGTGGTGCGCTCGGCCACCTGGTTGGCCAGGCCCATGAAGTACTCGTCCCAACTGGGGCGGTTATCCACTGACATTGGTGCTCCTTCCCATCTCGGGACGGGGTGCCCGCACTCCGCAGGCACGCCCCGCTCCGCTGTTCGCCTTCGGCGCCGATCCCTCCGGCGGAAGACCCGGCGGCTGCCCGTGCTCGGGCACGTCCTCGCTTTCGGAAATATTGGTGTGGGAATTCTACACCAGAATTTCCGAGTCTGCGGAATCTGCGCGCGGACAGCCGCCGGGTCTTTCGCCTGCGCTAGCTCAATAAAACTTACTTCGTGCCGAAGATGCGGTCGCCGGCGTCGCCGAGGCCGGGCACGATGTAGGCGCGGTCGTTCAGTCCCTCGTCGATGGAGCAGGTGTAGATGCGCACGTCGGGATCGGCGGCGAGCACTGCCTCGATGCCCTCGGGGGCGGCCACGAGCACCATGAGCTTGATGTTCTTCACGCCCTGCTTACGCAGGTACTGGATAGCCGCCACGGCCGAGCCGCCGGTGGCGAGCATCGGGTCCACCACGAGCACGTCGCGCTGGTCGATGCTGTCGGGCAGCTTGGCGTAGTACTCGTGGGGCTCGTGGGTCTCGGGGTCGCGGTACATGCCCAGATGGCCCACGAAGGTGGAGGGCATGAGTTCCTGCAGGCCGTCCACCATGCCCAAACCGGCGCGCAGGATGGGCACGATCACCATCTTCTTGCCCGCCACCTGCTTGCAGTCGGCCGTGCAGATGGGGGTCTCCACCTTCACGTCCTCCAGGGCCAGGTCGCGGGTGGCCTCGTAGCCCTCGAACAGGGCCAACTCGCGCACGAGCTGGCGGAAGTCCTTGGAGGAGGTGTTCTTGTTGCGCAGCTTCGACAGCTTGTGCTGCACCATGGGATGATCGATGACGACGACGCGGTCGTTGTACTCCATAACGCGCTTCCTTTCGTGTGGATCGAGAAGGCAGTCCCACCGGGGAAGGGCCCGGCGGCGGCTCGTGCTCGGGCAAGTCCTCGCTTTCGGAAATATTGGTGTAGGGATTTTACCCCAATATTTCCGAGTCTGCGGAATCTGCGCGCAAACCGTCGCCGGGCCCTTCCCCTGCCCTCACTTTATTGCCTAGTACTCCAGCCCCGGGTACAGCGGGTGGGCGTCCAGCAGGGCGTTCACGCGGCGGCGGACGTCGGCGAGCTTGGCCTCATCGGCGGCGTTGAACACCGTGGTGGCGATGAGCTGGCCCACCTCGTAGAAGTCCTCGGCGGTAAATCCGCGGGTGGTGGCCGCGGCGCTTCCCACGCGGATGCCGCTCGTCACGAAGGGCGAGCGCTGCTCGTTGGGGATGGAGTTCTTGTTCGCCGTGAGCCCCACGCTCTCCAGCAGCTTCTCGGCATCCTTGCCGGTGATGTCGGAAGCGGTGAGGTCTACGAGGCACAGGTGGTTGTCGGTGCCGCCGGACACGAGGCGCAGGCCGCCGTCGATCATGCCCTGGCCGAGGGTGCGGCAGTTCTCCACCACAGACTCCATATAGGTGCGGTACGCCGGGCGCAGCGCCTCGCCGAAGGCCACGGCCTTGCCGGCGATGACGTGCATGAGCGGGCCGCCCTGGGCACCGGGGAAGATGGCCTTGTTGATCTTGGCCCCCAGCTCGTCGGAGTTAGTGAGGATGAAGCCGCCGCGCGGTCCGCGCAGGGTCTTATGGCTCGTGGAAGTGACGATATCGGCATGGGGCACCGGGCTCGGGTGCAGGCCCGCGGCCACGAGGCCGGCGATGTGGGCCATGTCCACCATGAGGTAGGCACCTACGCCGTGGGCGATCTCGGCCATGCGCTCGAAGTCGATGAAGCGCGGGTAGGCCGAGGCGCCGGCCACGATCACCTTCGGACGGCATTCCTTGGCGATGCGCTCCACCTCGTCGTAGTCGATGACCTCGGTCTCGGGGTCCACGCCGTAGGAGACGATGTTGTACAGAAGCCCCGAGAAGTTCACCGGGCTGCCGTGGGTAAGGTGGCCGCCGTGATCGAGGCTCATGCCGAGCACCGTGTCGCCGGGCTCGACGATGGACAGGTAGGCGCCGAAGTTCGCGCTGGCGCCGGAATGGGGCTGCACGTTGGCGTACTTGGCGCCGTACAGCTCGCAGGCACGGTCGCGGGCCAGATCCTCCACCATATCGACCTTCTCGCAGCCGCCGTAATAGCGCTTGCCCGGGTAGCCCTCGGCGTACTTGTTAGTGAGCACGCTGCCCACGGCTTCCATAACCGCGCGGGAGGTGAAGTTCTCCGACGCGATGAGCTCCACGCTTCCGCGCTGACGGGCCAACTCAGCCCGCAGACACTCCGCTACCTGAGGGTCTTCCCCCGCGAGAAATTCCAAAGCCATAAAACCGTTCCTTCCCTTTATAGGTACCTACGCATCCAACAGGTATCTCAGTATTCCAGCATCATACGTTCTCCCTGGTTCGCCCCAGGAAGTCAGCGAGGGCTCGGCAGGTGCCTGCATCGGTGCTGAAGGGCGGCCGAGCGGCCTTTGCGCCGTGAGGGCAAGCCCTGAAGTGCAGAGGCAGGTGCCTGTCGGAGCCGCGGCGTCGGCTAGTCCGTTTGTCCGCCAGGACGAACGGACTCAAGAGCCATGATCTTCTCGACCCGTCCCGCGTGGCGACCCTCGCCGAAGGGGGTGGCGAAGAAGGTGTCCAGAATGCGCTCGTTCTCGGCCAGGGGCACGAAGCGGCCCGACAGGGTGATGAGGTTCGCGTCGTTGTGCTCGCGGGAGAGCGCGGCGAACTCGGTGTTGATGATGTTCACCGCCCGCACGCCGCGGACCTTGTTGGCCGCCACGGCCATGCCGATGCCGGTGCCGCACACGAGCACGCCGAAGTCGGCGGCGCCGTCGGCCACATCGTGGGCCACGGGCGCGGCGTAGTCGGGATAATCCACCCGATCGTCGTTGGCGGGACCGCGGTCGATGACCTCGATGCCCTTCCCCTTCAGGTAATCAACGAGGGCCTGTTTCTGCTCGAAGCCGGCGTGGTCGCTTCCGATGCTCACGCGCATGGGCGTCCGTCCTTTCCAACGCTGGGGCACAACGCTCCTATTGTATGCGCTCGGGCCCCGCGCCGCCGGGCGGAATTCCCCAACCGAGAAAAGAATCGGAAATCGGACACGGAACGCCCTAGCCCTCTTCCCCCAATTCCGCCGGATCGAAGGAGCGGACGAGATCCAAGAACTCCTGCTTCTTGTGGACGCCGAGCTTGGCGTAGAGCCGCCGGCAGTGGGTGCGGATGGTGTTCTCGGACACCACGAGGTCCTCGGCGATGCGGGTGACGGTGTTGCCCCGGGCGATCAGCTCCATGACCTCGGTCTCCCGGGCGCTCAGGCGGTAGTGGCGCTGCACGAGGGCCGCCTGCTTCGACATGCGGTCCTGCCAGACCGGCGCCGCCTGGCCCGGCCGGGGCTTCGGGGCCCGGGGCTGGAGGGCCACCAGCTCGATGCCCGTGGACCGGGCGCTGCGGTCGGCCGGCTCCTCGGCGGCGCGGCGCGAGAACAGGCGCCGGAAGCCGCCCTGGCCCACGAAGTACATGAGCCCGAGCAGGTACACCGCCGCCAGGGCGATGCCCGCCAAGGGGGCGATGCCGGCGTAGCGAATGCCCTCGGCGAAGGTGCCTCCGAGAAAGCCCACGTCATGGAGCATGTAGACGATGCAGCCGAAGAAGCCGTAGATGAAGACGGGGTTGATACCGCGGTTGCGCGAGGCCTGGGCGCACTGGATCATCATGAGCACGATGGCCACGCTGTACACCGCGTAGAGCACCGCCGCGAGCCACCGCTCGTACTCGGGCGCGAGAAAGGGCAGCAGCAGAAACGACGTGATGACGAAGGGAAAGAACGCCTGGTAGGCCCCGACAACGTCCATGTGGAGGTCCTGGTGGCGCCAGGCGATGAGCAGGGCGAGGGCCGCCACGAGGGTCGCGGCCATGGACAGCACGTTGACGAGCGAGCCCACGGAGGGGTTGCCCACGGCCAGGGAGCGCATGATGCCCGTGCAGAACCCGAGCGCCCCCACGCACAGGGCGCTGCGCCAGTAGTCGCCGATGACGCGGCGGTACACCTGGGGGTGCTCCCGGGGCACATCCTCGAACATCGGCTGATCCCGGTTGATGTCGCGGCTCTTGAGGACGATGGCCAAAGCGAACAGGGGCAGGAACACGAGCGGGATGAGGAAGGCGGTCACCGCCACGGGAATGAGGTAGAGGGCGAAGTAGAACACCGCGCCCCACACGGTGCCGCCGATGAGGTTGCGATCCCCCTCCTCCGAGGCCATGGAGGCGAAGAGGCGCTGCCAGAGCATGTAGAACCCCGCCGAGCCCAGGCCCAGCAGCGCGCCGCCGACGGCCACGAGCCGAAGGGCCCAGTCGTCGAAGTAGATGGCCCCGATGAGGCAGCACCACCCGAGGAAGTAGGGGGCGATGGTGAACTGCACGAGGAAGCTCCGCGTGGCCCGGGGCAGGAAGTAGGATCCCAGCAGGCTGGCGAGATAGCTCAAGGAGAACACGAGGGACTGGCACAGGAAGAACCAGAAGATGATGCCGCGGGTCTGGAACTCCAGGGGCAGGAAGGGGAACACGCCGCCCCAGACGCTGGCCGCGTTGATGGCAAGGAAGAGCCCGTAGCCCAGGGAAGCCGCATTGGGCTTGAGCAATCGATAGAGCAGGCTGCCGGTGATCGGCCCTCCCCCGCTGCCGTTCCCGCGTTCCATGACTTCCTCCCCACCCCGGTGCCGACCCTGTCATTGTAAAGCAAGTGCCCGAGGAAATGGGACCGACCAACCCCCTTCTGACCAGGTTTTTTCTGGAATTCACATACATTATGCGACAAGGGATGAACCTCCGTGGACTAGGATTTCGCCATTCCCGGCACCGCGCGGCCGCTCTTGAGGGGGCGCGCGGGCGGGAAGGTTCTCACGGCCGCGGGAGAGCGCGGCCGCCGTACCCACGAGGAAGAGAAAGAGGAGGGACGCAATGTCTAAGGAACTGAGTCGCCGCACCTTCGTCCAGGGTTCCGCCCTGGCCGGCCTCGGTGCCGCCACCCTCGGTGGCGCCACGCTGTTCGGCTGCTCGTCCGAGCTCGCCGAGACGGGAGCCGATGGGAAGGCCGAGCCGGCGCCGGTGGAGGAGAAGATCGTCTGGAACCACTGCGCCATCAACTGCCCGGGCCGCTGCGCGCTCAAGCTCCACGTCGTCGACGACGAGATCGTGCGCGTGGAGACCTACGCCGCCGACAGCGACGACATGGACGACATCCAGCCCCGTGCCTGCCTGCGCGGCCGCGCCTATCGCGCCTGGGTGAACCACCCCGACCGCATCAACTACCCCATGAAGCGAGCCGAGGGCTCCAAGCGCGGCGAGGGCAAGTACGAGCAGATCACCTGGGACGAGGCCATCGAGATCATCGCCCGCAACTACCAGGAGGTCATCGACAACTACGGGCCCGAGGCCGTGTACATGAACTACTGCACCGGCAACTACGGCGTGACCGCCCGCCCGTGGTTCCGCCTGCTGAACTCGCTCGGCAACGGGTACCTGGCCTTCTACGGCAACTACTCCCTGGCCCAGCTCATGTGGATCACCCCCTACATCTTCGGCGCCAGCGTGGGCGCGGGCTCGTCCCTGTCGGCCGCCCGCGATTCCGACCTGGTGCTCATGTTCGGCACGAGCCCCGTGGAGACGCGCCAGGGCGGCGCGGTGTCCCACCACGACTACGTGGCCATGCGCGAGATGACCAAGGGTAAGATCTACGTGATCGATCCCCGCTTCAACGACTCCCTGGCCGGCCGCTCCGACGAGTGGCTGCCCATCAACCCCGGCACCGACGCGGCCCTCGTGGCGGCCATCGCCCATGAGCTCATCGCGAACAACCAGGTGGACAAGGAATTCCTGGACACCTACTGCGTCGGCTTCGACGAGGCCACCCTGCCTGCCTCGGCCCAGGGCCAGCATAAGTCCTACCAGGACTACATCATGGGCACCGGCTACGACAAGGTGGAGAAGACGCCGGAATGGGCCGCCCCCATCACCGGCATCGCCGCCGACAAGATCCGCGCCCTGGCCGGCGAGATCGCCGCGGCAGAGGCCCTGTTCGTCGACCAGGGCTGGGGCCCGCAGCGCCGCAGCAACGGTGAGATGACCGGCTGGTCCATCTGCATGCTGCCCATCCTCACGGGCAACATCGGCCTGCCGGGCACGAGCAACGGCCTGCGCGAGGGCTCCTACAGCGTCAACCTCACCAGCATGCCCGACGGCGAGAACCCCGTGAAGGCGAAGATCTCGGTGTTCTCCATGGTGGACGCCATCGACCGCGGCCACGAGATGACCGAGAAGGCCGACGGCGTGACCGGCGTCGACCAGCTGCCCTGCGACATCAAGTTCGTCATCAACTACGCAGGCAACTGCATCACGAACCAGAACTCCGACATCAACTGGGTCCACGACGTGATGTCCGACGAGAGCAAGTGCCAGTTCGTGCTCGGCTCCGACATCCTCATGACCGACTCGCTCAAGTACTCCGACGTCATCCTCCCCGACCTGTTCCGCCTCGAGCAGCCCTCCATGATCGGCACGGGCGGCGACGGCGGCTACATGCTCGCCGGCTCCGAGCCCTACGCGCCGAAGTTCGAGCGCAAGAGCGCCTACGACGCCGCCGCTCTCATCGCCGCGGCGCTCGGCAAGGAGGAGGCCTTCACCGAAGGCAAGACCCAGGAGGACTGGCTCCGGGAGTGCTACGAGACCTCCCGTGAGAAGGATCCCGAGCTGCCCACCTACGAAGAGGCCATGGAAATGGGCGTCTACACCCGCAAGAACCCGGCCGGCGCCGTCATCGCCATGGCCGAGTTCCGCGCCGACCCCGTGGCCAACCCCCTGGACACCCCCTCGGGCAAGATCGAGATCTACTCCGAGGCCCTGGCCGACTACATCGCGGCCCACGAGTTCGCCGACGACGACTTCGTGGCCCCCATCCCGGTCTACGCCCCCGAGTGGTACGGCGCCGAGACCGTCACCGACGAGTTCCCCCTCCAGCTGTCCGGCTTCCACTACCGGGGCCGCCTGCACTCGTCCTGGGGCGGCGTGGAGATCCTGAAGGAGCTGAACCCCCAGGAGGCCTGGATCAACCCGGCCGACGCCGCCGAGCGCGGCATCGAGCAGGGCGATACCGTCCGCGTGGAGAACCAGTTCGGCGCCATGGAGCTGCTGGCCAAGGTGACGCCCCGCGTCATCCCCGGCACCGTGGCCTGCGCCCAGGGCGCCTGGCACGACGCCGACATGAACGGCGACCGCGTGGACAAGGGCGGCTGCATCAACACCCTGACCACCCATCGCCCCTCGCCCTTCGCCAAGGGCAACCCCCAGCACACCAACATCTGCCAGGTCACCAAGGCCTAGGGCCGCGCGCACGGAAAGGATGAGACATCATGGCACAACTTGCTTTCTACTTCGACGGCACGCGCTGCACCGGCTGCAAGACCTGCGTGTTCGCCTGCAAGGATAAGAACAACCTGGACACGGGGCTGGCCTACCGCCGCGTCTGGGAGTACACCGGCGGCACCACCGAGAAGGGCGCCGACGGCACCTGCACCACCTCCTGCTTCAGCTACTACACCTCGGTCAGCTGCAACCACTGCGACAAGCCCATCTGCATGGCGAACTGTCCCCAGGGCGCCATCAGCAAGGACGACGAGACCGGGCTCATGGCCGTGGACGCCGAGTCCTGCATCGGCTGCGGCACCTGCGTGAACGCCTGCCCCTACGGCGCCCCGAAGGTGGATCCCGAGACGGTGAAGGCCGTGCGCTGCGACGGCTGCGCCGACCTGGTGGCCGCCGGCGAGCTGCCCGCCTGCGTCATGGCCTGTCCGGCCCGGGCCCTGAAGTTCGGCGACGCCGGGGCCATGGCGGCCCTCGGCGAGCGCGGAGCGGTGGCCCCGCTGCCCGATCCGGCCGAGACCGAGCCGAACTACTTCATGACCCCGACGGCCGATGCCCGCGCCGCCGGCTCCGACGAGGGCTTCATCGGCAATCCCCTCGAAGTGGCCTAAGGGCCGCGACCCCGACCGAGGGAAACGAACGGCCGGGCGCCGCAACGACGTCTTTCAGGCGCTTTTCGGGCGGGGGTGCGCTACCATGGGCGCCCCCGCCCCGTTTTTCCGCCGCGCGGCCCTAAGGCGCGCGGCTTCGCGAGAGGAGGTGCGCACCCCATGGCCCAGCTCGGGTTCTTCTTCGACGGCTCCCGCTGCACCGGCTGCAAGACCTGCGTCGTCGCCTGCAAGGACGGTTTCGACCTGGGAGTCGGCGTGGCGTTTCGCCGCGTCTACGAGTGTGTGGAGGGCCGCACCGAGAAGGACGGGGCGGGCATCTGCTCCACCACCTGCCGCGTCTTCTACCTCTCTCTCGGCTGCAACCACTGCTCCCGCCCCGTCTGCATCGAGGTATGCCCCACCCAGGCCATGGCCAAGGACGAGGCCACGGGGCTGGTGGCCGTGAACACCCGGAAGTGCATCGGCTGCGGCTACTGCCACCTCGCCTGCCCCTACAACGCCCCTCAGGTGGACAAGAGCCGGGGCCACTCGGTGAAGTGCGAGGGCTGTCCCGACCGTCTCGCCGCCGGCGAGGCGCCCCTCTGCGTGCTGGCCTGCCCCGCCCGGGCCCTCGGGTTCGGCACCGCCGAGGCCATGGCCGCTCGGGGAGAGAGGGCGGCCACCCCTCCCCTGCCGCCGGCCGAGGAGACCTGTCCGAACCTCTATATCAAGCCCAGCCGCGACGGCCGGGCCGCCGGCGACGGCGTGGCCATCGGCAACGTCGCCGAAACCCGTTAGGACGCCCCGTGATCGGACTCGACACCGCCCTCGGCGAGATAACCCTCGTCCTGTTCACCACCCTCGCGCCAGCCGGGGCCATGGCCCTGCTGCTCATGGGGCTGCCCATTCTGAGCGGCCGGGCTTCCTGGGCCGAGGTGCGGCGCATCAGCACCTACCTGTGCCTGCCGCTCATCGTGTCCATGGTGGGGCTCGTGGCCTCGGCCACCCATCTGGGCAGTCCCGCCAACGCCCTCTACGTCTTCGCGGCCGTGGGCTCCTCCCCGCTGTCCAACGAAGTGCTCTGCGCCGTCATCTTCCTCATGCTCGGCGGCCTCTACTGGCTCTACTCGTTCCGCCGCGCCCCCAGCCCCCGCCTGCTGCGCCTGTGGATCGGCGCCATCGATCTGGCGGCCCTGGCGTTCATCGCCGCCGTGGGCCTGGCCTACTCCGCCCGTACCATCATCTCCTGGAACCTGTGGGAAGTGCCCGTGGCCATTGCGGCCAACGCCCTCATGGGCGGCCCGCTGGTGGCCCTGGCCAGCTATGCCGTGGGACGCTGCACCTCTCTGACAGCGCGCCGGGCCAAGGGCCTCGCCGCGCTCGCGGCCGGGGCTCTAGCGGCGAGCGTTGCGGTGTACGGGTTGCAGGGGGTCGATCTCGGGAGCGTGGGCAACGCCGTGGCCTCCGTGACCGACCTCGTGCCCGCCTATGGGGCGGCCGTCGCAGCCTTCGCCCTGCTGGGTGCCGGCGGCATCGTCATCGCCTGGCGGGCGACGCGGAACCTTCCGGCCGACGGCACCCCGCCCGAAGGCGCAATCCGCTACCAGCTCGTGGGGCGCCTCTGCACGGCGGCGGCCCTCGGCCTGGCGGCCATCTTCGTCATGCGGTTCTGCTTCTATCTGGCCCACCTGACCGTGGGCCTGGGGGTGTAGGCGCCGAGCGGTTCAACCCGCCGTGGCCCTTTCGCCGCCCTAGCTGCGTACCCGGACCACGGCGTCGCGCCAGCGAGCGAGGCGGACGGCGCGGGCAGCCTCGTCGAAGGTGGGCAGGAAGCGCTCCTCCCCTTCCCGCAAAGCCGAAAGCGCCGCCGTATCGGGCCAGAAACCCGTGGCCAGACCGGCCAGAAACGCCGCTCCCAGAGCCGTGGTCTCGGCGTTGGCCGGGCGGCGCAGTGACACCCCCAGCATGTCGGCCTGGAACTGCATGAGGAAGTCGTTGGCCGCAGCGCCCCCGTCAACGTTCAGCACCGACAGCGGCAAGCGCGCATCCTCGGTCATGGCCTGTACCAGGTCGCACACCTGGTAGGCGAGGGATTCCAAGGCCGCCCGCACGATGTGGGCGCGACCGGCCCCGCGGGTAAGCCCCAGGATGGCGCCGCGGGCATCAGCGTCCCACCAGGGCGCCCCCAGACCCGTGAAGGCCGGCACCACGACCACGCCCTCGGTGCTCGGCACGCTGCGGGCGATGGCATCGACCTCGGCCACGCTGTCGATGATGCCGAGCTCGTCGCGCAGCCACTGGATGAGGGCGCCGGCCATGAACACGCTGCCCTCCAGGGCGTACTCGGTGCCCTTCGTGCCCGGGGCCGAGGCGGCCACGGTGGTGATGAGGCCCTTGGTGCTCGCGCAGGCCTCCTTCCCCGTGTGCATGAGCAGAAAGCAGCCGGTGCCGTAGGTGTTCTTCGCCTGGCCCGGCTCGAAGCAGCACTGGCCGAACAGGGCCGCCTGCTGGTCGCCGGCCACGCCCCGAATGGGAATGCCCTGCACGAGACCGGGGTTCGCCGTCACGCCGAAGTCGCCGGCCGAGGGGCGCACCTCGGGCATGAGGGAGGCGGGAATGCCGAAGAGCTCCAGCAAGTAGGGATCCCAGCAGCCCTCGTGGATGTTGTAGAGCATGGTGCGGCTCGCATTGGTCACGTCGGTGGCATGCACGGCCCCGTAGGTGAGCTTCCAGATGAGCCAGCTGTCGACGGTGCCGAAGGCGAGCTCGCCGGCCTCAGCCTTAGCGCGGGCCCCGGGCACCTCCCCCAGGATCCAGGCGATCTTGCTCGCCGAGAAGTAGGCGTCGGGCACAAGGCCCGTGCGCGCGGTGATCTCGGCGGCCACAACCGGGTCGCTCGCGAGGGCCTCCACCATGGGGGCCGTGCGCCGGCACTGCCACACGATGGCGTTCGCGATGGGCTCGCCGGTGGCGCGGTCCCACACCACCGTGGTCTCGCGCTGGTTGGTGATGCCGACCGAATCGATCTCGGCCGGGCTCACACTGTAGGTGAGCAAGAGCTCGGTCAAGGCGCCCAGCTGGGACGACAGGATGTCGTGAGGGTCGTGCTCCACCCAACCCGGCTGGGGGTACAGCTGCGGAAAGGGCCGCTGCACGCTGCCCACGGCCCGTCCGCCGCGATCGATGAGCATGGCCCGGGACGATGTGGTGCCCTGATCGAGCGCGATGACGTATTTCTTCACGGACATCTCCTCCTGTTGCTACTTGCGGCTCACCGCCAATCGGAGCCGCCGGGTATTCCGATTCGCTCAGACAGTCCTCGCTTTGGAGAACAGCCCACCGGGCTGTTCTCGTCGCTGCGGAACTCGCTCGGTCGGAACACCCGACGTCTCCTCTACGCTCGGCCTTCGCTGTGGGCGTTTATCCATTCCAGGATATAGTCGTACACTTCTTCTTTGCCGAGCTCGTTGAGGATCTCGTGGCGCATGCCAGGGAAGAGCTTCAGGGTCACGTCCTCGGCGCCGGCGGCCTCCATGGACTCGGCGGCCCGGGCCACGCCGCGGCCGCAGTTCCCTACCGGGTCGGCATCGCCGGCCACGAAGAGCAGGGGCACCTCGTGAGGCGTGGCCCGGTAGGCCGCGGGGCTGTTAGCGCGAGCGGCCAGCTCGGTCAAGGTGGCGTAGGCGCCGGCCGAGAACATGAAGCCCGCGCGCTCGTCGGCGATAAAGGCATCCACGACCGCCGGGTCGCGGGAGAGCCAGTCGAAGGGCGTGCGCGCATCCTTCACCTGATGGCTGTAGGCGCCGTCGGCCAGGCTGTGCAGAAGCTTGCTTTTGTAGTCGGCCCCGCGCATCCTGACGATGGCGCGAGCGAGCACGTTGCCCGCCGCAGCCACGACCTCAGGCTGGTTGGCCGTGCCGCAGAGGACGGCACCGGCAAGCCCCTTCCCGAAGCGCGGCAGGTAGTTGCGCAGCACGAGGGAGCCCATGGAGTGGCCGAACATGAAATAGGGCACCTCGACCGCCACCTGCTGGCTCACGAGCAGGCGCAGCGACTGCACATCGGCCACGAGCGCGTCACCGCCGCGCACCGGGTGCATGCGTCCGCGATGGGCCGCAGTGGGAGCCGTGTCGCCATGGCCCACGTGGTCGTGGCCGCACACCAGGTAGCCGGCATCGGCGAGGCAGCGGGCGAAGTCGTCATAACGGCCGATATGCTCGGCCATGCCGTGGATGAGCTGCACCACGCCCCGGGGGCGGAAGGTGCCGAGGCTCTTCCCCGCCCCCTGGGCGCGATCCTCCTGCAAGGAGGCGGGCAGCCACAGCACGGCGTGCACCGCGCTCTCCCCATCGGCGGAGTCGAACGTGAAGTCGATGGGGTCGAGAGAGGCCATGGCGCTATCGGGTGGGGCGCCGGCAGCAACGACAGCGGACCCGATCGCGGCAGCCGCCGGCTCGCCGGTCTCGCTGATCGGCGAATCGCCGGTTACGGAATTAGTCATGGGAGCACTCCTCCAAATCGCGGGAACTGATGGGGCCGCATCGCAGCACGCTCGGCTTGACGGTCGTGCAATCGATCACCGTCGAGGCCAATCCGCCGCCACTGACGCCGCACGCGCCCCCAAGGACGCCGGCTGTGCGGGAAACCAGATCGCCATCGAGCAGCTCGGGCAAGGCGGCCGCGGGAGCGCCCGACAGGTTCGCCGAGGTAACAGCCAAGGGGCAACCCACGGCCCGAATGAGGGCGAGCACCTCCGGAGAGGCCGGCATGCGCAGGCCGATGGTGCCCTCCGGCGAGCGGAAGGGGGCCGGCACCGCCTCGGAGGCCGGCACCACCAGGGTGAGGCCGCCGGGCCAGAAGCGCCGGGCCAGCCGGTGCACCCAGGGATGCACGGCCGTACCGTAGCGGTCGAGGGCCGCCGGGCCTTCCACGAGCCACGCCACGGCCTTGCCGGCGGGGCGCCCCTTCAGGCGGAAGAGCACGCCGGGATCATCCACGGCATCCACGGCCACCCCCACCCCGTACACGGTGTCGGTGGGCATGACCACCGCCTCGCCGGCGGCCAGGGCGCCCGCAGCCTCATCCACGGTCAGGAACTTCACGATGGGATCACCTCGCATTCTGAGACGATGGCCTCGGCCACGCGCAGGCCGTCCACGGCGGCGCTCATGATGCCGCCAGCGTAGCCAGCCCCCTCCCCGCAGGGGTAGAGGCCGGCGATGTTCGATTGGAAGCCCCCGTCGCGCTCGACGCGCACGGGGCTCGAGCTGCGGGCCTCCACGGCGGTCATGACCGCCTCGGGGCTCGCGAAGCCCCGCAGCTTGCGGTCGAGGGCCGGCAGAGCCTCGACCAGGGCATCGGCCACGAAGGGCGGCAGGCACCGGCGCAGGTCGGTCCAGGCCACGCCCCGCGGGTAGGTGGGACGCACCGTGGCAGACGGCCCTGCCGACGCCGAGCCAGCCAGGAAGCTGCCGACGGTCTGGGCCGGGGCCGTGTAGGGCGCAGTACCCCCCACGCATCCGATCTCGAAGGCGGCCCGCTCCAGGGCGCGCTGGAAGGCAATGCCGGCCAGGGGATCGTCGCCAGGCAGATCGTCGGGACGCACCTCCACGAGCAGGGCGGCGTTGGCGTTGACGCCGGCGCGGGCGTGGCGGCTCATGCCGTTCACGCACAGATGCCCCGCCTCGCTGGCCGCGGCCACCACATCCCCGCCCGGGCACATGCAGAAGCTGTAGACCCCGCGCCCATCATCGGTCTTCACGGCCAGCTTGTAGTCGGCCGTCCCGAGGGCCGGATGGGCCGCGGCCGGGCCGTACTGGGCCTCGTTCACGAGGGCCTGGGGGTGCTCGATGCGCACGCCCACGGCGAAGGGCTTGCGGGCAAGGCTCGCGCCGAGGCGGCCGAGCAGATCGAAAGTGTCCCGGGCCGAATGGCCGCAGGCCACCACAATACGGTCGGTCGGAACCGTCTCGGTGCGCCCCGTGGGCTCATCGACGAGAACGGCGCCAGTCACGCGCCCGTCTTCTACCGCCACGTCGGCCAGGCGCGTGAGGAAGCGCACCTCGCCGCCGGCCGCCTCGATGGCCCGGCGCAGGTTGCGCACCACGCCCGTCAGAAGATCGGTGCCGATATGGGGCTTCGCGTCCACGAGGATGTCCGCTGGAGCCCCGGCCTCCACGAAGGCCTCCAGCACATGGCGGATGTGCGGGCTCCTGATGCCCGTGTTCAGCTTGCCGTCGGAGAACGTGCCGGCACCCCCTTCGCCGAACTGGATGTTCGTGCGCTCGTCGAGGGGAGCGCCCGTATTGAAGGCTTCCACGATGGCCACGCGCTCGTCCACGGCGGCCCCGCGCTCCACCACGAGCGGCGCCAGACCGGCCCGGGCCAGGTACAGAGCGCAGAACAGCCCCGCCGGCCCCGTGCCCACGACGATAGGGCGCGTCTCGCCGCCGGCAACGGCGGCCACGGCCAGAGGCGGCGTCGGCTCGAAGGGGCGCACGGCCACGCCCTTCGCCGGCGCGGGCACTGCCCCGTCGGCCAGGGCCGCGGCCACGGTCACCACCCCGTGCACGTTCGCCTTCTTGCGCGCATCGATGGAGCGCTTGAGCAGCCGTACCTCGGCAAGGGCCGTCGCCTTTACCCCAAGGGCCCGGGCCACTTCCCGACGGAAGAGACCTTCGTTTGCGGGAAGCAGCGCGTCAAGGGATACGGGAATGTTCGATGCCTGGATCATCGCCGCCCCCGCTTTCCCGAACCAGCAGGCTCCGAGCGGGGCGAGGGGGTCCGCGCGCAGTTCCGCAGCGACTGCGACAGTCCTGGGGACTGTCGCACCAAGCGAGGACTGTCTGAGCACGGCGCCCCCTCGCCCCGCTCGGAGCCGGAGGAGACTGCCAGCCCTTCCGCAGCACTCGCGCCGGCGAGCAGGCCCGAGGCCCAGGCCCAGTGCAGGTTGTAGCCGCCGCAGGGGGCGTCCACGTCCAGGGCCTCGCCCACCACGTAGAGCCCCGGCACGGCGCGCAGCGCGCAGGAGGCGGCATCCACGGCCTCTACGGCCACGCCGCCGCGGTGCACCTGGCACTGGCGCACATCACCGAGACCCGTCACCGGCAGCGTGAGCCCCTTGAGCACGGCGGCCACCAGGGCAACCTCGGCCACGGCCGCCGGGGCCTTCCCCTTGAGCCCCGCGGCGGCCAGCAGCACGTCGGCCACGGGGGCCAGCACCATGCCGCGCAGCATATCGTCCCACGTTACTTCCCGGCCGAGGGCGGCCCGTAGGGCCTTTCGGCGGTCACGCAGGAACGCCTCGGTACGGTCGGCGGCCAGGGCCGGGAGGAAGTCCACGGCCAATACGTCGCCCGGTTCGGCCAGACGGCTCAGGTTGAAGGCGGCGATGCCCGACACGCCGTACTTGCGGAACATCACCTCCCCCACCTCCCGCGCCATGACGGCTCCCCCACGGCGCAGTTCCAGGGCCCCGCGCACGCGGATATTATCGAGGGGGCGGCACCAGCGGGTCTCGGTGGCAAGGGGCCCCAGCGTGGGCGTGGGCTCGACGAAGGGCAGCCCTTCCGGCAGAAGGATGCGTGCAACGGTGCCGCCGACGGCGACGATGACCGCGTCGGCCCGCTCGAAGCGCCCATCGGCCAGGCGCAGGGCGAAGGGGCGCCCCGGCCCGCGCGGCGGCTCTACGGCGGCCACGGCGCTCTCGCAGCGCTCTTCCACACCCAAGGCGGCGCAGGACGCCCGCAGGCAATCGAGCACCGAGGTGGCCTTGTTCGCAAGGGGATACAGGCGCCCCTCCCCCTCTTCGCGCCACAGCAGGCCGTGCTCGGCGAAGAATCGCAGCACCACATTGGCGGAACCGGGGCCGGCGGCTCCGTCGCCTTCCGCGCCGGTGCCCTTCGCCTCCAGGGCCTCCCAAGCCGCAGCCACGAAATCGCCGTGGCGGTAGAGGGCCGCGTCGGGCCGTGCGTTCGAGAAGTTGCAGCGCCCGTTGCCCGTGGCCAGAATGGAGCGGCCCACCCGGTCGGACGCCTCGTACACCACGACGGCCTCTGCCGCCCCGGGCGCGCGGGCGGCCTCTGCCGCCGCCACCGCTGCTGCAAGCCCCGCCGCGCCGCCGCCTATGATTGCCACCGTCTTCGCCTCGCGCATACCGCTTCCGCCCGTTCGCCTTCCCATGCAACTTATGCTAGAATGAGGCCAACGGACCAGCCTGAGGTGATGTGCAGGCGGCACCGTCGTTTAGTTGGGACCGCTAGCACGAACTAGCGGTCCTTCCCATGTTGGCCCCTCCTGAGCGTCTCGGAGAACGCAACCGCCTCCCTCAGCAACCCGACAACAGCTGTCACCAGGCGCACGATGAAAACGAAGACGTCCAAGCGATTCACCTCCTCTCGAAAAAGAAGGCACCGCCTGGCGCTCAGGACTTACGGCCCGTCGACCATCTGGCCATTCTAACACGAGCGCCCTGCATGGCAGAGCGCTCGTCCGTCACACCATATTTTGCAGAATGATTACTTGCTGTCCAACTGGGGAATGGGAGTCTCGTCGCGCTCGTCGAGGTTCTTCTCGTAGACGTAGTGGCGCGTCTCTTTGGCGATCAGGCCCGAGAGCAGCAGCACCATGATGATGTTGGGAATGGCCATGAGCGCGTTGGTGATGTCGGAGACCGTCCAGACCACCTCGCCCACGCCGATGGCGCCGAGGAAGGCCACGAGCACGTAGAGCACCTGGTAGGGGCGGATGGCGCGCTTGCCGAACAGGTAGGTGACGCAGCGGTTGCCGTAGTAGCTCCAGCCCAGGATGGTGGAGTAGGCGAACAGGATCATGCCGAAGATGAGGATGGGCGTGCCGATGTAGGGAATACTCGCGAAGGCGGCGCTGGACAGCTGGGCGCCAGCGCTGATGTTGCCGGCCATGACCTCGGCCTGCAAATCGGCGTTGCCGAGCATGGTGGACACGAGCACGAGGCCCGTGAGCAGGCAGATGATGACCGTGTCCCAGAAGGTGCCGGTCATGGACACGAGGGCCTGGCGGGCCGGGTTGCGCGTGGCGGCCGCCGACGCCACGATGGGCGCCGAGCCGAGGCCCGACTCATTGGAGAACAGGCCGCGGGCGCAGCCGAACTGGAGGGCCAGCATGAGGCCGCTGCCCAACGCGCCGCCGAAGGCCGCTTTGGCCGTGAAGGCGCTCTCCACGATGAGGCACAGGGCCGGCCAGACGAACTCCCAGTTCATGCCCAAGATAACGACGCAGCCCCAGATGTAGGCGATGGCCATGAAGGGCACGAGCTTCTCGCATACGTTCGAGATGACCTTCACGCCGCCGAAGATGACGATGGACACCATGATGACGATGGCTAGGCCGATGCCCCAGGCCGGCACGCCGGGCAGATTCGTGGCGATGACCTCGGTCATGGCGGAGGACTGTACCGCGCTTCCGATGCCGAAGGACGCGATGCCCGCGAACAGGGCGAAGGCACCGGCGCCGAGCAGGGCCCACCAGGGAGTATGACCGTTCTTGTCGGTAAATCCGCGCTTCCAGGCGTACATGGCGCCGCCGAGCATGTCGCCGTTGTGGTCCTTGACGCGGTACTTCACCGCGGCGAAGGTCTCGGAGTACTTCGTGGCGATGCCGAAGACGCCGGTGATCCACATCCAGAACACCGCGCCCGGGCCGCCGGCGATGATGGCCGTGCCCACGCCGACGATGTTGCCGGTGCCGATGGTGGCCGACAGGGCCGTGCACAAGGCGCCGAACTGGCTGATGTCACCGGGGGCGTCGGGGTCCTTGGTCACCGACAGCTTGATGGCCGTCGGCAGCTTCCGCTGGATGAACCCGGTTCGGAAGGTCAGGAAGATGTGGCTGCCCAGCAGCAGCACGAGCATCGGCGGCCCCCACACGAAGCCGTCGATGGCGTTGATGGCGTTCACGATCATATCCATGAATCGCTTCTCCTCTCCTACGGGCGCGTTGGCACGAGGCCCGCGAGCGTAAGGCCCCCAAGCCCCATCGCGGTCCGAGCCGCCGCCAGAGCGACCCGGGCACTTTAACGCGCTAAAGTACCCGCATTATAGGCAGAGAAGTTGAGCGGCAATGTTAACAATGGGAGAATTACCAGCGAACGGCAACGGTACGTCCCGCGCACGCCGTCAGCGGCCCGATGCCCCGCGGTCGCCCATCGCCGCGGCTGCGGTCGCCGACACCCCGGCCAGGAGGCCGCTATGGCGGGACACCGCCCCCGAGCGGCGCACCTTCTACAGCTGGGCCTTGTCCACCGTGGGCACGGGCTCGGCGTATTCCTCATCCAGATGCCCCTCGTAGACGAAGTGCTTCGTCTCCCGGGCGATCATACCCGACAGCAGCAGCACCACGATGATGTTGGGGATGGCCATGAGGGCGTTGCCGATGTCCGAGATGGTCCACACTACGTCCCCCACCCCGATGGCCCCGAAGAAGGCCACGGCCACGTACACAATCTGGTAGGGCTTGATGCCCTTGGGCCCGAACAGGTAGGCCACGCAGCGGTTCCCGTAGTAGGACCAGCCCAGAATGGTGGAATAGGCGAACGAGCACATGCCGAGCACGAGGATGGGTGTGCCGAAGTAGGGAATCTCGGCGAAGGCGGCACTGGCAAGGGCCGCGCCGGTGGCGATGGAGGGGTCGGCGAGGATCTCCTGGCCGATCTCGGGATGGGCGATCATGGTGGACACGAGCACGAGCCCCGTGAGCAGGCAGATGACGCCGGTGGACCAGAAGGCGCCGGTCATGGAGATGAGCGCCTGGTCGGCCGGGTTGCGCGTCTTGGCGGCGGCCGCCACGATGGGGGCCGTGCCCAGGCCGCTCTCGTTGGAGAACAGCCCGCGGGCGCAGCCGAATTGCAGGGCCATGATCATGCCCGAGCCCACGGCCCCGCCGAAGGCGGCCTTCGCCGTGAAGGCGCACTCCAGGATGAGCCCCACGGCCTGGCCCAGCACCGGGGCGTTCATGGCCATGATGACGAGGCAGCCCAGGGCGTAGGCCCCGGCCATGACGGGCACGAGCCACTCGCACACCCGGGCGATGGAGTTCACGCCGCCGAAGATGACCGCCGCCACGGCCACTACGATGACCACGCCCACGGCCACGGCCGGAATGGCGGGCACCGAGGAGGTCACGATGCCGGAGATGGCCGCCGCCTGCACCGCCGAGCCGGTGCCGATGGTGGCGATGACGGCGAAGCCGGCGAAGGCCACGGCCCCCAGCGTCGCCCACCAGGGCACCGTGCCGTCGGGCCGGGCGAAGGCCCGCCTCCACACGAACATGGCGCCGCCCATCATCTGGCCGCGCCGGTCGCGCACGCGGTACTTCACCGCGGCGTAGGTTTCCACGTACTTGGTGGCGATGCCGAAGATGCCGGCGATCCACATCCAGAAGATGGCGCCCGGGCCGCCCGCGAGCAGAGCCGTGGCCACGCCCACGATGGAGCCGGTGCCGATGGTGGCCGCGAGCGCCGTGGCCAGGGCCCCGAAGCTGGAGATGTCGCCCTTGCCGTCCGGGTCGCTCTTTACCGACATGCGGATGGCCGCCGGCAGCTTGCGCTGGATGAAGCCGGTGCGGAAGGTGAGGTAGACGTGGGTGCCCAGAAGGAGCGCGATCATCGCCGGCCCCCACACGAATGAATCGATCGTTGTGAGAATTTCAGTCATGAGGTCCTTAGGGACTTGCCTGTCGGGCAAAGGAGCCAGAACTCCATGCCCCGACCGCCGAGCGGGGGCGGGAGGGCCCCGTGCTCAAACAAGTCCTCGCTTTCGGAAATAATGGTGGGAAAATTTTACACCATTATTTCCGAGACTGCGGAATCTGCGCGCGGGGCCCTCCCGCCCCCGCTCGGCTACTCCCACGAAAATGGGCTTCTCACTTAGCATTGCCGCAGTTCAGAACAATTCAGCTGCCCTTCCCTGCCTCGGTAAACGAGATCGTTACAGCTCCACGGGGTTCCAGGAGCCGTCGATGTCGCAGAGCCAGGCCTCGGCCTCTTCGATGGTGAAGAACGTGAGGGCCTCATCATCGGCGCTCTCCCAGGTCTCGCCGAGGGCCACCATGTGCTTGAAGCCCTCCTCGCGGGTATGGGCGTCGGCAGTGTCGGTCAGGTTCGCCTTCCCGCGCAGGATCACCCAGCCGGCACCGGGCTTCCAGGCGGTCAGCTCCACATGAGGGTTCGCAGCCATCTCGCGGTAGCAGTCCTTGGTGGTGGCGGTGCAGAACTGGATGTCGCCGTCCTGCATGATGGCGAAGCTGAAGGGGCGCACGTGGGGCCTGGCGCCCTCGGGGGTCTCCTCCACCGTGGCCAGGTACCAGGCGGGAATGCTGGTCAGGTAGCTGACGATGGTCTCTTTTCCTTGGGACATAGCGGTTCCTTTCTAGAGGAAGTTCACGATGATGATGGCGGCGGCCATGGCCAGGACAGCGGCCGTGCCCACCCCGTCGCGCCAGGTGAGGCGCAGGGGCACCAGGCGCGTGCGCCCCGCGCCCCCATGGTAGCAGCGGGCCTCCATGGCGGCCGAGAGGGTCTCCGCGTGGCGGAAGGCGCTCGCGAACAGCGGCACCATGAGGGCCGTCAGCGTGCTCACGCCCCCCTTGAAGGGGTTCACGTTGAAATGGGCCCCACGGCTGACCTGAGCCCGGTAGATAACGCCGAGCTCGGTCATGAACTGGGGCAAAAAGCGCAGGGCGATGCCGAGGATCATGCCCAGCTCGTGGGCGGGCACACCGATGCGGGCCGCCGGGGCGAGCAGGCGCTCGAAGGCCGCCGTGATGTCGAGGGTCGTGGTGGTCAGGGTGAGCAGGCTCATGCCCATGAGCAGCAGCAGCAAGCGGCAGCCGATGAACGCCGCCGACTGGATGCCCTTCTCGCTGATGCAGATAATGCCGAACTCGAAGTACACCGTGCCGCCCTGGACGAACAGCACGTTCAGCAGCGCCGTCAGCACCACGAGCACGAGCAGGGGTGCCAGGGCCCGCACCGCCTGGAGCAGCGGAATGCGACTCGCGGCGTAGAAGGCCGCCACGAACAGGGCCGCCACGGCCAGGGAAGCCGGGGTGGCCGCGCAGAACACCGCGGCCATGAGACCGAGGGACAGCAGGAACTTCACCCGCGGGTCCATGGCGTGCACCAGCGACTCGGCGGGCCAGTACTGGCCGATGATGGCGCGATCACCCACGGCCCTCGCCTCCCTGCTCCCCCGCCGCGCCCAGCTGGGCGGCAATATCGGCAGCCAGGGTCGCCTCGTCGTAGAGGGCCGCCGGCAGCGAGAAACCCGCCTCCCGCAGCGAGGCGGCGAAGGCCTCGGGGGCCGGCGCCCCCAGGCCCACTGAGCGCAGCCCGGCCCCGTCGGCGAACACCTCCTCGGGGGTGCCCAGGGCGAACACGCGGCCCTCGGAGAGCACGAGGATGCGATCGGCCAGGGCCGCCAGATCCTCCATAGAGTGGGACACCATGACCACCGTCATGCCCCGGGTGTGAAACGACGCGATGAGGGCGAGGAAGTCGGTGCGGGAAAGCGGGTCGAGACCGGCCACGGGCTCGTCGAGCACGAGCATCTCCGGCTCCATGGCCAGCACGCCGGCGAAGGCCACGCGGCGCTGCTGGCCGCCGGACAGGTCGAAGGGGCTGCGCTCGGCCAGGTCGTCGAAGGAGAGGCCCACCAGCGCCATGGCCTCCCGCACGCGGCGGTCCACCTCGTCGGCGCCCAGCTTCATATTGCGGGGACCGAAGGCCACATCGTCGTAGACCGTGGCGGCGAACAGCTGATTCTCGGGATACTGGAACACGAGCCCCACCCGCTGGCGCACCCGGGCGCCCACGCCCTTCTCGGCCAGGTCCTCCCCGTCGGCCGTCACGCGGCCGCAGGTGGGATGCACCAGCCCGTTCATGTGCTGGATAAGCGTGGACTTCCCGCTGCCGGTGTGCCCGGCCACGCCGAAGAACTCCCCCGGCTCCACCGCGAAGGTCACGTTTCGCAGGGCCCAAGCCGCGTCCGGGGCGTTGCCCCAGGCAGCCTCCCGCTGGGCGCCCTTTCCGCGGCGCCCTTTCTTCTCGGCGGCCTTCGCCCCGTCGTAGGAGTAGCTCACATCGTCGAACGCAAGGCGCATAGCTCCTCCTTCAGCTCGTCTTCGGTGATGCAGGTGGCCACGGGCACGCCGCGGGCCTGGAGCTGGCGGGACAGCCGGCAGGCGAAGGGTACCTCTAGGGAGAGCGCCTCCAACTCGTCGGCCCGGGTGAGCACCTCGGCGGGCGTCCCGTCGAGCATCACGGTGCCCCGATCGAGCACCACCACCCGCTCGGCCTGGGCCGCCTCTTCCATGTAATGGGTGATCATCACCACGGTCATGCCGGCGCCGTGCAGCTCGCGCACCACCCGCAGAAGACCGGCGCGGCCCCGGGGGTCCAACATGGCCGTGGCCTCGTCCAGAATGAGGATGGCCGGGTCCATGGCGAGCACGCCGGCGATGGCCACCCGCTGCTTCTGGCCGCCCGACAGCGCGTTGGTCTCGTGCTTCTCGAAGCCCATGAGACCCACCTCTTCCAAGGCCCGGGTCACGCGCTCGCGCAGCTCGGGGTTGGGCACGCCCAAATTCTCGGGGCCGAAGGCCACGTCGTTCTCAATGAGGCTCGCCACGATCTGATCATCGGGGTTCTGAAACACCAAACCAGCATTGGAGCGGATGAAGTAGGTGGCCTCCGGATCGCGGGTGTCCTGGCCGAACACGTCCACCCGCCCCTCATCGGGCACGAGCAGCGCGTTGATATGCTTGGCCAGGGTCGATTTCCCCGACCCGTTGCCGCCCAGAAGGCAGAGGAACTGCCCCTGGGGCACCGTGAGGTTCAAGTGGCGGAAAACGAAGCGCTCGCCGTCGTAGGTGAAGCCGGCGTCGCCGAAGTCGATGAACGTCTCAGTCACTTACAAGCCCTTTACTTGGTCTTTCTTCGGCGTGATCAGGTTGGAGATGGCCTTGTACACGATGAGCGTGAGCACCGAGTTCAAGATGCCCTTCAAAAGGTTGAAGGGAATGAGGATGGGCACGATCATGGCCACCACGGCATCCACCGGCACGCCGAGCCAGGCGGGAGTGACCACCAGGTTGCCGAGCACGGCCATGACCACGGCCACCACGACGCCCAAGGCCAGACCGATAACGGCGCCCTTGAAGGAGTGGATGCGCTTGTACACGAGGGCCGCCGGGAGAATATAGCCGATGACCACGACGAAGTTCATGAGCGCGCCAGTGAAGTCGGCGAACAGGATGCCGTGGGCCACCACGGAGATGATGCCGCAGGCAAGACCGGCCGCCGGGCCGTAGGCGAAGCCGCACACCATGGCGGGCATGAACGAGGCGTCGTAGGACAGCCACGCCACGCCGGGCAGCAGCGGGAACTCAACGAACGTGAGCAGGATGGAGATGGCGCACATCAGCGCGATGGTCACCAGTACGCGCGTGGACCACAGGTTGGTGTTGGCCAGCGACTTCTGGGCCGTAGGGGCCTTCGCGGGACGGACGGGGCTGCCGGCGGCAGCGGGATGGATCGTGGGCTTCTCGGCCATGATCGTCACCTTCTTTCGGCGAGGGAGCCTCTGGGTGCGGATTCGCCTTCCCCTCGCCAGAAAGAAAACGAGCCCGTATGAATTCGGTTCATACAGGCCTCGTAGGGTTCGCGCCCTCCCGCGGGAGGTACCGGCCCTTCGGGGCCGGTGCGCGAACATCTGCCTCTTCCATCCGGACTGTGACCGTTGGCCCCGGATTTTCACCGGGTCAGCCTGCGCAGGCGCAGGGTCGCGGGCTTGCGGAAGGGATGCGCATCCCGTGCCGCTTACCGCCAGTGAGGATTTCCACCTCGCCCTGAAACAGAATTCATGCCTTGCATTGTAGGCCAGGCGTGCCGCCCGCGCAAGCCCCAAGCCATCGGCATGATCGCAGGCTCCATAGGCCCCGGCGATAGGTGCGGCGCCGGGGGCGGGGCGGCGCGCCTCCTTTCCCACGCGGGCGACCTGTCGCGCGAGCCGACCACGCGCCCGCGCAAGCCCCTAAGAGCGCGGGTACAGCACGTAGCCGCGCTCGGCGGGGGCGCAGGAGCCCGAAGAGGCGTCGCGCCGACAGCGCTCGTGGGCGCAGATGTCCATGGCGAAGGCATCGCCCACCGCCCCCGAGGCCAGCACGGCCGGCACCGTCCCCTGGGCCACTGCGCGCCCGCGCTCCATCACCACGAGGCGATCGGAGTAGCGCAGGGCCAGATCGAGGTCGTGGATGACCATGGCCACGGTCTTGCCCTCCCGGCGGTTCAGATCGCGCACGAGGACCATAAGGTCGTGGCAGGCGCTGATATCCAGGTAGGTGGTGGGCTCGTCCAGCACGATGAGGTCGGTGTCCTGGGCCAGGGTCATGGCCAGAAAGACCCGCTGGCGCTCGCCGCCGGAGAGCCGGCGCACGTCTTGGCCGCGAAACCGCGCCACGCCTGCCCGCTCCATGGCCGCCTCCACCTGCTCGCGGTCCTGCGGACCGAGGCGGCCGGCGTGCCCCAGATGCGGATGGCGCCCGCAGCCCACGAGCGCCTCCACCGTCATGGGAGGCACCCGGGAGGACTGGGCGAGCACCGCCATGGTGCGGGCCCGCTGCCGCGGCGAGAGCGAGCGGCTCTCCTGGCCGGCCACCCGCACGCTGCCCGCCTGGGGGCACACCAGGCCCAGCGCCAGCTTCACCAGAGTGGACTTCCCGCTGCCGTTGGGCCCCACGATGCTGGTCACGCAGCCCGGCTCCACCACGGCCGACAGCCCCTCCATGAACGGCTCGCCCGTCCGGTAGGAGAACACGACGTTGCGGTACTCGATGGCCGGCACTCCCCCGGACCCGACACCGGCGGTATCGCACAGATCAGTCAAGGCCGCCTCCCTTGTTCTTCAGGATGAGATAGATGAAGAAGGGCCCGCCGATGAACGCCATGAGAATGCCCACAGGCAGCTCATAGGGGGCGAACAGCACCCGGGCCAGGCCGTCGCACCCGACGACGAAGGCCGCCCCGGCCAGGGCCGACACGGGCACCACCCAGCGATTGTCGTGGCCCACGAAAAACCGCATGAGATGCGGGATCACCAGTCCCACGAACCCGAGCAGCCCCGCAAAGCTCACGGCCGCGCCGGCCAGGACGGCGGCCACGGCGAGCATGCCCAGGCGCACGGTGCGCACATGAAGCCCCAGGCCGTGGGCCGCCTCGTCGCCCAGGGCGAGGATGTTCAGCTTCGCCGCTCCGGCTACCGCCAGCAGAAGTCCCACGGCGATGTAGAGGGCCGGCCACCCCAGATCGCGCATGAGCACGCCGGACAGGCCGCCCACCAAGAAGGTGGACGAACCGACGTAGGCATCCGGATCGACGATGAGGATGGTGTTCATACCCGCGCCGAACACCGTGGTGATGGCGATGCCGGCGAGCACCACGGTCAGGCGGCTTATGCCGGCGCCAAGGGAGAGCGCAAAGATGATGAGCGCCGTGGCAAGCGCGCCGGCGAAGGCGGCCAAGGGCGTCAGCCACAGGGCCCCCGGCGCCAACGACGCGGCCAGCAGGACGAACAGCCCGGCACCGGAATTCACGCCGATGACGTTGGGGCTGGCCAAGGGGTTGTCCAGCGCGGCCTGGATGAGCGCGCCGGACGTGGCCAGGGCGGCCCCGGCCAACAGGGCCGCCAGCACCCGCGGGGTGCGCACGTTCTCCAGGATGTTCTGCGCCGTGGCGCTCACCGGGCCGCCGGAGAGCCACGTCAGCAGCTCCGGCAGGCTCACCGACGAGGCGCCGAGCATGAAGCCGAGGGCCGTGACCACCGCCAGCAGGGCGACGGTCACGGCGACGACAATGACGTTGCGGGGAATGCGCCCCGGGCACGACTGGGCTTCCACGGCCTAGCGCTGTCCGTAGAGGGTGTCGGCCAGCCCCTCGTAGGCCTGCGCCCAGCGGGCATTGGGCTTAGAGAGGTACAGGGTGGGATCCAGCGTGACGTAGCGGCCGTTCTGCACCGCGTCCAGCGTGGCCCAGGCGGGATTGGCCGCCGTGGCCTCCTCCAGGTTGCGCGTGGCCGCCTCGGCGTCGTTGCCCATGGGGATGACGAAGATGAAATCGGGGTTCATCTCGATAATCGCCTCCAGGCTGAAATCCTTCAGCAGGCTGCGGTTCTCGTCGGCCAGGTTGCGCACGCCCAGATCGGCCAGCATGGCGCCGGTCTGGGTGCCCGAGCTCTGCACGCGCGTGCCGCCCGAGAAGGTGGTGAGCACGAGGGCCGTCGGCGCTTCGCCAGCGGGCGCCTGGCCCTTCACATCCTCGATGGCCGCAGCCACGGCCCCAGTGTTCTTCTCGTAGAGGTCTTCCCGTCCGGTGATGGCGGTGAAGGTCTCCATAAGGCGCTTATAGTCGTCGAAGGTGGTCACTTCGAAGTAGGCCACGGGGATGCTCGAGGCCACGAGGGCCTCCCGCAGATCGGCCTGGCTGGAATCGCCGCCGCGGCCGCCCGTGCCGCTCGTCATGATGACGAAGTCGGGGTCAAGCGCGATGATGGCCTCCAGGTTCACGCTGGCGAAATCGCCCACCGTGGCCACATCGGGGCTTGCGATGGTCCAGCCCTCGGCCGTGAGCGCGTCGTCGGACACGCCCACGAGCGTGCCGCCGGCCAACTCCCAGGCATTGGCGAAGCTGCCCATGCAGGCCACCACCCGCTGGGGATTGTCCACGGTCACCTCATGGCCGAGGTCGTCGGTGAAGGTGACCGGGCCCGCGGTCTCGGCGCCGGCGGCCCCATCGGCTGCCGGCTCGGGGGATGCGGCCGAGGTGGACGCCGCAGCGGGGGCCGTCTCGGCCCCGCCTGTCGCCGGCGCCTCTTGGGCCGCGCAGCCAACAAGCGCGAGCGCCAGCAGAGCCGCGCTCAGGGTCAGGGTGATTTTTTTCATTCAAACTTCCCTTCTTATTCGTGAGGCACTGGTTCGCCCAAGGAAATCAGCGAGGTTCCGACCGGTGCCTGGCATTGTGCTGAACCGCGGCTGAGCGGCCTTTGCGCCGCGAAGGAAAGCGGTGAAGCGCAAGGCCAGGTGCCCGTCGGAACCGCAGCGTCAGAACTTTCATTCGGCGCAAGACGGATGAAAGTTAAAGTTGTTGGCCGTGGGCGCAGTAGTCATCCTGGGCCAGGATATCGCCGTCGTGGTAGTAGGCGGCACGGGCCCGGCAGCCGCCGCAGCCGTCCTTGTAGTCGCAGGTGCCGCAGGCGCCGGAGTAGGCCTGGGTGCGCAGGCGCTCGAAGACGGGGCTCGTCTTCCAAATCTCGTCGAAGGGGGTCTCGCGCACGTCGCCGGCCTCCTCGGTCATGTAGGCGCAGGGGCGCACGATGCCCTCGCTGCCCACGACGCAGTAGGTGAGCCCGGCCAAACAACCGCGACTGAAGCGGGTATCCACGCCGAGCTGCTTGGCCACGCGGGTGAACTGCGGGGCGCAGGTGGGCTTCACGTCGATGGACACCTCGGCCGACTTCGCCATGATCTCCCGCAGCAGCGCCTCGTTCTCCAGCACTTCCAGGCTCGTCTCCTGGATGTACTCGCCGCGGCCCACGGGGATGAGGAAGAAGATGTAGTGGGCCTGCGCCCCGATCTGTTCGGCGAAATCGGTGATGGCGCACACCTCGTCGCGGTTCCAGTCCACCACCGTGGTGTGCAGCTGGAAGGGTAGCCCCGCTTCCTTGCAGGCCTCAATGCCGGCCATGGTGAGGTCGTAGGCGTTGGCCAGGCCGCGGAACTTGTCGTGACGGGCGGGATCCAGGCTATCCACCGAGATGCCCATGGCGGCCGCACCGGCCTCCTTCAGGCGGGCGGCCACCTCAGGGGTGATGAGGGTGCCGTTGGTGCCGAACACCGGGCGCAGGCCGCAGGAGGCGGCATGGGCCACCAGCTCGTAGATATCGGGGCGCAGAAGCGGCTCGCCACCGGAGAAGATCATGATCTTGAACCCGGCCCGGGCAATCTCGTCGATCATCTTCTTCGCCTCGGCGGTGGACAGCTCGCGCTCGTCGGCCTCCTCGGCATCCTGGTAGCAGTGCACGCACTTCAGGTTGCATTGGTTCGTGGTCATCCACGATACGATCATGGGGCTCTCCTTCTTCTCGTTCCCAACGATAGGAAGGATAGCCGTCCGCACCCCCACGCGGCATCACCCGAACGGCCTAGGTTGGCCGCCGAAAAAGTATCCTTAAGCTAACTGGTAGGAGAAATCCCGCACCGCGGCGGCCACGAGCGCCTCGCGGGACCGGACGCCCCCGGCCCGGGCCCAGGGGGCATCCTGGGTGAGGCGAGCCAGGTCATCGCGGTTGTAGAGGAAGGCATCGTCTACCCCGGCCACGCGCGGGTCGATAGCGCCGCCCCGATCCGAGGCGTCCACGAGGAGCATGGGCCTCCCCCGCCGCGCCCGCACGGCGGTGCGCACGAGGCGCTTGTCCAGCACGGGCACCGTGCCCGGCGCGGCCACCACCACATCGGCGTTGCCGAGGGCCACGGGCAGCGCCTCGGGCGAGACGCGCACCCCGCCCGCGCACCTGACCGCAGGACCGTCCCCGATGAGGGCGAACTGGGTCACGCCGGCCCGGGTGAGGGCCGCGGCGGCGGCTCCCAGCAGCGAGTCGTCCCCCACGAGCAGAACCTGGCGCCGATCGAGGTGATCGAACACGCGCTGGGCCAGGGCGGCCACGGTCTCGCCCAAGGCCGCCGCCGACTCCTCGGCGCCCGCGGCCGCCAACCGCGCCGCGAGGGCCCGGGCGCCGTCGGCGAGGGCTTCCAACTGCGAGCCCACCGTCCCCCGCTGCCGCGCGGCACCCACCGCCGCATCCAGAACCGCGACCCCGTCCTCGTCGGCCCCGGCGAACTCATCGGCACCCGCCACGGCAGCAAACAGGTGCGACGCCGCATCGATGCCCTCGGCGAAGTACCCATGGGCGGCCCCATCGGCCGGTGCGGCAACTCCGGGGGCGCCCCACAACGAGGACAGAAGTTCGTAGCCGTCAACGCCCTCCTCCAGCACGGCATAGGCTTCCAGACGCTCCGCGCCCACGAGCACGAATGCCTCGCTCACCCCGCGCCGACCGGCGACGGCCGCGGCCAGATCGCCCGCGGCCCCGGGGCCCAGAGAGCGGCGCAGAGAAAAGAAGGGGGCGCGGCGGGGGTTGGCACCGACCATGACGAGGGTCATGGCGTCACCCGGCCGAGACGGCGATGAGCACGAGCATGGCCGCGAAACCGCCGAGGGACAGCAGGGCCCGCGTGCGCGTCCCCGCGACGCCGGGCGCCAGGAAGGAGAGCCCGGCGTACAGGGCCCAGATCACCGACACCGCAAGCGACAGGGCGACCCGCGGGGCCAGATAGGCCAAATTCCCCGCGCACCGGGCATGGGCCATGGCGGCGAACTGGGCCACCATGTGGGTGAACCCGATGAGCATGGCGCCGGTGAACACGAGCAGTCCTGCCAGAGCCGCCCAGCGGGCGATCTTCCCCAGGGTATCGAGGGCAGGGGTGGCCATGACGAGCACCTGGGCGCTCCGACGGCGCATGAGACGGCGCTGGTACAGCAGCAAGAGCGAGGCGGCGGCGCTCACGGCAAAGCAGGCGCAGGCGATGAACACGAGCACGATATGGGGCACGAGGAGGGGCCACTCGTAGAAGGCCCGATTGCTCGCGCTCACGGGATCGAGGATGCGCAGCCACTGGGAGGCCACCATAAGCAGGGCGATGACCGGGGCCGTGACGGCGGCGATGGCGAGGCCGCGCTTCGTGATGATGAGCCCCACGACGGTGACCGCCGCGAGCACCCAGGAGGCCAGCATAGCGATGTTGGGACCCGACAGCAGGGTGCCCCCGGCCGCTGTCGACTCGATGCCGACGATGGCGGAGTGCAAGGCCGCGGCCCCGAAGAACAGCCCTCGGCCCCACCACGCGCTGCGATGCCAGTCGCGCAGGACGCCGACGGCCGCGCAGGCGCTCGCCGTGCCGTAGAGCAGGATGCAGAGTATGTCCAAACAGAAGACGACCATGGGTCGGGCGTTTCCTCTCTCGTCGAGGCCCATGATAGCGCGCCGCCCTCGCGCCCGGCATCACCCGAACGGGCTAAACGCCCCGGGCCCCATCACCGGCCGACCGAGCAACCGCGTTGCGGCGCCTACGGGCCGCCGGAGGCGCCGAACGCGCCGGTGCCGTGATCGCCCAGCTTCCTAGCAGCGGCGCAGCAGGCCGGTCTCGAAGCCGTAGGCCACGAGCGCCGCGCGGTTGGCGCGGCCCGACTTGGCGGTCATGTGGGAGAGGTGGGCCTTCACGGTCTGCTCGGAAAGCACTAAGCGGCCGGCAATCTCCTTATTGGAGAGACCGCCGGCGATGTAGTAGAGGATCTGCTGCTCGCGCAGCGTCAGCCCGTGATCGGGATCGGTGACGAGAATCATGGGAAGCGGGGCGCTGAAGGCCGGGGCCTAGGCGAAGTCGTAGAGGTCCTTTGCGGCCTCCTGGAAGTCGGCGTAGGCCTCGGCGGCGATGACCTCGTCATCCACCAGCTCGAAGGAGACCGGCTGGCCCTCGTCATCCACCTCGGTCACCTCCAGCACCACGACCTCGCCCGAGGACGTGGCCGGATGCTCGTCGTCGATAGGGAAGAAGAACCCGAACGAGCTCTCCCCCTTCAGCACCAGGCCGAGGAACTCCAGCTCGACCTGCTCGCCCTTCTCGTCCACCAAGGTGATGGTGATGCCCTCCTCGGTCGGCGGGCAGAAATTGGGGGCGGAACCTTCGCGTACCATGAAAACCTCTTTCGTCTCAACTACGGAAAAGCCCAGAGGGGACACGGGGTGTTCTGACCGAGCGAGTTCCGCAGCGACGGGAACAGAACTAAATGTCCTGTTCCCCCAAGCGAGGACTGTAGAGCGAATCAGAATACCCCGTGGCCCCGACCGGCACAGGCCGCTATTGGGCCCGTCCGTGGCGGTGCTTTTTCTTCTTGTTGCTCGCTGACTTCGGCTTGGCCGGGGCGGCGTGCTTGCCCGTCGGCGTCACCTCGCCGGCAGCCTCGGCCACGGGAGCCTCGGCGCGCTGGGCCTCCAAACGGGCCAGGGGCACCTGGGCGATGCCGGTGGAGGCCGAGTGATCGAACTCGAAGCGGCCGATCTCGGTGCCGTACTTCTTCTGCAGCTTCGCGAACTTCGGCTCGCGGGTCTTCCACAGGCAGTACAGCGGACACGCGATGGCGATGGACGAGTAGGAGCCGGCGATGAGGCCGATGGCCATGGCGAAGGCGAAGTCCTTCAGGGTCTCGCCGCCGAACAGCAGCATGGCGAACACGGGGATGAACGAGGTGAGCGTCGTGTTGATGGTGCGGATGAACACCTGGTTCATGGAGTGGTTGGCCATGGTCATGAAGGTGCAGCGGATGTCCTCGCCCTTCATGTTGTCGTTGATGCGGTGGAACACGACCACGGTGTCGTAGAGCGAGTAGCCCAAGATGGTCAGCAGGGCCGCGATGGTGTTCGGGTTCACTTCCCGGCCCACCAAAGCGTAGATGCCCACCACCAGAATGAGGTCGTGCAACAGCGCCACGATGGCCATGACGCCCATCTTGTACTCGAAGCGGATGGCGATGTAGACGATGATGAGCAGGATGGACACGAGGAAGGCGATGACCGAGCTCTGGATGACGCTGGCGCCCCAGTCTGGGCCGATGGTGGTCACCTCGAAGTCGCTGGACTCCAGGCCGAGCTTGTCGGCCACCTGGTTGGCGCGGGCCGTGGCGTCCTCGGCCGACGTGGTGGTGGTGCGCACGAGGAAGCCGGACTCGCCGCCCGTCTCGGTGGTCTGGATGACCGCGTCGGGCTCGCCGGCCTCGTTGAAGGCGTCGCGCATCTGCTCGATGGTCACGTCGCCCGTGCCGTGGAAGGCCACGGAGGTGCCGCCCACGAACTCGATGCCGAAGTTCAGGCCGCGCACGCCCACCACGACAAAGCACAGGGCCATGGCGATGGCGGCGGCGGTCAGGAAGATCTTGCGGTAGCCGAGGAAGTTGATGTCGTGCTTGATGAAGCGGCCCTTGATCTTGCGCACGGCCCTCACCGTCTGGGAGGCGCCGGCCGGGTCGTCCTCTTCCACGATGGCGCGGGTCTCGGCGGCGTTCATCTGGGAACCGGTCTCGGCGTCGCGCTCAGATACACCCTCGGCCGCGGCCAGCTCGGCGTAGCCCTTGGAGGCCTCGATGGAATCCTTGATGCCCCAGAAGCCGGGATGGCGGGCGATGACCTTCGGGGCCAGCAGGCGGATGAGCGGCGCCTTGAAGATGACCATCATCACGATGTCGCAGATGATGCCGAGCGCCAGCGTCATACCGAAGCCCTTGACCGAGGAGGCGGCCAGGAAGAACAAGCACAGCGCCGAGACCATGGTCACCAGGTCGGCGTCGATGGAGGTGAAGATAGCGTGCTTCACACCGGTGAGCGAGGCGGCCTTCACCGAACGGCCCATGCGAATCTCCTCGCGGAAGCGCTCCACGGTGAGGATGGAGGAGTCGGCGGCCATGCCGATGGTGAGCACGATACCGGCGATGCCGGCCAGCGACAGGCTGAACAGGCCGAAGGCAGACAGGGCTGCCAGGATGCCCAGGTAGAGCACCGCGAACACGGCCATGGCCGCGGCGGTGATGAGACCGAGGCCCTTGTAGAAGAACAGCAGGTACAGCATCACGAGCGCCAGGCCGATCAGGGCCACGACGACGCCGGAGACGAGAGCGTCCTGGCCGAGGGTGGGGCCGACCACCTGGGACTGGGCGTACTCGAAGGACACGGGCAGCGAGCCGGACTCCAGGATGGTCTGGAGGTTCTTGGCCTCGTCCAGGGTGTAGCCGCCCGTGATCTGCACTTCGCCGTTGGGAATCTCGGACTGCACGGCCGGGGCCGACTGCACCTCGCCGTCCAGGATGATGACGATGAGGCCGTGGTCGGCTACCAGGTCGCGAGAGGCCTCGGCGAAGGCCTTGGTGCCCTGGCTGTTCAGGGTGATGTTCACGGCATAGTCGACAGAACCTTCCCGCTCCTTGCCGATCTGCACGTTGGTGATGTCGGCGCCGGTGACGATGGGGGTGTAGGTGCCCGGCTCCACCTTCAGATGCTCGGTCTTGCCCGAGGGGAAGGCGTTGCCGAACTCGTCGGTCACGGTGCCCTCGCCGGCGTACTGGCCGTTCTCGATGGCTTCCTTCACTTCCTCGTCGGTGAAGGAATCCAGGCGGGCGAACTCCAGCGAGCCCGTGCGGCCGATGGTGGCCAGAGCCTGCTCGGTGTCGGACAGACCCGGGATCTGCACGAGGATCTGGTCGGAGCCCTGCTCCTGCACCGTGGCCTCCGAGGCGCCGAGCGCATTCACGCGGCTCTCGATGATGGCCCGGGACTTCTCCATGTCCTCGGGGGTGACCGGCTCGCCGTCGGTGGACTTCGCCGTCAGCACCACGGACAGGCCGCCCTGGATATCGAGGCCCTGGTTGATCTTCTCGTTGGGCGGCGTGAACAGCACCGCCGACACGACGACGAGCAGCGTAGTGAGAATGAGCAGCCAGATGTTGCGGCGATCGTGCGTGCGCGCCGGCTTCTTCTTGACATTGCGTTCCAGTGCCATGGGACTTGCCTTTTCTTTCCGTATCGCGAATCTCTTCTCAGCGAACGGCGCCGCATCCTCCCCGAGCGCGGCGCATTCACGTTAACTTGCCTATTGTGCCATAAAAGAACTGCCGTGAACAGCCGCTATTTCCCTTACCCCACCTCCGTGCCCTGTCGCAGCCGCAGCGGGACCGCCCGACCGCGCCCCGAGCATCCGCCGCCCGACGGGCCGCCCCGCCCTAGCGGCCCAGCAGGGCCGCGAGCTCGCGGCGGTTGGCGACGCCGCATTTCTCGTAGATGTGGCTCGTGTGGGCCTTCAGAGTGCCCTCGGCAATGAAGAGCTCGCTGCGGATGGCCGGGCCGTTCTTCCCCTGGGCGATAAGGTGCAGGATCTCGGTCTCGCGCGGGGTGAGGCGGGCATGCTCGGCCAGCTCGGCCACCCGGGCCTCGCGGCGCTCCTCGTCGGGGGTCTTCTCCACGAGGCCGCCCACGTCCAGGATGCGCACGCCCCAGCGGCTGGCCAGCTCCTTCTCCGAGAGCAGGATGAGCATGGCCGCCACCATCATGGCCACCACGAGCCCGGCGATGAGGGCATCCTGCACACCGGCGGGAAGACCCGCGGCCCCCAGGGCCTCCGAGGCGCCCTTGCCCCCGATGACGAAGATCTGCTCGGCCCCCTTGACGGCGGCGAAGGCCACCACGGTCACGCCGAGGCGCTTCGCGATATCGTAGAGCAGCAGCGCCACGATGATGCCCACGAGCGAGTAGCTCATGGAGATGAGGTAGCTGGAGGCCGCCGCCCCGAAGACCCCCTCGCTCGGCACGAGCAGAAAGCCGCACACGATGAGCACGAAGGGCGACCGGTACAGGGCGCCGATGTTGAGCCGGCTCGAGAAGAAGTAGGCGCCGGCGAAGAGCACCGCCATGACGATGGCCGTGGACAGGGACGAGTGCATACCGGCCCCGGCGGCCAACTGGTGCTGGCGCAGGCCGTAGGCGAAGGAAAACAAAGCCAGCAGCGCGAAGATCTTCCACGGGTAGGTGAACTTCGGCACCACCGGCGAGGGGCGGTCGGCCAGGGGCAGGGCGCGGAAGGCCCTCCGCAAACAGAGGATGGCGGCCACGGGCAGGGCCACCATGGCGCAGGCCACCCGCAGACCGTCGAGGCCGCCGCAGAAGAACACGAAGACCACGGCCGCAAGCTGCGAGGCCGTGGTGTACAGGAAGACGCGGATGAGGGAGATGCAGCTGAGGACCTCGGCCCACAGCACCAGGAAGAGCCCGAAGCCGAGGCCGCCAAGGGCCGCGCCGAGCACGGCGAGAGCTGCCGGTGCGCCTGCGGGAAGGGATGCCGCCCCCGCGGCAATGAGGGCAAGGGAGGCGGCCACCATGGCGCCGGCGGACACCGCGCGCACTGCACCGGTGGCGTTCAGGGGCACGAGGCGCCGGGCCGCGAGGGCCACGGCGATGGAGATGAGGACCATGGCGCAGTCGAAGACATCGTGCAGATCAAAGGGGGCCGGCAGGGCCAGGGCCGGGGCCGCCACGGCCAGGGTCACCCAGGCCCGGGCGCAGCCGAGCGCGAACAAGTAGGGCAGGATGCCCGCCAGGTAGAGGGCGCGATCCTCCCTCCCCTTCCGTATGTCAGCCAGCAGCTTCCCCATGGGGGCAGTATAGCAGGTCGCGGGCTGTCGGGGCACCCGTCGCACTCGCCATCCGCGCAGGCATCCCGCGGCGGCATCACCGGCAAGCGGGCGCCCCCGGCGGCCGCCTCGGGAGGCGCCAACGCCGCGGCCGCAGTCGTCGCAAGCGCGGCAACCCCTGGTGCCGCCCCCCTTCCAGCTACTCCCCCCCCGCACAGAGGCCCGACCGCAGGGAGGGAGGCGGCCGGGCCTTGAGGGAGGGAGATAGCTTATGGGAGCGGCAACGCTGGCGCGGAACCCGCGACCACCGGAGCGCCTATCGGCTCGCGACGAGCTTGCCGGTATAGTAGCCGGAGGTGATGGCGCGGCCGATGGAGAGGCCCTCGATGTCCATGGGGTAGTCCACGCCGCCGAAGAACTGGCCCGAGGCGTTGCCCACGGCGAACAGGCCGGCGATGGGCTCGAAGGCCTCGTTCAGGCACTGGTGATCGCCGTTGACCACCAGACCGCCCAGGATGGCCGGCAGCTTGTTGGAGCCGCGGGGA
>NZ_JBQIIT010000044.1:0-7567 GCF_056795635.1 Adlercreutzia sp. | reverse complement strand
GCCGACATCTTCAAGTACGACATCCCCGCCATGCCCGTGGTGGACGAGCACGGCACCCTGCTCGGCATCGTCACCACCGACGACGCCTGGGACGCCATCGAAGACGACGTGGCCAGCGACAAGACGAAGATGAGCGCCCTGTCCATCGCCGGCATTACCGTGGCGGTGCTGCTGGGGCTGTTCCTGTACTCCCTTATCCTGCTGCAACTGGCCGGCTCGCTGCATATCGGCGGCCTGCACTACTAGGCGAGGGAGGCGATACCCGTGAACGCGAAGAAGCGCGAGATGACCACCGGCGCGGCCGCCCCGTCCCTGACCGCCAACGAGCACGCCATGGCCCAGGCCGCCTCCGAACTGGCCGAGAGCGGCATTCCCGCCGGCGAGCAGCCGGGCGCTGGCGCCAAGCGCGGCCCCAACCGCCTGCTGCTCATTCTGGCGGCCATGGGCCCGGGCATCATCACGGCCATGGCCGGCAACGATGCCGGCGGCATCTCCACCTATTCCACGGCCGGCGCGAACTTCGGCTTCGCCACCCTGTGGGTCATCCCCATCATGTGCGTGCTGCTCATCGTGGTGGAGACCACGGCCGGACGCATGGGCGCCGTCACGGGCAAAGGCTTCGCGGCGCTCATCCGCGAGCGCTTCGGCATTCGGCTCGCGGCCTTCGCCATGCTGGCCCTGCTCGTGGGCAACGTGGCCACCACCTTCTCGGAATTCGCCGGCATCGCCAGCGGCATGGAGATGTTCGGCGTGTCGAAGTACATCTCGGTGCCCGTGGCGGCCCTGGCCGTGTGGCTGCTCGTGGTGGGCGGCTCCTACAAGCGGGTGCAGAACGTGTTTCTGGCCCTGTCCCTTGTGTTCATCACCTACATTGTGGCAGCGTTCCTGGCCCAACCGAACTGGGCCGAGGCGGCCCACGATACCGTGGTGCCCACGGTGGTGGGCGACGCGAGCTTCATCTCCCTGGTCATTGCCATGATCGGCACCACCATCGCTCCCTGGATGATGTTCTTCACCCAGAGCAACGTGGTGGAGAAGGGCCTCACCACCAAGGATCTGTTCTCCCAGCGCGTCGATGCCGTCTCGGGCACCATCGCCGCCTGCATCGTTGCCTGGTTCATCATCGTGACCACGGGCGCGGTGCTGTTCCCCGCGGGCATCTCCATCGATTCGGCCGCCGACGCCGCCGCGGCACTCGCCCCCTTCGCCGGCCCCTACGCCGAGGCCCTGTTCGCCGTGGGCCTCATCGCCGCGTCGTTTCTGGCGGCCTGCGTGCTGCCGCTGACCACGGCCTTCGTCATCTGTGAGGCCTTCGGCTGGGAGGCGGGCGTGTCCTTCAAGTGGCGCGAGGCCCCCACGTTCAAGTCCATCTTCACCTTCGTGATCGCGTTCTCGGCCATCGTGGTGCTGCTGCCCGACGTGAACCTGCTGGCCATGATGCTGACGGCCCAGTTCGTCAACGGCGTCATCCTGCCCATCCTGCTGGCGTTCATGGCCATCATCTCGGCAGACAAGCGCATCATGGGCGAGCACCGTTCGCGCCGCCTGTCGAAGGTGCTGCTGTGGGCCACCGTGGGCGTGGTGGCCATCCTGACGGCGGCGCTCTTGGTCATGCAGGGGCTGGGGCTGGCCTAAGGGCACCCGAGCCCTTCGTCGGCCACGCTACTGCGCCTTCTTTTCTTACGTGGCGGCAACGTATGCGAATCGGCCTGCTCATCGTTTGGTACAACCCTTGTATTAGCACTTCACCCATCGCATACTGCAAGTGTCGAAGGCAAAAGAGACCGCTTTCGGCACACCCGCGGGTGACGTCCGCCGACGGTTTTTGTCGGTTGCGGCCGTCGGTGTGGTGCGAACTGCAGACCCGTGGGCGTCAATACGTAAGGAGGCTGCAGTGCAACTCAAAGCATCGACCGATTATGGACTGCGTGCCGTTCTGTACCTGGCCGCGCAGGGACAAACCTGCTCGTCGAAGGATATCGCCCAGGATATGTCCATTCCCCGCGACTATCTGATTCAGCTCGCCCAGCTTTTGCGCAACGCCGGCATCATTGAGGCGCGCCCCGGAAAGCACGGCGGCTATCGGCTGGCCAAAGATCCCTCGAAGATCACCCTGCTCCAAGTGGTGAACGCCCTTGACGACGACGCCAAGGACACCACCCGCGCCCGCCGCAAGGACCGCGCCGGCGCCCCTATGGTCCAGGGCATCAAGCGGGCCTACAACCTCGTGCTGGACGGTTACGACGCCTACTTCGACAGCATTACGTTGGAGATGCTGCTCGATTGCTCCCGCGACGAGAAGATGGGCAAGGAATTCCTCGCTGGTCGCCTCATCGCCGAGAGCCAGCGCCTGCTGGCCGAGGCCGCGGCCGTGGCCTAAGGGCTCCCGAGCAGAACAGGGCTCGCCAAGCACCTTCGGCTCGCCCCTTGCGCTCGCTTCCCGCCGCGCGCTGTCCGTACCACTCAACGAAAAAGGCTCCCCGCAGGGAGCCTTTTTCACGATCGGGAACCGAAGGGGTGGCAGCGGCGCCGGGGTATGCGGGCGCCGCACCAGCGCTGAGCCAAGTGGCGGCGCCGGGCCGCTAGATCACCGGCCCCGCCGCGCCGAGCCGCCTTAGCGGCTATTCCGCCTTCGCGGCGCGCTTCTTTCCCTCTTCCATCTTGGTGAGCACGAGCACGGCCACCACGATGAGCACGAGGCCCAGGCCCAGGGAGATCCAGGGGGTCTTGGTGAAGCCGGCAATGAGGTAGCCCACGAAGCAGATGACCATGACCAGGGTGGCGTAGGGAATCTGCGTGGCCACATGGCGCAGGTGGTTGCACTTGGCGCCGGCCGAGGACAGGATGGTGGTGTCGGAGATGGGCGAGATGTGGTCGCCGTAGACCGCACCGGCCAGAGCCGAGCCCACGGCCACGAGGAACAGCGGGTCGTCGGCAGCGAACACGCCGATGATGATGGGCAGGATGAGCGCGATGGTGCCCCAGCTGGTGCCCATGGCAAACCCGATGAACGCCGCCACGAGGAAGATGACGGCCGGCAGCAGGTCGAGGCCCACACCCAGGCCGTTCAGGAAGCCGGACACGAACTCGCCGGTACCGAGCAGGTAGCGGCAGCAGCCGCCGAGAGACCAGGCCAGCACGAGGATCATGATGGCGCCGATCATGGAGCGCACGCCCTCGGACATGGCCTCCACGAAGCCGCCGAGGTTCATGAGCTTGCGGGGCAGGAACATGGCCGCCGCCACGCACAGCGCCACCACGGCGCCGATGCACAGGCCCATGACCGGGTTCTCGCCCACGGCCGTGGCAAAGTCCACGCCGCTGAAGAAGCCGCCCATGTACATCATGCCCAGAATGGAGAACACGATGAGCACGAGGATGGGCACGATGAGATCCCAGATAGTGCCGCGGTCGGAGATGTTGAGGCCCTTGTACTCCTCGATGGCGCCGGCGGCCGCGTCGTCCACGTCGCCCTCCTCGGTCACCACCGTGGGAATGTTGGGCGCACCTTCCAGATCGACCTGGGCCTTGTCGGCGATGCGGGCCAGAGACACGGCCTCGAGCTTCGAGCCGGCCGCCGGAATGCGGTCGTTGACCGCATCTTCCGCCGCCGCCATGGGGCCGAAGTCCTTCTGGATGATCAGCATGAAGAACACGAAGAAGATGGTGAGCAGCGCGTAGAAGTTATAGGGGATGGAGGCCACGAAGGTGTTGAAGCCGTCCTCGCCCATGTAGCCGCCCACGGCCACCGCCCACGAGGATACCGGCGCGATAATGCAGACCGGGGCCGCCGTGGAGTCGATGATCCAGGCGAGCTTCTCGTGGCTGACGCGGAACTTGTCCGTCACCGGGCGCATGACGGCGCCCACAGTGAGGCAGTTGAAGTAGTCGTCCACGAAGATGATGATGCCGAGCAGCGCCGTGAGGATCGAGGCGGCACGGGCGTTCTTCACGTGCGTGGTCACCCACTCCGCATAGGCACGGGAGCCGCCGGCCGTGGCGATGACCACAGTAAGCGCTCCCAAAAGCGCAAGGAATAACAGCAGCGCCCCGTTGCCGGCTATTTGCTCGGCCATCATCTGGGGCACCATGGTGAACGAGGCCACCAGCTGCTCGCCGCCCACGCCGTTCAGCGTGAACTGGTAGATCACCATGCCCGTAAAGACGCCCACGGTCAGCGAGGAGTACACCTCCTTGGTGATGAGAGCCAGGACCAGCGCCAGAATCGGCGGCACGATGGACCACAGCCCCGTGGCGATGAGATCGAATCCTTCCATGACCTTCCTTCCTTAGGGGCCGAGAGCATGACACCCGCGCAGGCACCCGGGAAACGAGCCGGTTGCGGTCCTTCTCCGCGACGACAACCCCTGCAAGGTGCCCTGCCCTCGGCCTTCTGGTGACAGAACGCCCTAAGTATACCCAAGTTGGTAAGAAAATGCGCCGTGAACGGGCCGGTTTGCACCCCCTAACGACGGAATGCCGCCCGGGAGGGGCGGCATTCCGCAAAGGGAGGGCGATACTCGGTCTCTTCCCTGAACTTCCTGAGCTTCCGGAGCGACCCTTAAGCCTCGGGCGCGACCTTGGCCTCAAGCTCGCCGCCGGTGAAGTCGACGAGCTGGCCGCGGGCCATGCGGTCCTTGGCGAAGTAGCGGTTGCAGTCCATGTAGTCCTCGGGCAGGTCGGGATAGCCCTCCGTCGCCGTCAGAATACGGGCCTGGGAGGGGCAGTCGGGAATGCACTGGCCGCAGCGGACGCAGGCGGCATCCATGACGCACAGGCCATCATCGCCGAAGGTGATGGAATGCATGGGACAGCGCTCCAGGCACTTACCGCACTTGATGCAAGCGTCGCCATCGTACTGGAGCGTGTAAGCGCTGAAGAACTTCCCCTGATCGCCCTGGCCGTTCTTGCCGCGCCATGCCATGAGGTTGCCGCAGCTCTCGGAATGGCAGCAGCAGATGATGTCGGCGTTCTTCGCGCAGATGGATTCCACCACCATGCCCTTGTCAATGATGTCCTCCACGATGGCGATGGCCTCGTCCTGGGTGATCTGCTCGCCGATGCCGGTCTCCATGAAATACTCGGCCATGTCGCCCAACGACAGGCAGGTGCGGTGGGGGTGCTCGTCGGGATGGGGCACACCGAGCGCGTCCCACATGGTGCGGCACTGGCAGGGGGACACGGTGATGGTCTTGTTGCGGCGAATGAGGGCCCGCCAATCCTGGAAGGGCTGCAACTGGTCCTCGGCTACCACGTCCACGCTGATGGGATAGGTGCGGAACAGGGGGAAGGTGGTGCCGTTCTCGCCGTTGGGGTCCATGCCGGTGATACCCTGGGTATCGAACTCGGCCACAGCGCCCTCCACGCCAGAGAAGTGGGCCAGCAACTCGTTGAACTCCCAAAAACCGTTGATGTAGGGAATGAGGGCGTAATGGGGAAGACCGCCCCGGTTGGTGCGCCAGATGAGGCAGCGATCGGCCTGGTCGTCCAGAATCTGCTGGCAGGTCTCTTCGTCGAAGCCGGTGGCCGCCATGTAGTCGCCCGTAGTGAACATGCGGTGCATGGGCATCTTCAGGTAGTTCTCGGCATCTTCCTCCGACCACAGGTACATGATCATCTCGTAGCCGGTCTCATCGGGAATGGAGCCGATGCCGTTGCCGATGCGGTTGATGCGGTTGCGCATGCGCACGTACACGGCGGGAATCACCGTGCCGTCGGGGCGCACCGCCTCGGTCACCTCATCGGTCTCGGCCATGACCTGCTCGAGCAGGCTATCGCTCTTGGAGGGATCGACCCACGCCCCATCGGTGGTGGAGATGCCCGTGGGCGCAGCCGCTCCCTCGCCGGCCCCCTCGGCAGCCCCCGCCGTCTCGGAGAGCTTCTCGTCGGCCGGCGCGGCAGGCGCCGTGCTGCAACCGGAGAGCAACATGGCCAGGGGCATGACGCCCATGCCGAAGGCGGCGGCCCCCTTCAGGAAATCGCGGCGGCGCATGCCGTTGGGCATAATCTCGTCTTCCAAGGCCCTCAGTTCTTCCTTGTTCATGGTCTTCCTCCTCACGGGGGCGCCCCCCCTTGCGATCACGGGCGCGATAGCTGCATTCTAGGCATCGGGAAAGACCGCCGTAAATAGACAGATGCGGGGCGATTGTCTAGGGCCGCGCCGCCCCTTCCCCACAAGGGGGAACCCGGCGGTCATCTATACTTTGGGAGAAAAGAGCCCAGGGGGAATAGGAGTGGGCCGTGGAAGACCGCGAAGCTGCAACGGCTAAGGAGCGCTATGTGGAGGCGCTCTTTCGCCTGAGCGAGACGAAGTCCATCAACAAGATCACGGTGACCGACATTCTGCGCGAGACGCACACGGCGCGCCAGACGTTCTACAACAACTTCCGCGACATCAACGACCTGATCGCCTACGTGTTCGTGTACCACTTCGAGCGGAACTACGACATCTTCAACACGCGGGAGGGATCCCTGGAATCGCTTCGGTTCGTCCGGGAGCATCGGGCCTTCTTCCGCCAGATTCCCCATCACACCGGCCAGAACAACTTCCACGAGACCCACGACCGCATGCTCAAGCAGGGGTACTACAAGCTCGTCTTCCAAACGGAGCATCCCCCGGCCGACGACCCGCGCAAGGCCCTCATCGACGCCTACGTGTACGGCTGCACTAACCTGTTCCTCGACTGGTGCGCCAGCGATATGACCGAGCCGCCCGATGATGTGCTCGTAGACGTGTACTGGTCGACCAAACCCGATTTCATTCCCATGATCGTACCGCCCTGCGCCATGACAAACGAGGTGTAGCGGCGAACCCCTGCCGCTCCAGCGCAGCAGCCGCCCGGGCTCACGCGCTGCAAGGCTGGGGAATGGCCTCGATCTTGCTGATGGAGAGCTCGTTGCCGCTGATGAGGTGATAGTCGCGATCGGCCCCGCAGCGGGGACAGGTTTGGGAGAGCCGGTCTTTGAAGTCCAGGTTGAACTCTTCGCCGCACCCATGGCAGCGCACCCGATAGGGCACCGGGTGGATAATCACCCGGGCGTGCTCGGCCACAGTGCCGCGGGCCAGGAACTGGAACAGTCCCTCGAACAGGTCCACCACGATGTCGCGGGCCTCCCCCACCACGATGTGCACGGCCGTCACCTCGGCGGCCCCGGCCGCCTCGGCCTCATCCACCACCACTTCCATGATGTTGCGCACCAGCGCCATCTCGTGCATAACCCCTGCTCCTCTCCTGCTGCGGATCCCAGGCTCCTTGACGGAACCTCGTAAAGCCCCGACACCCCTACTGCTCGCACCCGGGCGCTCTGCCCTGATTTTACGCAGGTGAGCGCCTTGCGGCAAATAGACAACTTCGCATCCATTGTCTACTGGCAGCCGCTGTCCGTCAGAACGCCAACCCCCATGGCCGAGAACGCGGAATGCCGCCCGAGGGGACGGCATTCCGCAGGGGGGTGTCTCTATAGTCTTGTCAACCCCTTGGCTGGCTCGGGGCGGCGGCGATTCGGGCGCACCGAGCCAGGCCCCCTCCGGGGCCCGCGGCCCGGGCGGCGCCTATGCGGCGGGCTC
>NZ_JBQIIT010000006.1:0-188058 GCF_056795635.1 Adlercreutzia sp. | reverse complement strand
TCCAAGGCCCATTCCGTGGAATCGCTGGAAAGCTGCGGGGCCGAGGTGCAGAAGGGCAACGCGCCGGTGGAGCGCAAGATCCAGCGCCTGTTCCGCCGCGGCGACGCCTGCCGCATGATCAAGCGCTGCAACGACTTCGGTGCAGGCGGCGTGTCGGTGGCCATCGGCGAATTGGCCGACGGCCTGGACATCAACCTGGACGCCGTGCCCAAGAAGTACGACGGCCTTGACGGCACCGAGCTGGCCATCTCCGAGTCCCAGGAGCGCATGGCCGTGGCCCTGGCCCCCGAGGACGTGGAGGCGTTCATCGCGCTCGCTCACGAGGAGAACCTGGAGGCCACCCCGGTGGCCGTGGTGACGGAGGAGCCGCGGGTGCGCATGCACTGGCGCGGCACCACCATCGTGGACGTGAGCCGCGACTTCTTGGCCAGCAACGGCGCGCCGAAGCACGCGGCCGTGGCCGTGCCCGCTCCGGCCGACGAGAGTCGTGCGGCCACTCCCTGCGACCGCGCCTTCGAAGCGGCGGCCAGCCTGACGGACCCGGTGGTGGAGGCTGCCGCTGCGGCCGATTCCCTGGAAGCGGGCCTGGCAGCGCTCATGGGCGACATCAACCACGCCTGCAACAAGGGCCTCGTGGAGCGCTTCGACTCCACCATTGGCGCCGCCACGGTGCTCATGCCCTTCGGCGGCTCCCGCCAGCTGACCCCGGCTCTGGCCATGGTGGCGAAGTTGCCGGTGCTCGGCGGCGCGACCACCACGGTGTCGGGCCTGTCCTGGGGCTTCAACCCGTACCTGTCGGACTGGGACCCCTATGCGGGCGCCTACATGGCCGTGCTCGATTCCGTGGCGAAGCTGGTGGCCACGGGCTTCGAGCGCAAGAATATGTACCTCACCTTCCAGGAGTACTTCGAGAAGCTGCGTCAGGATCCGGAGCGCTGGGGCAAGCCCATGGCGGCCGTGCTCGGCGCGCTCATGGCCCAGGTCGATTTCGGCGTGGGCGCCATCGGCGGCAAGGACTCCATGTCCGGCTCCTTCGAGGACCTGGACGTGCCGCCGACGCTCGTGTCCTTCGCCACGGCCATCGGCAACATTGACCGCGTGACCTCGCCGGAGCTGAAGGCCGCCGGCGACAACTTGGTGTGGGTCTCCTGTCAGGATACCCTGGCCTCCAGCCTGTGCGCCACCTTCGACGCCATGGAGCATCTCATCGGCGCCGGCGTGGTGCGGGCCTGCGCGAGCAGCGGCGCGGCCGGCCTGGCCGAGACCCTCGTGAAGATGGCCGTGGGCAACGGTTTGGGCGTGGCCCTGACCGACGCCGTGGCCTCAGGCTCGCTGTTTGATCCGGCCTACGGCACCTTCGTGGTGGAGCTGGCCGCGGGCGAGACGGCCCAGTCGGTGGTGACGCGCCTGGAGGACGCGGGCCTGGCCGCCAACGTGGATGTGGTGGCTCTGGGCGCGGTGACCGAGGAGTACGTGCTGGCCTGCGAGGGCGCCGTGGCCGATCTGGCGGCGGTGCAGGAGGCCTGGGAGTGCGGCATCGAGGGCGTGTTCCCCTACCGCACCAGCGCCGAGGACCGCGCGGCGGCCGAGGACGTGCCCGCGATCAGCTTCGAGGGGGGCGCCCCGGCGGTGTTCACGGGTGAGGCCATCGCCCGCCCGCGGGTGGTCATCCCGGTGTTCCCCGGCAACAACTGCGAGTACGATTCGGCGGCCGCCTTCGAGCGGGCCGGGGCTATCCCGACGGTGTACGTGGTGAACAATCTGACGCCCGAGGCCGTGGCCGAGTCCACCGCCGAGCTGGCGCGGCTCATCGGCGAGTCGCAGATCGTCATGATTCCCGGCGGCTTCTCCGGCGGCGACGAGCCCGACGGCTCGGCGAAGTTCATCACCGCCTTCTTCCGCGCTCCCCAGGTGACCGAGGCCGTGCGCGACCTGCTGCAGCGCCGCGACGGGCTCATGCTCGGCATCTGCAACGGCTTCCAGGCTCTGGTGAAGCTGGGGCTCGTGCCCTTCGGCGACATCCGTCCCATGGACGAGGAGTGCGCTACCCTCACCTTTAACCACATTGGCCGTCATCAGAGCACGCTCGTGCGCACCCGCGTGGCCAGCACCCTGTCGCCGTGGATGAGCCGTATGAATGTGGGCGATGTGCATACCGTGGCCATCAGCCACGGCGAGGGCCGTTTCGTGGCACCTCCCGCGCTGCTGGACACCATGATCGCGAACGGTCAGATTGCCACCCAGTACGTGGACGGGGCCGGCGTGCCCTCCATGGACCTGGCAGCGAACCCCAACGGGTCCGTGCTCGCCATCGAGGGCATCACGAGCCCCGACGGCCGCGTGCTCGGCAAGATGGGCCACACCGAGCGAAGCGGTGCGGGCCTCTACAAGAACGCCTTCGGCAACACCTACCAGCCCCTCTTCGAGGGCGGCGTGGACTACTTCCGCGGATAGAATGAGCGCTCTCTAGCACTACCAACCAAGAAGGGGCCACCAGGCCCCTTCTTCATGCCAGGACAAGTGCGCGCCCGCAGTACTTGGGAAACGACTACTCGCGGGAAGGCCCCTCGAAGTCCGCGAGCAGGGCATCGCGAAATTCCTTGTCCTGGGTGGCTCGCTTGAGATCATCGAGGCGACCTTCGGCAAGAAGTTGCTCAGTGAGGGCGGCAAATCGGGCAGCCCCTTCCTCGATACCTTCTTTGCGGGCGAGGCGCAAGCCGATTCGACGGCGACGGGCATCATTCTCTTCGATTGTGCTGACTGACCACACTTTGCCCACCCACTTCCAGTCCTCGTTCGCCCGGGTCACGGCTGCGTGAATCTCCTGGGATAGCGGCCCGCAAGGCGCTTCGGTTTCTATGTATCTTAGCATATCGAGCAAGGCGTCATCGGCCAGGCCGCCCCAGGCCTCTGCGTTGAGGGCAATCCAATGGGCATCATTCCCAATGGAGAGGGCAGGGGCCTCGCGGTACAATCGCTCGATGGTGTAAACGGGGAGTTGCTCGTGAAAGGGATCTTTCTTGCAGATGAAAATGATGAAGCTCTCCAGCAGTTTGTCGTAGTCGGCACCGCGCGAGAGGCCCCGGGTGTCCAGGGCCGATTGATAGTAGCGGAATCGCCTTCCGAGAAGGAACTCCGGTTCCGTTTGCATCTCGATATCGTACATATGGCTGCCATCCTGGGCGTACACATCCATGCGAACGCCGTGGTTCTCGGGAGAGGGCTCGATCACTTGCTCGGCATTGAGGTAAGAGATTTCTCCCGCGTCGATGCCGGTGACCGCTTTGATGACTTTTCGGCAGATCGACTCCTGCAGCATGACGCGGTTGAACATCCAACGATTTGAGAAGGGAAGGCTGCGTTGTTCCATGGCGGCTCCTCGGACAAGGGGATTCTGGGCGCCTATCATAGGCTCCCAGAGTCGTAGTTATGTCGCGGGGAAACCGCAGAACAATCCCGCCGCCAATCGTTGCTGCACCGTCTTGCAGCCTTTCTCAATGCGCGGTCGAGTTCCGCAGGCGCCGCTCATTTGTCGTGGGTAGCCCCCCCTAGGACCACAGCCTTACTTCGGGTTCGAGCTGCACGCCGCTGGCGTCGTGGACACGGCGCTGCACCTCGGCGATGAGGGCCAGCACGTCGGCGGCGGTGGCGTTGCCGGTGTTCACGACGAAGCCGGCGTGCTTCTCGGACACCTGGGCGCCTCCGACGGTGAGGCCCTGGCAGCCGGCCTCCTGGATGAGGGCGCCGGCGAAGTAGCCCTCGGGCCGCTTGAACGTGCTGCCGGCCGAGGGCATCTCCAAGGGCTGGCGGCTCTCGCGGCGCTCGCGCAGGTCGTCCATGCGCTCCCGGATGGCGGCGCCGTCGTCGGCACGCAGTTGCAAGGTGGCGCCGAGTACCACCCAGCCCTCCTCCATCATGCGGCTGTGACGATAGCCCCACGCCGCCTCCGGCGCTGGCACATCCATGATGCGCCAGTGTGTCCCATCGGGAACCAGGCAGCGCACGCTGACGGCCACATCGGAGAACTGGCCCTCGTAGGCGCCGGCGTTCATGATGGCGGCCCCTCCCACGGTGCCCGGAATGCCGCTGGCGAACTCGTAGCCGGCCAGGCCCGCGGTCCAGGCCGCCTCGGCCACCGCGGCGTTCGTTGCCCCGGCCTGGGCCCGCACAAGGCCGCCCGGCAGCACGTCCACGGCCGAGAAGTTCTCCGTCAGCTTTACCGTGACCCCGGCAAGGCCCTCGTCGGGGGCCAGCACGTTGGAGCCGAGCCCCAGCACGCGCCAGGGCACGGCGGCTTCCTGACAGGCCGACACCACGGCGGTCACCTCGTCCTCAGAGGAAGGGAGCACGAGCCACTGGGCCGGGCCGCCGATGCGGAAGGTGGTGTGGGCCGCCAGGGGTTCGTCGGCCAGCACGCGATCGGCCCCAATGATGCTTCGGAGTTCCTGCTCGAAGTCCCGCGTGTCCATGGCGTTTCCTTCCTCTATCAGATGGTGAGCGAACCAGAATACCTGCGGCTCCGGCAAGCGGCGAGGCGCAACTCTCCGTTTGCCATGGCGATAGGGTTACCGTTGGTGACCCTCAGCCCCCATTGTACTAGAATACCCCCATGACCAAATCGCCGACATACCGAGGGAAAGCGGGGTGGTAGCCGTGGCTCGCAAGCATCCGGTCATCAAGCCGGCCACGCCGGCCACCGCCATCACGCTCGTACTGCTGTCCATCATCAGCTTCATCATCGGGCTGTGGGTGCTCATGGCCCTGACCCGCATCGTGCTGGGATAGTTTCATGTGGCAGCGATTCACCCTCTATGACCTGCGGGTCATCGGCCATTACCTCGGCACGCTCATCCTGTTCTTCGCCGTGCTCATGCTGGCTCCCTTCGGCACGGCCCTTATCTTCCAGGAATGGGAGCCGGCCTCACGCTACCTGGTGGCCATCGGCATTGCCATGGTGGGCGGCTGCTCCCTGCGCTTTCTGCGCATTGAGCCCGGGCGCCTCTCGCGGCGCCAGGCGCTGGCCGTCACGGGCTTCGCCTGGGTGGTGCTGGCCCTGTTCGCCTCCATCCCGCTGTACTTCTCGGGGCATTACGCCACCTACCTGGATGCCGTGTTCGACGGCGTGTCGGGGCTGACCACGACCGGCGCCTCGGTCATCGTGGACCTGGACCACCTCTCCTACGCCGACAACATGTTCCGCTTCGCCATTCACGCCCTGGGCGGCCTCGGCCTTATCGTGGTGGCCCTGTCGTTCGGGCTGTTCGGGCGCGGCGGCGGCGCGTCGCTGTTCTCGTCGGAGGGCCGCAGCGAGCATGTAGTGCCCAACGTGGTGCAGACCACCCAGTTCATCGCCCGCATCACCCTGCTCATCGTCACCGTGGCCACCGTCATCATCACTGCGCTGTGCTTAGGGCTTGGCATGGAGCCGGCGCGCGCCTTCCTCAACGCGCTGTGGGTGTCCATTTCCGGCTTCATGACCGGGGGCTTCGCGCCCATGCAGCTGTCCATCATGTACTACCACTCCTTCCCGCTGGAATGCATCCTCATGGTGCTCATGATCCTGGGCTCCATCAGCTTCGTGCTGTACGCCGAGGTGTGGAAGGGCCGCGCCGGGGCCTTCTTCAAGGACCTGGAGACCAAGACCATGGTGCTGTGGATCGGCGTCATGGCCTTCGTGTTCACGGCCACCTTGTCGTCGTGGGCGCTGTTCGACGACATGCTGACGCTTCTGCGGCGCGGCCTGTTCATGATCATCTCGGTGTTCACCACCACGGGCTTCCAGGTGGTCACCACCAATCAGATCACCACGGTGTTCTCCAACGGCGCCTTCCTCACCCTGGCCTTCGTCATGGCCGTGGGCGGCTCCTCCGGCTCTACCGCCGGCGGCATCAAGTTCTCGCGCATGGGCATCATCTTCAAGTCCATCGTGGCGAACGTGAAGGAGGCCCTGGCCCCCGATTCGGCCCGCGTAGTGGTGTCCTACAGCCATCTGGGACGGCGCACGCTCACGCCGAACATCGTGAAAGAGGCCATGACGGTGTTCATCCTCTACGTCATCACCTATGTCGTCGGCGCGCTCGTGGGCATCGCCCACGGCGGCGAGGCCATTCCCGCCATCTTCGAGTCGGTGGCCATGACCTCCAACGGCGGCATCACTACGTCTCTGGCCCAGCCGGGCATGCCGGCTACGTTGGAGCTGTTCTACATCCTGCAGATGTGGGCCGGCCGCCTCGAGTTCGTCACGCTGCTGGCGCTCATCGTGGAAGTGGGCGCCTCCCTCGTGCCCCGGGTGAAGCCGAGGTTGAACCCATGAGAACACCGCAGCGCCCGACCCGTGCCTTCGCGGCCGCCCTCGCCCTGGCCCTGGCCGTGGGCAGTGTCGGCGTGGCCTGGGCCGACGACCCCATCAACCGGCCCGAGGACGTGACCACCAATCAGGATGTGCCCACCGACGAAGCGGGCGTGGTGGACCCCTCGGCCAAGGACGACGGCAGCGGACCTGTCCCGAACGGGCCGGCCCCGGGCCCGGGCGACGGTTCCGGCAACCAGGGCGCCGGCGCGGGGGAAGGCGCTGCGGGCAACCCGAGCCTCGAAGGCGACGGGAATGCTCCTGCCGATAACGCCGGCGAGGCTGAGGGTGCCGAGGGCGCGGCGGGGACGGAAGGGGAGGAAGCGCCCACGCTGCCCCCCGTGCCGGACCCGGTGTTCGGCGAGGGCGTGAGCGAGAACAACCTGCTGAATCCCCAGCAGAAGCCCGACAGCTCCTTCATCTACGACACCTCCATCGGCGCCCTGCAGGAGGCCGACTCCTACCTGAACAACCAGATCGTGCAGGTGACCGGCGAGGTGGTGGGCGACCGCATCAACGCCGAGTTCAACCCCGGTTTCTGCTGGATCGTGCTCCAGGGCAACGACAAGGGCCGCTCCGAGGTGCCGGTGTTCATCTCGAAGGACGCCACCGAGGGTATCGACACCTACGGCGCCTACGGGCGGCGGGGCACCATGCTGCAGATCCGCGGCATCTTCTACCTGTCCTGCCCCGAGCACCAGGGCCTGACCGACCTGCACGCCGATACCGTGAGCGTCGTGGAGAAGGGCGCGGTCACCGAGCAGGTCTTCGACATCGGCGCCTTCCTGCCGGGGCTGGGCCTCGTGCTGCTGGGCGCCATCATGATCCTCGTATTCCACCAGATGAGAGAGGGGCAGCGCTAATGGCCGAGGCGCCGTGCCGTGAAGGCGAGACCGACGAGGGGGCCCTGCGCACCGGCGAGGTGGTGAAGCTCGACCGCGGCTACCCTCTCGTGCGCTTCCCCGACGGCGAGCGTTTGCGCTGCGAGCACGCCACGGCCCTCGTGAAGGGCCACGACCAGCGGGCCGTCATCGGGGACGTGGTCACGGTGTCGGTGCCCGCCGCCCACGACAAGGGGGTCATCGAGGCCATCGCCCCCCGCATCCGGGAATTCGTGCGGAAGGATCCTACGGAGCGGGCCCTGCCCCAGGTGCTGGCCGCCAACTTCGAGCGGGTCATCGTGGCCCAGCCCGTGGGCGAGGTGAACCTGCGCCGTCTGGAGCGGGAGCTCGTGCTGGCCTTCGAGACCGGGGCCGCCGTCACCGTGGCGCTCACCAAGGGCGACCTGACCGATGAGGTCGCCACGGCGGCGGTGCGCGAGGCCGTGGAGGCTCTGGCCGGCCCCGAAACCGAGGTGCTCGTGGTATCCGAGGCCGACCCCGCCTCGGTGGAGGCCGTGCGCCGCCTGCTGGCCCCGGGCACCACCACAGTGCTCATCGGTCGGTCCGGCGTGGGGAAGTCGAGCCTGGTGAACATGCTTGTGGGCACCGAGGTGCTGGAAGTGGGGGCCGTGCGCGAGGGCGACGGCAAGGGGCGCCACACCACGGTGAGCCGCGAGATCGTGGCCGTGCCCGGGGCCGGCCGCATCGTGGACATGCCCGGGGTGCGCGGCCTGGGCCTGTGGGATGCCGAGGCGGGCATTGAGGCGGCCTTCCCCGATGTGGAGGCCCTGGCCGAGGAGTGCCGCTTCCGCGACTGCACCCATCAGGGCGAGCCGGGGTGCGCGGTGTGCGCGGCCGTGGCCGCTGGCACGCTGCCCGGTGCCCGCTACGATTCCTATCAGGCCCTGTGCCGGGAGGCGGCCGACGTGCGCGACCGCCGCGAGCAGGCCCGGCGCCTGAACAAGGACAAGGCGGCCTACTCGAAGCGCTACCGCAAGAAGGGGGCTGGCCCCTCCCGCGGCGGTCGCCGTCGGTAAGATGTGCGTTGACGGACGGTTTTTTGCTCCCGGGCCGTAAGGGGTTACAATAGTGACGTTCGATGTAATCGAACCGAAGATATGCGAGAGGAATCCTATGAACCCCGTCGTCATCATCCCCACCTTCATCTACCCGCGCCGTCATCGCGGCGGCACCGACGTGGTGGCCACCTACGACCATCCCACGGCGCCCAACCAGCCCGGCGAGCTCGGCCGCTGCCTCGCGTCCCTGGAGAAGGTGGAGGGCCTGGGGCTCGTCGTCATCCTCGTATCGGCCGACGTGTCCATCGAGGCCCAGGCCGCCGAGAAGGTCCAGGCCATCTGCAACGAGCATCCCGGTGTCACCACGCTCGTCATCGGGGCGGCGGAGATGGCCCTCATCGAGCAGCGCATGGCCCAGCTCAACATCGAGCGCCTCTCCAAGGAGATCGGCCTGTCCGGCTACGGCGCCATCCGCAACCTCGGCCTGCTCGTGGCCAACGTGCTCGGCTTCGATGCCGCGGTCTTCCTCGACGACGACGAGGTGGTGGACGACCCCGAGTTCCTCACCAAGGCCATGTACGGCCTGGGGAAGCTCACGCGCCAGGGCGTGCCCATCGTGGCGAAGACCGGCTACTACCTCAACGACGAGGGCTCCTACCTCTCGAAGTGGGAGGACAAGTGGTACAACCGCTTCTGGCAGCAGGGGCGCTACTTCAACCAGTGGATCACCGCGGCCATGAAGGGCCCGCGCCTGTCCCGCTCCAACCACGTGTGCGGCGGCTGTCTGGCCGTCCATAAGGAAGCGTTCCGCCGTCTGGCCTTCGACCCCTGGATCACCCGCGGCGAGGACTTGGACTACATGCTGAACCTGCGCATGTACGGCTCCGATATCTGGTTCGACAACCAGTGGGTGCTGCGCCATCTGCCCCCGGCCTCCAACAGCGAGGGCACCCGCTTCCGCCAGGACATCTTCCGCTGGCTCTACGAGTACCGCAAGCTGGAGTACAGCCGCGCCCTCATCGACCTGCAGCAGGTGAAGCCCGCTTCCCTGGAGCCCTATCCGGGGCCGTTCTTGGAATCGGGCCTGCGCAATCGCATCCGGCTCACGGCCTGGCTGCGCAGCTTCGCCTGCTCGGACAAGAAGGCCTACCGCCTGGCCGCCAAGGCCGCGACCGGGGCCGCCTCGGCCTATGCCGAGGCCCACTGCGCGAAGTACTTCGAGTTCCAGTACGTGTGGCCCGAGGCCATGGGCCGTATGGAATCCGATCAGATCCTGTCCAGCGCGTTGGTGCGCTCCAGCATGCTGCGGGTGGAAGCGGCCGCGGCCGATGTCGCCGAGCGAGCCGCTGCCCGCGCCGCCATGGGCGCTCCCGCGCCGGCCGGTGCGGCTCCTGCGGGCGTGGCTCCGGCTCCCGGAACCCCTGCGGCCGCTCCGGACGTTTCCGGGGCGGAAGTGGTGGCCGGCATGCCCGGGACCGGCGGCGTTTCCGCTGCTCCGGTCGTGCCCCGGCCCTCCATCGATGCGGGCATGACCACCCAGATTCGCCTCGACATGGAGGACTAGGCGGTGGAGGCAGTCGCAGTCATGGCCGCCGCCTCCCTGGCGGTGGGCTTCGTCGTGGGCGTGCTGTCAGGCCTGCTCGGGGTGGGCGGCGGCATGTTCCTCGTGCCCATCTTCAAGCTCGGCTACCTCATGGACTCCCTCATGTGCACGGCCACCTCGCTGTTCACGATCATTCCCACGTCCATCTCCGGAGCCGTTTCCCGCATTCGCAACCGCACCTGCGTGCCGAAGCTCGGCATCGCCGCCGGCCTTGGTGGGGCGGTCACCTCGCCGTTGGGCGTGTGGCTCGCCACCCAGTCGCCGGATTGGGCCATCATGGGCGCGGCGGCCCTCGTCATCGCCTATTCGGCCACCACCATGTTCCGCAAGGCCCTGGCCGTGCCCAAGGGGGCAGCTCCCCAGAAGAGGGGCGCGGGGAAGGGGAATTCGGCCGACGCCCCCGCTGACGGCGCCCCGAACGCCGCTGCCTCTGGTGCGACACCCGAGACTGCCGACAGTTCGCAGTCTCCCGCCATCATCGACGGTCCCGTCGACGTGGGCCGCCGCCAGCTGCTGCTCTTCGCCGGCATCGGCCTGGTGGCAGGACTGGCCTCGGGCTACGTGGGGGTGGGCGGCGGCTTTCTCATGGTGCCCATGATGATCTCCCTGGCCCACCTGTCCATGCGCTACACCTCGGGCACCTCGCTCATCGCCGTCATGATCCTGGCCGTGCCCGGCGTGGTGACCCAGGCCGTGCTGGGGAACATCAACTGGGTCGCCGGCATCGCCGTGGCCTGCGGCTCGGTGCCCGGCGCCATGCTCGGCGCCCGCCTCGTGCCCCGCGTGCCCGAGCGCCAGCTGCGCTTCCTGTTCGCCGGCTTCCTCATTGTGGCCGCCATCATGCTCGTCGTGAACCAATTCGCCTCCGTGGCCTAGGGCTCCCGCCTTTGCTATACTGGCGTCAATTTCAGTGACGCTCAGGAGGGGCCATGGCGAAGCGGGAAGCGGAATCGGCATCGGCGTTCAGCCGCGGCATCGGCGTGTCGAAGTTCAACCTGGAGATGCTCGGGGCCACCATCGCGGCCATCGCGGCCATCACCTTGGTGTGGACCTTCTCCCAGCCTGACTTCCCCGTGCCGGTGCTCGTGGTGTCTGGGGCGGTGTTCACCGTGTCGGTCGTGGTGGTCATCCGCCTCATGATGGATCCCGATTCGGTGCGCGCCCTGCAATCCGATGCCATGTTGCAGCTGGCCAGTTCCATGATCGATGCCATGGGGGAGGGGCTCACGGCCCATGCCTCCCAGGAGGTCTGCGAGCTGCTGCTACCCAACACCTCGGCCATTGCCGTGGCCCTCACCAACCGCGAGTCGGTGCTCGGCTACGCCGGCTACCAGGAGGCCCACAACCCGGCGGGCATCGCCATCCGCACGAGCGCCACCCACGAGGCCATCCGCCAGGGGGAGACCCTCGTTTTGCTCACGCCCGAGGAGATCGGCCTGCCCAAGCCGCCCGACGAGAGCCGCATCAAGGCCGCCATCGTGGAGCCGCTGTGGGTGGGCAACCGCGTGGAGGGCACCCTGAAGTTCTACTACCGCAACGGCAACAAGATCACCGAGACCCAGCGCTCCATCGCCCACGGCTTCGCCCAGCTGCTGGCCACCCAGATGGCCGCCGTGGAAATGGAGACCCAGCGCAAGCTGGCCACCGCCATGGAGCTGAAGATGCTCCAGACCCAGATCAACCCCCACTTCCTGTTCAACACCATCAACACCATCGCCTCGTTCATCCGCACCGATCCCATGAAGGCCCGTACCCTGCTGCGGGAGTTCGCCGTGTTCTACCGCCGCACGCTGGAAGATTCCACCGAGCGTATCTCCCTGGCTCGGGAGCTCGATCAGGTCCAGCGCTACTTCAACTTCGAGCTGGCCCGCTTCGGCGAGACGCGCCTGGCCCTGGAGGTACAGGCGAGCCCGGCGCTCCAGTCCATGATGGTGCCCCCCTTCCTCGTGCAGCCGCTGGTGGAGAACGCCATCAAGCACGCCATGCCCTCGGAGGGGCGGCTCACCATCCGCATCCAGGCCGAGGCTGACGGCGACGACGTGGTCATCGTGGTGGGGGACGACGGTGTGGGCATGAGCGAGGAGACCTGCGCCAACATCACCCAGGTGGAATCATCCACGGGTCTGGGCATTGCCGTGAAGAACGTTCACGACCGCATGGTGGGCTTCTTCGGGCCCGACGCCCAGATGGTGTACACGAGCGAATTGGGGGCCGGCACCCAGGTGACCCTGCGCTGCCCGGGGTGCGCCAAGGCCCCCGCCGCCGCTGTGGCGGCCCTCGGTGAGGCAGCGGCCCGCGAGGCCGACGAGGCGGCGCCCGAAGCGGCCCAGGAGGCGGCCCGCAACGAGGCCACCGTGGCGGAGCTGGCCGAGCTCGTGGCCCAGGTGTCCGAGGGATAATTTCAGAGTCCCGCAGAGGCGCGGCAGCTCTCAAATCAGCTAGTGCAGGTGCACAAAAATCCAGGTTGACCAGCTATTTTCCTAAGATGGGAAAAAAGTTGGAGAATTGGTGTTGACGTTTCGGTGCCAAGTCCGTATGATGGCAGCAACAGCTAGATTTCCCTCGAACCGAGCGTGGGGAAAGGGAAGTCTCAAAATATGCAGAGCGTCCTCGGACGTCGCATCATAAGGTTATGAGAAGCAGAGTATTTGAGCGAAAGCCGGATGCTCTGCTTTTTTGTTGCCTTAAGGAGGTGAGACGAGGATGGATGTCAACTTGTATGCGCTTCTCACGTATGCGCTGACGGCGGCGATCTCCCTTTTGGTCATCGGCGTCATCGTGGTCATCAACAAGCTGATGAACCGCAGCAAATCCCAGGATTCCGATTAAACCGAGTATCTGATTTGCCCCTGGGCGCCCCTGCGCCCGCTCCTCTGATCTCCGAAAGGAAAACGAACTAAGATGGATGTTTTAGCTCAGATTTTCCCCGGCATCGCCACCCTGTTCATGACCGACCCCATTCTGGGGGCCGTGCGCGTGGGGCTGACGATTCTGGGCTTCGTACTGGCCTATTTCGGCTTCAAGGGCAAGCTCGAGCCGCTGATCATGGTCCCCATGGGCCTCGGTATGATCGCCGTGAACTGCGGCGTGCTGTTCCTGGACGGCGGCACCACGGGTACCCTGATCATCGACCCGCTCGTCAGCGAGACCGATGACCTCATGACGGCCATTCAGGTGAACTTCCTGCAGCCGATCTACAACTTCATGTTCTCCAACAACCTCATCGCCTGCCTTGTGTTCATGGGCATCGGCGCCCGCAGCGAGATCAGCTTCCTGCTGGCTCGCCCCTGGACCTGCATCATCATTGCCATCTTCGCCGAGCTGGGCACCTTCGTCACCTTGGCCCTCGGCGTCGACTTCTTCGGCCTCGATCCGGCCAGCGCCGCCTCGGTGGCCATCATCGGCGGCGCCGACGGGCCCATGGTGCTGTTCGGCACCCTCATGATGAAGCCGGAGCTGTTCGTGTCCGTCTCCATCATCGCCTACCTGTACCTGTCCCTCACCTACGCGGGCTATCCCTACATCATCAAGGCCATGGTGCCCAAGAAGTACCGCGGCATCGACATCGAGTTCGACATGCCCCAGGTGTCCCAGAAGGCCAAGTTCGTCTTCATCGTGGTGGTCTGCCTGCTGCTGTGCCTGCTGCTGCCCGTGGCCGCGCCTCTTATGCTGTCCTTCTTCCTCGGCATGGCCGTGAAGGAAGCGAAGATCATGCCCTATCAGGAGCTGCTGGAGGGCGGCATCACGAGCTTCTCCTCCCTGTTCCTGGGTCTCGTGCTCGGCTGCCTCTGCGAGGCGAGCACCATCCTGAACCCCACCGTGGGCATCATCCTCGTCCTCGGCATCCTGGCCCTGGCCATCTCGGCCGTGGGCGGCATCGCCGGCGGCTGGGTCATGTACTTCGTGGGGAAGAAGACCGGCAAGTCCTTCAACCCCGCCGTCGGCATCGCCGGTATCTCCTGCATGCCCACGACGACCAAGCTTGCCCAGCATGCGGTGGAGGAGGAGAACCCCTTCGCCATCGTCATCCCCATTGCCATGGGCTGCAACATCTCCGGCGTCATCGTGTCGGCCATTGCCGCCGGCGTCTTCGTCGCCACCATCGGACTGGTCCTCTAGTCCAGCGTTTCAATCGCGAACCATTCGATGAGCGGGCCGCCTCTTCCCGGGGCGGCCCCCGAGAGGGCGGTGGGATCTCATGGATGCTATCGACTACGAACGGCTTCAAATCAAGGGTATCGGCCCCCAGGGCCTGGGGCGCCGGGCGCTCCAGCTGTCCATGACCGAGACCAAGTCCGAGGAGGACGCCCTCAAGCGGCAGTTCCTTCGCGAGGGCATCGTGGCCGTGGCCACCGAGGTGGGCGGCACGAGCGACACCGACTTCCAGACCAAGGCCGCCCGCGCCGTCATCGGAGCGGCGCTCAACTCCGGCCTGGTGGAGAAGGAGGGCCGCTCCATTCACGCCCTCATGCACGCGACCGAGGAGGCCAAGCGCGGCGTTCTCGTGAACACGGCGTCGTCGGCGAGCCTCGCCATGAAGATCGCCATCGTGCGCAACAAGGGATGGGTGGCCGTGGCCTTCTACGGTGAATCGTCCCTCCATGTGTTCTCGTGCCACGAGCGGGTGGGCCTGGGTGTCATGCACCTGCCCGATCTGGACCGCATTGAGAAGTAAGGCAAGCAGGTATCAGGAAAGGAAAGGAGAAGGAATGACGACGGAACCGAAGATCTGGAACACGCTCGAGCGGGACTACCGTGAGCGCATCGAGGCCGCCCGTCCCTATGTGATGGACGGGAAGGTGGTCGAGGCGGGAGATGCGGTGAAGCTGCTCGAGGCCGTGATCCGCCCCGGCGACAAGGTCAACATCGAGGGCGACAACCAGAAGCAGGCCGACTTCTTGGCCCAGTGCCTCTGCGAGGTGGACACCGAGAAGGTGCACGACCTGCACATGGTGCAGTCGGTGCTCTCCATCCCGGCCCATCTGGACGTCTTCGACAAGGGCATCGCCAAGAAGGTGGACTTCTCGTTCTCGGGGCCCCAGGCGGGCCGCCTGGCCGAGTACGTGCGCGACGGCAAGATCGAGCTGGGGGCCATCCACACCTATCTGGAGCTCTACGGCCGCTACTTCGTGGATCTCACGCCGCGCGTGGCGCTGTGCGTGGGCGTGTCCGCCGATAGGAACGGCAACATCTACACCGGCTTCAACACCGAGGACACCGCGGTCATCGCCGAGGCGGTGAAGTTCCACCAGGGCATCGTCATCGTGCAGGTGAACGAGCTGGTGGACGAGGTGCCCCGCGTGGATATTCCCGGCGACTGGGTGGACTTCGTCATCCAGGCGCCGCGGCCCTTCTACATCGAGCCTTTGTTCACCCGCGACCCGGCCCTCATCACCGACTCGCAGATCCTGCGCGCCATGATGGTCATCAAGGGCATCTACGGGGAGTACGGCATCCAGCGCTTGAACCACGGCATCGGCTTCGACACCGCCGCCATCGAGCTTCTGCTGCCCACCTACGGCGAGGAGCTGGGGCTCAAGGGCAAGATCTGCTCCTACTTCGTGACCAATCCCCATCCCACCCTCATCCCGGCCATCGAGTCCGGTTGGGTGAAGACCATGTACTGCTTCGGCGGCGAGGCGGGCATGGCCGACTACGTGCAGGCGCGCCCCGACGTATTCTTCATCGGCCCCGACGGCACCATGCGCTCGAACCGCGACTATGCCCAGACCGCGGGCCACTACGCCCTGGACATGTTCATCGGCGGCACCCTGCAGATCGACAAGTACGGCAATTCCTCCACGGCCACGGCCAGTCGCATCGCCGGTTTCGGCGGCGCCCCCAACATGGGCTGCGACGCCAAGGGCCGACGCCACGCCACGCCGGGCTGGATGAAGTGCGGCGAGGAGTACGGCATGCACGACGAGCTGGTTGGCGACCTTCCCCGCGGCAAGCGGCTCGTCGTGCAACTTCAGGAGACCTTCCGCGAGAAGATGGCCCCGGGCTTCGTGGACAAGCTGGACGCCGTGGCCCTGGCCGAGAACGCCGGGCTCGACCTGCCCCCGGTCATGATCTACTCCGACGACCTCACCCACATCGTCACCGAGGAGGGCATCGCCTACCTGCACAAGTGCACCTCTATGGCCGACCGCATGGCCGCCATCCGCGCCGTGGCCGGCTTCACCGAGGTGGGCATGGCCGAGGATCCGGCCGAGACCGCGGCCCTGCGGGAGCGCGGCATCTTCAAGACCCCGGCCGACCTGGGCATCGACGTGCGCCGCGCCAATCGCGACCTGTTGGCCGCCAAGTCCGTGAAGGACCTGGTGAACTGGTCCGGCGGCCTGTACAACCCGCCCGCGAAGTTCCGCAACTGGTAAGTCCGACGTTCCGACTTTTGGATAAACAAGGAGGTTACCCGATGGCATTGAGGGAACTCAATTTCACGTTCACTCCCGACGAGCCGCGTCCGTTCCCGGTGGGCTGGTCCCACCGCGGCGTCGTGGGCTCCGGCGACATGGAGGTCATGTTCGAGCAGCGCGATCTGGGCGGCGACGTGCAGATCAAGGTGTGCACCCCGGTCGTCGGCTTCGATGAGGTGTGGGAGCGCGTGCTGGACCGCTTCGTGCGCGAGAGCCAGGTGTCCGACGCGGTGATCGAGATCAACGACAACAACGCAACCCCGGTCGTGGTGTCCATGCGCATGCGCCAGGCCATGGAAGAGGCAAGGAAGGAGGCGGAGTAAATGAGCGATTGGAAGGAGCTGGAGGCCAAGAGCTTCTACGGCGCGTCCGCCCGCGAGCGCGCCCGCGGTATCGTCGATGAGGGCACCTTCACCGAGCTGGCCGGCCCGGCCGACCGCATGAGCAGCCCCCATCTGCCCGTGCTCGGCGAGGCCGTGGAATGGGATGACGGCTGCGTGACCGGCGTGGGCCTCATCGGCAAGCACCCGGTGTTCGTCATCTCCCAGGAGGGCCGCTTCATCGGCGGCGCCGTGGGCGAGGTGCACGGGGCCAAGATGGTGGGCGCCTTCGTGCTGGCCCGCCAGATGTACGACCGCATCAAGGAAGAGCACCCCGATGAGCTGGCCGAGCGCCTGCCCGCCGTGGTCATCTCCTTCGAGACCGGCGGCGTGCGCCTCCACGAGGCCAACGCCGGCCTGCTGGCTCACGCCGAGGTGATGGACCAGATTCAGGAGACCAAGGGCAAGTTCCCCGTCATCTCGCTTATCGGCTCGAAGGTGGGCTGCTTCGGCGGCATGGGCTTCGTGGCCGCGGCCACCGACGTCATCGTCATGAGTGATCTGGGCCGCCTGGGTCTGACCGGCCCCGAGGTCATCGAGCAGGAGATGGGCAAGGACGAGTTCGATTCCGCCGACCGCTCTCTGGTGTACCGCACCACTGGCGGCAAGCACAAGTACATCATGCGCGACGCGAACTACCTGGTGGAGGACACCCTGGGCGATTTCCACGACCAGCTGGCTGCCATCATGGAGGCCCCCTACGACGAGATCGTGCAGTGCCGTCGCATCGGCAGCGAGGCGCTCGTGGACGAGCAGCTGGCCCTGGCCGAGCTGTCCGTGGAGATGGCGCCGAAGGACGCGCGCGACGTGTGGGCCTACTTCGGCAACGAGGACGTCGAGCAGATTCCCGAGATGACCACAGCGGAGTTCCTCGCTGTGGCCCAGCGTCGATAAGGAGGCAGGTCAATGACTGTTGAGGTAATGATCGGACGGGGCCGCGACGCCATCGACATGGTGGTGGACCCCGGCAGCTTCCGCGAGAACACGGTGGGGGACGTCACCTTCCCCGAGGATCTCGGCCCGGGGGCCGTGGTGGGCGAGGCGGCCATCGACGGCCGCGACGTGGTGGTCATCGCCAACGACGCCCAGGCCTTCAACGACAAGTTCCCCGTGGTGTATTTCGGAGTCATCGGCCTGGAAGAGGCCTACAAGATGGCCAAGGTGGTCTACACCGCCATCAAACAGGACGCCGACAAGCCCGTGGGGGAGAAGCGCCCGCTCGTGCTGCTGGTGGACACCCCCGGCAACGGCCCGGGCAAGATCGAGGAGATCTTCGGCATGAACAAGGCCACGGGCTCCTACCAGCTGGCCCTGGCCGAGGCCCGCAAGGCGGGGCACCCGGTGATCGCGCTCGTGATCGGCCGCGCCATCTCCGGCGCCTTCCTCTGCCACGGGTTGCAGGCCGACCACATCCTGTCCCTGTCGCCGGAGTTCGGCACCATGATCCACGTCATGCCCATCACCTCCATCTCCCGCATCACGAAGATGGACATCGAGCGGCTGGAGGAGCTGTCCAAGGAGAACCCGGTCTTCGCGGCCGGCCCGCAGTTCTTCTACCACCTGGGCGGCGTGGACGAGCTGGTGGAGAACGTCGAGGACATGCGCCCGGCCATCCAGCGCCACATCGCTGAAGTGGAGGCCGCGAAGCTGGCCGGCGACGGCGACGCCACCGGCCCCATGGGCCACGGGACCCTCGGCGAGGAGCGCGGCGGCCGCATGATGCGCCGCAAGGTCATCGACCGCATGGAGGAGGAGTTCGCCTCCGTCGCCGGGAAGTACCTGTAGGGACGCGTCATGGATGCAGCGCAGCAGCTTCGCCTCGATGAGTTCGTCCGCCTGACCGAGGAGTTCTCCACGGCCCCTACGCTGGCGGCCATGGCCCGGCGCACCCTGGCCGACAAGGATGCGGCCGGCCCGACGAGCGCCCATGTCATCGAGGAGATCCACACGCCCCTGAACCTGGCCTACACGACGTTCACCACGGGAAGCACCGCCTTCCAGAACATCGTGGGGGTCACCTGGCCCGAGCTGCCCGAGCGGGCAGCGGCGGGGGCTGCGGCCCTGCGGCGCGCCGGGGCCCGGCCGGGGGATGCGGTGCTGCTGTGCTACGGGCCGCTCGGGAACGTGTTCTCGCGCGGGGCCTTCGAGGAGGCGGGGGTGCGCCCGCAGTTTCTGGCGCACTCCTCCCGCGACTCGTTCTTGGCGGCGCTCTGCCAGGACCGGCCCGCCCTCGTGGTGGGGGAGTCGAGCTTTCTGCGCGCCTCCCTGGAGGATGCCAAGAAGCTGGGGCTGTGGGACTTGGTGCCGGAAGGGGTGTCCCTGCTGTGCGCGGGCACGCCGCTCGATCTGGAGCTGATTCCCGTGGCCGCCGAGAAGGGCGCTGCGGTGCACGATTTGTACGGGTGCCAGGAATTCGGCTGGCTCGTGATGGACGGCGTGCCCCTGCGCGACGACCTCACCCTGGTGCCCGAGGCCGCCCGGGACGGATGGGCCACGTTGGCAGTGGGAGGGCTGCCGACGGGGGACAGCTTCCCCGTGGGCGGGGCCGGCCATCGGCTGAACCCCGCCGGGCCCATCTGCACCTACGCCCGGCGCCGCACGGCTCCGGAGCTGGAAGTGGTGGTGCGGGCCTGCACGGCCCAGTCCGCCATGACCCTGGAGCGGGCCTGCCGCACCATCCTGCGCACCAAGGGCCGCATCGTGCGGCCGGCCCCCGCCGTGCAGATGGGGGCCGCGGCCAACACCTTGGAGCTCATGGCCGCCTGGCCCGACAACGCCTCGGTGGCCGTTATCGACGACCCGGCCAAGACCGTGCTGTTCGCCCGGCTCCTCGAGGCCCAGGAGCAGTACCAGGCCACGGCCAAGAGCGACCCGCTCTGGACCAAGGGGCGCTGAGCCATGGACGGACGCTTCCGCCGCCACGACCTGGTGACCATCGTGCCGGCTGCCCGGGCGCGCCAGGCGGTGGAAGTCCTCGGCGACGAGGCCTGGTGGCCTGTCGCCGAGGTGGATCGGCTGCGCCGCGGCGTCATCGACGGCGTGGCCCTGCCGGCCGTGGTGTCCCGTCAGGAGCCGGGCCTGGCCGGCTTGGCGGTGGGGTTCGCATCCCCCTATCGCCAGGAGGGCAACCGCCTGCGGGGGCGGGCCGTGGTGTCCCCGCAGGCGGTGTGCCTCATCCGCGATCCCTACCAGGTGATCGCGGAATCGCGCTGCACGACCGTCCCGGACCTGCCGGTCTTCGGCGTCCTGGACGAGGCGTGGGCGCTGGCGGCCGCGGCCGGGCTGCCCTGCGGGGTCTTCGGCTCCGCAGCGCTGGCCCTGGCTACCGGCCTGCCCTACTGCCACGAAGGGTCCGATCTGGACCTCGTGGTGAAGATGGGGCCCCTCGATGCCGTCGAGGGCTTCCATCGCGCGGTCTGCGACCTCGTCGTCAAGAGCGGCGTTGCCATCGACGTGGAGCTGGAGCTTCCCGATGGGGCGGGCATCAAGCTCGCCGAGCTCTTCGACGGGGGAAACACCGTGCTCGCCAAGGGATTCACGGGCGTGCGCCTCATGGATAAGGATGAGGTGCGCGCCCTGGATCATAGATATTCGCTCTGTTAGAGAAGGAGAAAGCAATGGATGTCAAGTCTCGTGTGCCCGGCAAGATGGTCGAGGTCAAGGTCGCCGTGGGCGACACCGTGGCTACCAAGGACGTGCTCGGCGTCATGGAGGCCATGAAGATGAACCAGAACATCGCCTGCCCCTGCGACGGCGTGGTCAAGGAGATCAAGTTCGCTCCCGGCGACCGCGTGGACGCCGGCGCCGTGATGTTCGTCATCGAGTAACTGAGAAACCGCAGGGGGCGTCTTCGCAGGGGTAACGCGGGGTGCCCCCTCACCGAAACGTAAGGGGCAATTCATGGTTATCTACGGATTAGCCTTGCTCTCGGGATGTTTCTTCGGCGGCATGCTGCTGGGCGACATCCTCGGCATGATCACCGGCGTCGGCTCCAATGTCGGCGGTGTGGGCTTCGCCATGTTGGCGCTGATCCTCATCTCGAGCAAGCTGCTGAAGGAGAACAAGCTCTCGACCAAGGCCCAGGACGGCATTTTGTTCTGGAGCGCGATGTACATTCCCATCGTGGTGGCAATGACGGCCTGTCAGGACGTCGCTGCGGCCATCATGGGCGGTGGCGTGCTCACCATTCTCTGTGGCATTGTGGGCACCATCGTGCCCATGCTGCTCATCCCGGTCATCTCGAAGCTGGGCGCGCCCTCTGAGCCGCTGCCTCCGCTGAGCAAGGAATAGGGGGCCAGCCATGGAACTGTTTGAAATGGTTACCAATATCATGACCAAGAACGGTCTGGTCATGTCGTTCCTCGTCGTGGGCGCGGTCATGGCCCTGGCGAATGTGCTGGGCAAGGCCACCCGCGGCCGCATCGCCGGCTCGGCCATCGCCATCGTCTTCGGCCTCATCCTGGCCCTCATCGGCGGTTTGGCCACCGGTGGCGAGAAGGGCCTGTCGGACGTGGCCATGTTCAGCGGCCTGGCCGTCATGGGCGGCGGCATGCTGCGCGACTTCTCCATCGTGTCCACGGCCTTCGGGGCCAGCATCGATGAGATCAAGAAAGCCGGCCTGCCCGGTATCTTGGCCCTGTTCATCGGCGTGGTGCTCGCCTTCATCATCGGCGCCATCTTCGCCTTCGCCTTCGGCTACACGAGCGCGGCCGACATGGCCACCATCGGGGCCGGGGCCGTCACCTTCATCGTAGGCCCGGTGACCGGAGCCGCCGTGGGCGCCTCCTCCGAGGTGGTCGCCATCTCTATCGCCATCGGCGTGCTGAAGTCCATCATCGTGATGATCGCCACGCCCATGCTGGCCAAGCCCCTGGGGCTGAACAACCCGAAGGCCGCCATGATCTTCGGCGGTCTCATGGGCACCACCTCCGGCGTGGCCGCCGGCCTGGCCGCCACCGACGAGCGCCTGGTTCCCTACGGTGCCATGACGGCGACGTTCTACACCGGCACGGGCTGCCTGCTGTGCCCGTCGGTGCTGTATCTGGCACTTACGATGTTCTTCTAGCGGCACCGATCGCGCTGCCGGGGCCCTAGGTCAGGGGCCGGGCGCGGCGCGGTGGCGCTTCAGGCCGCCGAGGCCCTCTGGCAGGGGCCGATGGGGCGGTGGTGGGCGATGAGCCGGTTCTCTGGCAGGAGCCGCGTAACGGTCGCCCGGGGAAGTAACGGCATAGGATTATGCGCGGGGGAGAAGGAATTGAACGACGTGCGCTGGGCTTTGGCTGAGCCGGTGGTAAACGGTCTGTTGCTCGAAGTGGCAACGGCAGGCAAACCGGGACTGGTTTGCCCTGGCAGTACCGGAAGCCACGACGATATGAGCATCCTCACGTTCATGTGCGGGTCGGCGTCCCTTCTCCCTTACTTCCTGGAGTTTATCGAACTGGGGCTCTCTTTTGAAGGGGAGCCCGCCGAGTTGTTCCGCCAGGCGCGGCGTCGGGGCGTGCCGGCCGAGCGTCGCCTCCTGGAGGCGACCGGCGGCGTGAATACGCAAAGGGGGGCGCTGTTCGCCCTCGGTATGCTGGCGGCCTTTGCCGGCCAGGTGCATCGCCTTCACGGAGAAGTGCGGTGCCCGTCCCTCTTTGCCTATGCGCGCGCGGCCACTGCCGGCCTCGTGGAGCGGGAGCTGGCAGGGAAGGCTGAGCCGGTCACGGCCGGAGAGAAACTGTATAGGCGCTATGGGGCCACGGGCATCCGCGGCGAGGTGGAGGCCGGGTTTCCCTCAGTGGTCGAGGCGGGGCTGCCGGCCCTGCGCGCGGCCTTCGGGCGCAGGGGCACTCTCTCGGAGGCCCTGACCCACAGCCTCGTGGCCCTTATGGCCGTGGTGGACGACACCACGGTGCTCTGGCGCGGCGACGACCGCCTTCTGGCCGAGGTGCAGGACCGCGCCGCCGCCGTATTGGAAGCGGGCTCGGTGTTCACCGAGGCGGGGCGCGCGGCCTACGGGCGCCTGGGGGCGTTCTGCGCCGCCTATCGCTTGAGCCCCGGGGGCAGCGCCGATTTGCTGTCGGCCACTATCGCCTGCTATCTGTGGGAAGAAGGGACCTTTCCCGCCGATGTCAGCCGCCGCTAGGGCGGCGGAAGGGAGTTTGCCGTGATACCCCGCCAAGCCATCGCCGCCGAGCTGCGCCTCGGCCATCCCTGGACCATCCACAGTTTCGATACGGTAGGTTCCACCATGACCGAGATTCGCCGGGCCGCCGAGGCGGGAGCGCCGGCCTTCACCGTGGCGGTGGCCGAGAGCCAGACCGCGGGCACCGGCCGCCACGACCGTCCCTGGGCCTCGGCGCCGGGGGACGGCCTGTGGATGACGGCCCTGCTGCGACCGACCCTTCCGGTAGAGCGGGCGCCCTGGTTCACCCTGGGAGCCGCCGTGGCCGTGGCCGACGGCCTGCTCTCCCTGGGGTTTCCCGTGGGTATCAAGTGGCCCAACGATGTGCTCGTGGCCGACGGCCCCCTCTTCCGCCGCAAGCTCTGCGGCATTCGGGCCGAGATGGACGTGGCCGAAGACGGGAGCCTGGCCTGGGTGAGCGTCGGCATCGGCCTCAACGTGCACCAGGACGCCTTCGAGGGGGAGCTGGCTTCGGTGGCCGCCAGCCTGCGCATGGTGGCGGCCGCGGGCGGTGCGGAAGGGGCTGACGATTGCGCGGCCGCGGGCGAGTGTGGGGCTGCGGGGATAGGCAGGCCGGCGGCGGAGCCCTCGCGGGCCCAGTGTGCCGGAGCTATTCTGAACCGTTTGGAACGGGTGAGCCGCTCCTTTGCCGAGGAGGGCTTCGACTCGGTGCGGCGCCGCTGGCTCGATCTGGCCCTCGGCCTGAACCAGGAGGCCACGGTGCGCGATATCGAGGGAGAGCAGACTGGCATCGTGCGCGGCATGGATGAGGAGGGCCATCTCCTGTTGGAACGGCCCGGCGACGACGAGCCCTTCCCCATTGTGGCGGGCGATCTCGTCTTCCCCGTGTAGGGCGACGGCCGAGGAGGCCCTGCGACACTGATGCGCCAAGGTGCCCCGACCTGTGCGCAGAAGCGACGGCGGGCTCCTTCCGGTGGCGCGGAATGGCGCCATCGGGGTGTGCAGTCCGAGGCGTGCGCGGGTGGGGTGCACGATCGGGACAGCTCGGCCTATTGACGCTCGTTCGGGCTTTTCGATCTTTCACCCTTTTGGCCGATGGGCTGTGCGTTTTTGTATCGACATTCGTTCCCGCGTCGTTTATCATCCGAATAGCTGATGATATGCCCGCTGCGGGAGGGATTGTTCCTGTGTTTGAATTCTTGTCTTCGCCATTCGGTTTAGTAGCCGTGGGCCTCGGTGTCCTGGCGGTGGCCGTCTTGGCGCTGTGCCTGTGGATTACCACGCTCGACCGCCGTATGCGCGGCATGGCCGATGGCCTGGAGGCGGAGCGACGCAAGGTGGCCGAGATGCAGATGGTCATCGGCCGCCGCAATAACGCGGCCCGCAGCTATGGGCGCGGCGGCCGTCCCGCCCCGGCGGCTGCTCCGGCTCCGACGGGTGCCCCGGTGCCCAACGGCGCTCCCGCGGCCATGGCCCAAGCCGCGCCGGGCCCGAACGGCGCCGCCGCGACGGCCCCCGGAGCCCCGGTGCCCGGCCGCCCGGCCCAGCCGGCTCCCAACCCGCAGCAGGCCGCCCAGGCCCGCGCCCCGCAACCGGCTCCCCAGGCCCGCGGCCCGCAGCCCGCACCGGCCCGCGGCGGCCGTTCCGCCCGGGGCCAGGGCAATCGGCACCCGCAGATTCCCCGCGGCGCCCAGGCCGCGCCGGCTCCCACGCCCCAGCCGGCCGCTGCCGGCTGGACCCCCACGAGCATTCCCCTGCCCACGGGCCAGGAGGTGGATTCCTGGGTGCAGGGCGGCCCGGCCGATCAGGCCATCGTCATGCCCGGGAAGAAGATGAGCCGCAAGGCCCGCCGCGAGGCCGAGCGCGCCTTCGCCGCCCGGGCCGCCGCCGAGCTGGAGGCTCGCCAAGCTCGCCGCGCCCAGGAGGTCTCGGTCCCCCGAGGCGCTCAGCGCACGGGTAATCCCCGGGCTGCGGCCGCCCGCGGGGTAGAGGCCCGCGGGGCCGTGCGCCCCTACGGAGGCCCGGCCGCCCCGGTGCCCTCGGCCGTGGCCCAAGCCCAGGCCCAGGCCCGCGGCCGCCACGCCCGCTAAGGTTTCCCCGCCTATGACAAGGCCCCCGCTCGCCACGGCGAACGGGGGCCTTCTCGTTGCCGCTCGGGGTGCCTACTTTCCCGTGTAGGCCGCCTGGAAGCGGGCCACGTCGTGCTCGTAGATGACGAGGGTGCTGTCGGGCTCTTCCAGGTAGAAGGGCACGCCGGCCAGCTTCGGGTGGTTCACGAGGGCCGCCAGGGCCTCAAAGCCGATCTTTCCCTCGCCGATGCGGGCGTGGCGATCCACATGGCTGCCGCGTCCGTGGGTGGCGTCGTTGAGGTGCACGGCTTTCAGCTTTCCCAGGCCGATGGCGCGATCAAACTGATCGAGCACGCCGTCCAGGTCGCCCACGATGTCGTAGCCCTCGGCCCACACGCCGGCGCAGTCGAGGCACACGCCCACGTGGTCGGCCAGCTTCACCTGGCTGATGATGGCCGCCAGCTGCTCGAAGGAGGTGCCCACCTGGCTGCCCTCGCCGGCCATGGTGTCCAGCAGCACGAGGGTGGTCTGGCTCGGGGTAATCACCTTGTTCAGGGCGTCGGCCACATCGGCCAGCCCCTCGTCCACGGAAATATCCATGCGGCTGCCGGGGCGCACGAGGTACAGCGGCACCTGCAACTCGGCCAGCTGGGCCAGGTCCTCGGCGTAGGTCATGAGGGCGAAGTCGCGCTCGCTCATCTGGGCCGTGGCCGGGTCGGTGTCGTAGGGGGCGTAGGCCAGCACGTCGCGCATGCCGTGCTCGGCCGCGAAGGCGAGGTACTCCCGCACGTCCTTGGCATCCAGCTCCGCCTGCTTGCTCCCTCGGGGGCTGCGGGTGAAGTACTGGAAGGTGTTCGCGTTGATGGAGGCGGCCTCTTTCGCCATTTCCAGATAGCCGCGCCGCTTCGACAAGTGGCAACCGATGGTCAGCATGGGGAATCCTTTCGGTCGTGAATTTCGCACCGCGCGGCCTTGGCGGGCCGGGCGCACCCTCGATGCTAGCACGGTGCCGTTTTGCCCGTGGAAGCCGCCGATCAACTGTCGCCGTGGCGTTGCCCGGATGGTAGAATGGCCCTACCTCAAGAATATGCAGCCCAAACGAAGACAGAAGAGGTTCTCGCCCCATGGCACGATCTCAGCTCATCCTCAACCGCTATCGCGTTATCGACCAGGCCGGCGCCGGCGGCTACGGCACCGTCGTGCACGCCTTCGACACGCACCTCAAGCGCGATGTGGCCATCAAGTGCATCGAGCTCTCGGAAGACGAGGTGGCCCGCGCCCGGCTCGTGGCCCTGGAGGCCCGCATGGCCGCCGACCTGGAGGACGGAGAGCCCTCCCCGGCCGCGGCCCCTGGTGCTGCGGCTTCCGCCGCTGCCCCTACGAGCGCCGCCCCTTCGGGGGCCCCGACCCCCACTCCCGCCGCCGGAGATTTCCCCGCCGACCCCGCCTTCCTGCGCGGGGTGGACGAGCGCCGCGGCGGCCGTCGCTCGGCTGCCACCGTGCGCAGCGCCGAGGAGGTGCCCCCGTGGGAGGACGTGGCCTTCGCCGAGGAGGAGGACGGCTCTCTCGTTCCCTGGAACGCCGCTACGGGCGGCTTCGCCGGCCGTGCGCGGCCGAGCCTCGACGGTCGGGTGGGCCCGCGCAAGACGCGCCATGCCCCCGAGGCCCCGTCCGCGCCAGCGGTGGAGGTGCAGGACGCCGCCCCCATGAGCGACTACTTCGACGAGAGCGCCGTGGACGTGCGCCATCTGCGGGGCATCCGGGCGTCCCGCACCATCGACGGTGCCACCGAGAAGCGCCGCCGTCGCGGCGGCCGTGCCGTGGCCGCCTCCGTCGCGGCACCGAGCGTGTCGGCCGCCGTGGGTGGGGCCGCCTCCCCCGTGCCCCCGGCTTCCGCCGACTTCGACGAGCCCGACGACGCCGATCTCTTCGAGCACATTCCCGGCCTGGAAGAGGCCCGCTCGGTGGCGAAGCTGTCCGACGCCAACATCGTCACCGTGTACGACTGCGCCGTGGAGGATTCCACAGCCTACGTCATCATGGAGTACATCGAGGGCAAGACCTTGGCCCAGATCATCGACGAGATCGATGACAACATCACCCTGGACGTGGTGGCCGCCGTCTTCTCAGCCGTGGCCCACGCTCTCGAGGTGGCCCACGGCGCGAGCACGCTGCACCTGGACATCAAGCCCGAGAACGTCATCGTGAACTCCAAGGGCGTGGCGAAGGTGACCGACTTCGGCCTGGCCGCCCTCATGGATGCCTCGGGCTCGGGCACCACCGGTGGCGGCACCATCGGCTACATGCCCCTGGAGCAGATGCGCCAGGAGCCTTTGGACGTGCGCACCGACGAGTGGGCCCTGGCGAGCCTCACCTACGAGATGCTCTCCGGCGAGAACCCCTTCTTCGCCAACGACCTGCCCGAGGCCGAGGAGGCCATCGAGGAGGCGGAACTGGTGCTGCCCTCCCTGTGCTGGGACGAGCTGCCCGCCGAGGCCGACGACATCATGTTCGCCGCCCTCGACCCCGACCGCGACGAGCGCTTCGATACGGTGGCCGACTTCTCCGAGGCCCTCATGCCCTTGCTCGGCAACGCGAAGAAGGGCAAGAAGGTGCTGGCCGATATCGTGAAGGGGAAGGAAGATGCCGTCGCCGCCCCGGAGTCGGCGGAGCCCGCCGAGCCCCTGCCGCCCCTGGTGGACCGCCTCGGCCTGCGGGGCGCCATGGTGGTGGGCCACAGCCTGGCCGCCGTGGCCGTGGGGCTCATGGCCGCCGTGGGCATGGCGAACATCTCCCTCAGCCCGGGCTCGCCCATGGGCCTGGCCACCGATGCGCCGGTGGTGTACTGGGTCGTGGCGGTTCTCTGTGCCGGGGTGGCGGCCCTGCGCCCCGCTTGGGGAACGCTCCTCGGCTACGGCGCCCTCGTGGTGGGTCTCGGGGCCTCGGGCAGCTGGGTGCTCGCCCTGTTCCTGGCCGCGGTCACGGGGCTGTGGTGGTACTACGTCGGCCGGCGCGGCACCACTCAGGCCGTGGCGGCCCTGGCCCAGCCCCTGTTCGGCTCCTTCGGTTTCGCGGGGCTGGCACCGGTGTGCTGCGGCGTGCTGCTGCCGGTGCTGCAATCGGCCATCACGGCGGCCTTCGCCTTCGCGACGGCCCTGGTCATGGCCTCCTTCGGCTCCCTGGACCTGCTGAACTGGGACGCCCTGTTCCATATGGAATTCGGTAGCAACCCCCAGGCGGCCTGCATCTCCATGGTCTCCCAGAGCGCGCCGTGGGCCATCGGCGTCAGCTGGATCGCCGCGGCGGCGGCCTACAGCCTGTTCTGCGTGCGCGGCACCCGCACCTTCGACATTGCCGGGTCGGTGGTAGCCGCGGCCCTGCTCATGCTCGGCGTGTGCGCGGCGGCCCACCTGGGCTCCTTCGGCGGCTCGTGGCTGCCCGCGCCCCCGGCCCTGCTGGGGGCCCTCGTGCCCGGCGCCCTCGGCATCGCCGCCGCGGTCATGGGTATTCCCGACCGCGCCCGCTGGGCCGAGGAGGAGTGGTACCTCGACGACGAGGAACTGGAAGGGTAGGCGCGCACCCCGGTTCGGGCTGCCCCACCCCGGCAGGCGCTCGGCTTCGGGCCGGGCGCCTGCTCGGTTTCGCTCCCAAAAAACATCGCGAGCCCGACCGTTATGGCCGGGCTCGCGTGATTGTGCGGGGTCAGTGGCGAAGGGGCGCAGGCTAGTTCTCCTCGCCGTCCTCGTCATCGTCGAACAGCGACCAGTCGTCCTCGGTCTTCTCGTGGTTCTTGAACTGCTTGCGCGTTTTGCGCTCCAGAATGATGCACACGATGATGCTCACGAGCAGGCCGCCGCCGACGAGCACGCCGATGCCGGGCACGGTCTCGAACAGGAAATGGTAGATCTCTTCAAAGTTCACGTTCATGGCGTCGTCCTCGTCTGCCTGAAACGCCGCGGGGCCCTGGCACCGAGCGCGGCGGCGGGTCGGTGTTTTTGCTGGGGAAAGTATACTATGCTTCTTCACCGCAAACGCAATCTCCATGCCTACTGGTTGCGCTATACTGGTCGAACGCAAAACGCACGATTCGAGGAGCGCCCCTATGCTGGATGTCAAATACGTTCGCGACCATCTTGATGAAGTGGCCGAGGCCATGCGGAACCGCCATGCGTCGTTCGATCCGGAGCAGTTCGCTGCCCTCGATGTGCAGCGCCGCGAGGTCATCGCTGAGGAGGAGGCCCTTCAGGCCGAGCGCAACAAGATCTCCAAGGAGATCGGCGCCCTCATGGGCCAGGGCAAGAAGGACGAGGCCGAGGCTGCCAAGGAGCAGGTGCGCCAGATCAACGAGAAGCTGGAAGCGGCCAGCGCTGCTCGCTCCGAGGCCGACGGTGCCCTGCAAACACTGCTCATGAGCGTGCCGAACCTGTGCGACGCCTCTACACCCATCGGCGAGGATGAGGACGACAATCCCGAGGTGCGCCGCTGGGGCACCCCGCGCGACTTCGCCGCCGAGGGCTTTGAGGCCCAGGCCCACTGGGATCTGGGGCCGGCCCTGAACATCATCGACTTCGAGCGCGGCGTGAAGCTGGCCGAGAGCCGCTTCTACGTGCTCGGCGGCGCCGGCGCCCGTCTGGAGCGCGCCCTCATCTCCTTCATGCTGGATCAGCACACCGCCCGCGGCTACAAGGAGTGGTGGGTGCCGGCCATGGCCAACGCCGCCACGCTCACGGGCACGGGCCAGCTGCCGAAGTTCGAGGAGGACCTGTTCCACACCACCGAGGGGCTCTACCTCATCCCCACGGCCGAGGTGCAGCTGACCAACCTGCACGCCGGCGAGGTGCTGGACGCCAGCCAGCTGCCGCTGCACTACTGCGCCTTCACCCCCTGCTTCCGCGAGGAGGCGGGCAGTGCGGGCCGCGACACCCGCGGCATCATCCGCGTGCACCAGTTCTCCAAGGTGGAGATGGTGAAGTTCGCCACCCCTGAGACCGGCTTCGACGAGCTGGAGTCCATGGTGGCCGACGCCGAGAACATCCTGCAGAAGCTGGAGCTGCCCTACCGCGTCATCAGCCTGTGCACGGGCGATATCGGCTTCTCCTCCGCCAAGACCTACGACGTGGAGGTGTGGCTGCCCAGCTACAACGCCTACAAGGAAATCTCCTCGTGCAGCTGCTGCACCGACTTCCAGGCCCGTCGCGCCAACATCAAGTACCGCGATCCGGCCAACTTCAAGGGCACGCGCTTCGCCTACACCCTGAACGGGTCGGGCCTGGCCGTGGGCCGCACCATGGCCGCGGTCATCGAGAACTACCAGAACCCCGACGGCACCATCACGGTGCCCGAGGTGCTCGTGCCCTACATGGGCGGCAAAACGGTGATTGGGCCGGAAGAGGTCTAAGGCCATCATGGGTGCACAATCGCGCGAGCCGGGGCCTCGCGAGTCCCGGCGCCGCGCCTCGGCGCAACGTTTCGGCCGCGGAAGCGGTTCCTCGACGGAGCGCCGTGCCGCGCGCCGCGGAACGGCCGCGACCTGGGATGACGAGCCGCCCTCGGCCGAGGAGCGCGTTGCGGCTCGCCTCGCCCAGCGTGCCGGCGTCGCCGAGGGCGAGCCGGCGGCCCGTCCGGGTCGCGCCGGCCGCGACGGCCGCGCGGATCGCGGGGGCCGTCCCGCCGTGCGCAAGCGCCGCTGGACGAAGGGGAAGGTGGCGGCCCTCGTGCTGTCGCTGCTCGCCTTGTCCCTGGCCGCCGCCGTGGTGGCCGGCTTCTCGTGGCTGCGCTGGTTCTCGGCCGACGACGGCGCCGACATCCAGGGCACCTGGTACTTGGCCGGCACGTCCACCCCCATCACCATCACCGACGAGCGCATCCAGCTGACCGAGGATGTGGCCTACCACTACACCCTGGACCCGGTGGCCAAGACCATCCAGTTCACCTTTGGGAACCTCACGGGGGGTGGCTGCTACCGCTTCTCGCTGGATCGCGACGAGCTGGCCCTGGTGGACGGCTCCTTCTCGGCCACCGACACCCTGGGCCGCGATATCGGCTGGACCCTGGAAGCCCTCATCGAGAAGCTGCGGGACGGTGACTTGCCCCCGGCCGAGGAGGCGGGCCGCGGCCTCACCCTGCTCTCGCGCACCCCCACCGCCGGCACCGCGGCCAACCCCCAGTCGGTGCGCGACACCCCCGCACCCAGCGATTCCCGCGGCAGTGCCGATGGCGCCGACGATGACCCGGAGGCCGACGACGGCACCCAGACCATCGAGGACGAGCCCGTGGGCGACCTGTCCGGCAAGGTGCCCGCCGCCATCGACGAGCCCCGCGACAAGGCCGCCGAGGACGGCACCGGCACCGGTGCGGCCGGCAACGCGGGCGGCAGCGCCGGCGGCGCGACGGGCAACGCCGGGGACGGTGCGAGCGCTCCGGATGGTGCCGGCACGGCGGGCGCGGGGGCCGACGACGGCGACGGGGCCGGAACCTCGGCCGGCCGCGGGGCCTGATGGCGCCCCTCGCCCTCGAGCGGGTGGCCATCGAGCGCGACCGCATGGCCCTGCTCGTGCGGGTGGCCGGCGGCGCGGGGGCCCGACTGTCCCCGGCGGCCGCGGCCCGGCTGCTGCGGGAGCGCCCCACCCTGGCGGCCCACGCCTGCCTCAACGAGGCCGGGGAGCCCTTCGGCACCATCCTCGACCGTACCTCCCTTCCCCATATCCTGGAGCACCTCATCATCGATTTCCAAGCCGAGTTCGATGACCGCTCGGCGGCTACTTTTGTCGGTACGACGGAATGGCTCGATGAAGCGGGCGGCCTGGCCCGCGTTGAAGTAAACTTTACCGATGACCTCATCGCTTTGGCGGCCCTCAAGGCCGCTCGGGCGCTTATGGAAGGGATGGTGGATTAGCCATGTCATCAGCTCACATCACCTTCGATACCACCGGCGACAAGATCGCCCGCCGCGTGCGCAAGATGCGCCCCTCGGCCGTGCGCAATCTCTTCGCCGCCGCCACTCGCGACGATGTGATCTCCCTGTCCGGCGGCATGCCCGCCGTATCGCTTTTGCCCGAGGAAGACGTGCGCCGCGCCGTGCTGGCCGCCGTGGAAAGCCCCCAGGCCCGGGCCGTGTCGCTCCAGTACGGGCCCACCGACGGCTTGGCCGGCCTGCGGGCCGTGCTGGCCGATATGATGCGCGACCTGGGCATTCGCGTGAAGGCCGACCAGGTGCTCGTCACTACCGGCGCCCAGGAGGCCTTAAGCCTCATCGCCGAGGCCTTCATCGATCCGGGCGACATCATCATCACCGAGGGACCCACCTACCTGGGGGCGCTCCAGGCCTTCTCCGCCTTCGAGCCCGACGTTCGCGCCATCCCCTTCGACGACGAGGGCATGCGCATGGACCTCTTGGAGGCCGAGCTCGAGCGCATCGGCAAGAACAACCCGCGCCTGAAGTTCTGCTACACCATCCCGAACTTCCAGAACCCCGGCGGCGTCACCATGAGCGCCGAGCGCCGGCGCCGCCTGCTGGAGCTGGCCGACGAATACGGCTTCATGGTGGTGGAGGACGACCCCTATGGGCGCCTCCGCTACGACGGCGGTCACCAGGTGCCCCTGAAGGCCATGGACGATTCGGTCATCTACCTGGGCACCATCTCGAAGATGCTCGGCCCCGGCCTGCGCACGGGCTGGGTGGCCGCTCCCGAGGCGGTGCTCGCCCGCATCAACCTGGTGAAGCAGGGGGCCGACCTGTGCGGCAGCTCCTTCGACCAGCTCGTGGTGCAGCACTACTTCGCCGACATTCCCTGGCAGAAGACTCTGCAGAAGTTCATCGGCGTGTACAAGGAGCGTCGCGACACCATGCTGGCGGCCCTGGAGGAGTTCTTCCCGCCCGAGGCCACCTGGACGCACCCCGAGGGCGGCATGTTCCTCTGGATCACCCTGCCCGACTATATGGATACCGATTCGATGCTTGCCGAGGCGCTGGAATCGGGCGTAACCTATGTGCCAGGGAACTCCTTCTTCCCCGACGGCGTGACCGGTAAGAACTCCATGCGCGTGAACTTCAGCTTCGAGACGCCGGAGTCCATCACCGAGGCCATTCGCCGCCTGGCCGGGGTTATCGAGGAGCGCCTGGAACTGTACCGCGTGTTCATCAACGCCGGCGCGCTGCCGGGTTACGGAAAGGAGGCCATCATGGCCACAAACGAGCGCGAGAACTGGGACGAGGTCATCGTGGCGTCCGAGGAGAACGAGGAGGCCGTCATGCAGTCCCACGACGGCGATGCTGCCCAGATTGAGATCGCCGAGCAGAAAGTGGCCGACGCCCAGGAGGAAGCCGCCGCTGAATAGCGTCCATCGGTCAACTATGGTTGAGTGAAGTGGAACTGCCGGGTGCCTTGACCGAGCGAGTTACGCAGCGACGGGGAATGCCCACTGGGCATTCCCCAAAGCGAGGACTGCCTGAGCGAATCAAGGTACCCGGTGGTTCCGCCCCGAGAGAGTTGCAACAAAAAGGAGACGTGTATGAAAGTAGCAGTGCTGATGGGCGGCAAGTCCTTCGAGCGCGAGGTGTCGCTGGCCTCGGGCCGCGTGGTGTGCGAGGCTCTGGAAGAGGCCGGCCACAAGGTGGTGCCCCTGGACACCAACGCTGATCTGGTGCCCACTCTGCGCAGCGAGCGCCCCGATGTGGTGTACAACGCCCTGCACGGCAAGCACGGCGAGGACGGCACCATCCAGAGCCTGCTGGAATTCGTCGGCCTGCCCTTCGTCGGCTCTCCGGCCAGCGTGTGCCACCGGGCTTGGAACAAGGACGCCCTGCACTCTTCCCTGGAGAAGTACCGCGACGTCACCGGCGAGGAAGGCATCGCCTCGTGGCCCCAGGGCGTGTACCTGGCCCGCGACGCCTTCAAGGACATGGGGGCCGCCACGGCCCTCGACATGGTGGCCGACCGCGTCATCGGGGGCTACCCGGTGTGCGTGAAACCGGCCCACGGCGGCAGCGCCCTGGGCGTGCACAAGGTGGAGAGCCAGGAGGAGCTCGGCGAGGCCGTGCTCGACGCCCTGTCCTTCGACGAGGCCGTGAACATCGAGCAGTGGGTCGACGGCGTGGAAGTGTCCGTGGCCATCCTCGGCACCGGCTGGGACGCCTACGCCCTGCCCCCGGTGGAGATCGTCGCCCGCGAAGGGGAGTTCTTCGACGCGGCGGCCCGCATGCGCAATGATGCCGTGGAATTCTTCTGCCCCGTGCGCCCCGCCTCCCTGTCGCCCGATGAGGCTGCGGCCCACGCCATCCGCGCCGAGATTGAGCGGGCGGCCCTCGAGGTGTACCGGGCCTATGGCGCCCGCGATCTGGGCCGCGTGGATCTCGTGTGGGACGGCGGTGCCGCTCGCTGCTTCGAGTTGGACGTGTCCCCGGGCATGACGCCGCACTCCCTGTTCCCCATGGCCTGCTCGGCCGCCGGCCTCACCCTGCCGAAGGTGCTCGACACCCTCGTGACCGAGGCCTACGCCCGCGGCGCCAAGTTCTAAGCGCCCGCGCCCAAGTTCGCCCCTTCGCCTCAGCCTGTGCCCGCATTGCGCACAGGCTGAGGTTTTCTCTGAGAGTTTTCCTTATCGATGATGTTTGACGGCTTGTTTACCGTAAGGTGAGAGGCGGGCTTTCACGGCCCCGTTTCGGGTGCGCTCACCCTATAATGAGCGGACTTGATAACCTGTCGATAAAGGAGGCAGTTATGGCCAACAAATTTGGAATGTTTCTGATCGGTGGCGTCGTCGGTGCCGTCGCAGCCCTGCTGGCCGCGCCGCGTCCCGGCGCTGAGACCCGCGCCATGGTGGCCGACAAGGCCAACGACATCCTGGGCGATGCCCAGCAGTGGGGCGGCCAGGCCGCGGCCGGCGCCCAGCACATCTACCAGGAGGCTGCCGCCAAGGGCGTCGAAGTGGTGAACAACGTGACTGCCCGGGGCCAGGAGATCGCCTCCGAGGCCGCTGCCCGCGGCGCCGATGTGGCCGCTTCCATCCAGGAGGCCGCCAGCACCATTTCCCCCACCATCAACGAGAAGGGCGACGAGCTGCGCGAGAAGATCGAGGCCGCCCGCCAGCGCATCGCCGATCAGGTGGCCAAGAACGCCGGCGAAGATGCCGACGCCGTGGCCGATGCCGCCGAGGACGTGAAGGATGCGGCCGCCGACGCCGGCGAGGCCGTGAAGACCGCCGCCCACGAGGCGAAGGAGACCGTGCAGGAGGCCGTCGAGGCCGACGACAAGAAGGACGCCGAGTAAACCATGGCCAAGCGTTACGGCACCACCGGGGAAATCGTCGGGAAGCGCGTCTTCTTCGACAAGAGCACGCCCAAGAAGCCCGAGGCGGTGAAAAGGCTGGGGAAGGTGCGCCATTGCGTGTTCCATCCCACCCAGCGCCGCTTCGTCGGCTTCATCGTGAAGCGGCCGGATCTCCTGTGGATGTTCCACCGCAAGGATGTGTTCGTGGCCTACAACGGCTACGACGTGGTGGACGGCCGTATCCTCGTGCTGCAAGATTCCGCAGCCACCGATAAGGGCGCCTGCAAGGCCCTGGGCGTGGATTACGACGACTGCGTGCTGTGGGCGGGGCTGCCCGTCATCAGCGAGGGCGGCACCGTCTACGGCACCGTGGGCGACGTGTCCTTCGACCCCAAGACCGGCGAGGTGCGCTCCCTGGCCGTGACCCAGGGGGCCACGGCCAACGCCCTGCTCGGCGTGAAGGAGATTCCCGGCTCCATGATCCGGGGCTTCCGCCGCGGCATCGGCACGGCGCTGTCCGTGAACGGCCAGGCCGACGAGGAGAACCCCGAGCTGGGGGCGATTCTCGTGTCCGACGAGGCGGCCGAGCTGACCGCCGAGGGCGGCTTGGCGGCGAAGGCCGGCGAGGCCACGGCCGTGGTGGCCGACCGCGCCCGGGAGACCGTGGAAGCGGTGAAGCCGGCCGTGTCCACGGCCACGAAGGCCGCGGGCAAGGCCGTGAATGCCGGGGCCTACGCCACGGGCCGTCAGATCAAGCGGGCCAGCGGCATGTTCTCCGCCTTCAAGGAGGAGTACGACAAGGCCCGCAAGGACGACGACTAGGGGCAGCTCTTACGATTTCGTCACTAAGCTATAGAGTTCTTTAAGATGCGCCCCGCCCCGCGGGGCGCTCCGTTACACTGGAGCCTATGAATACACACGACAGTAAAACCCCCAAATCCGAGCGCCTCCAAAAGCTGGAGGCCAAGGCCCACGAGGAGAAGTCCGTCGCCGGCCACGAGATGCCTGCGGCGAACATCTTCAAGTTCGCGGGCCTCATCGCGTTCTTCGTCATCATGATCGTGGTGTGCATCGCCATCTGGCCCATGATCCACGAGCTGTTCGAGCCCGGCGGCGTCGATCGCGTGACCACCGACATCCGCGACGCCGGCCCCTGGGGCTTCCTCATTCTGCTGGCCATCCAGTTTTTGCAGATCGTGGTGGCCTTCATTCCCGGCGAGGTGGTGCAGGTGGCCGCCGGCATGATCTACGGCCCCTGGGTGGGCGCCCTCATCATCTGGATCGGTTGCGTCATCTCGAGCGCCTTCATCTTCGTGCTCGTGCACAAGCTGGGCGCCCCCTTCGTGCAGGCCATGGTGCCCGAGAAGTACATGGGCAAGTTCCGCGAATGGGAAACCTCCGAGAAGTTCAACGTCATCGTATTCATCTTGTTCCTTATCCCGGGGCTGCCGAAGGACGTGTTCACCTACATCACGCCGCTCACGCACATGTCCATGCGCAACTTCGTGCTCATCTCGAACTTCGCCCGCATTCCCGGCATCGTGCTGTCCACCTACGCCGCCGCCGGCCTGGTGAGCGGCAACATCGTGGAGTCCATCGTCATCTTCGCGGTGACGGCGGCTATCGCCATTGTGGCGCTCGTGGTGTACAGCCGCATGACCAAGAAGCCTGCCGGCCCGAAGGAGTAAGGGCGCCTGGCGCGGGGCGGCTCTCTTCACTCAGTGCGGAGCTCTTCGCCGTGCCGGCCCTTCGCCACTTTCTTTGTGAAAGAATGCGCGGTCAGGCTTACTTTTCTGTACAATAGCCACCGTTAACGTTACGAATTTCAAGGAGGATCCCCATGCCGAAGATCACCCGTGATCAGGTGCGCGTTCCCGCCGACGTCATGCCCGAGGCCCGTGACGAGTACATCTCCAACTACATGAAGGCCACGCGCGAGACCGGTCGTCTCATGCTGTTCGCCTGCGATCAGAAGATCGAGCACTTGAACAAGGACTTCTACGGCGAGGGCATCGACATCGCCGACCTGGATCCGGAGCACCTCTTCAAGATCGGCTCCGAGGGCGTCTGCGGCGTGCTTGCCGGCCAGCGCGGCCTGGTGGCCCAGTACGCGGCCGACTACCCGGAGATCAACTACCTCGTGAAGATGAACTCCAAGACCAACCTCGTGGGCACCAAGCAGGAGGATCCCTACTCTCCGCAGCTGTACGATCTGGACGCCGTGCTGGCCATGAAGGAGGCCGGCGTGAACGTGGTGGGCCTCGGCTACACCATCTACCTCGGCAGCGAGTACGAGGCCACCATGATGGCCGAGGCCGGCGAGCTCATCGCCCAGGCCCATGCCAACGGCCTCATCGTGGTGCTGTGGATCTACCCCCGCGGCAAGGCCGTCACCGCTGAGAAGGATCCGGATCTCATCGCCGGTGCCGCCGGTGTGGCCCTGTGCCTCGGCGCCGACTTCGTGAAGGTGAACCCGCCGAAGCCCGAGGACGGCACCCCGGCCGCCGAGGCCCTGAAGATCGCCTCCACCGCCGCCGGCCGCTGCGGCCTGGTGTGCGCAGGCGGCTCCACGGTGGACGCCGACACCTTCCTCACCCAGCTCTACGATCAGATTCACGTGGGCGGGGCCGTGGGCAACGCCACGGGCCGCAACATCCACCAGCGCTCTCTGGACGAGGCCGTGCGCCTGACTAAGGCCATCTCCGCCATCACCCTGGCCGACTGGTCCGTCGCCGACGCCCTGGCCGTGTTCAACGGCGAGCGCGACTTCACCCTGGCCGACATCTAAGCCAGCGGACGCGAAGGCATTTTGGGAAAGGCTTCCGAAAGGGAGCCTTTCTTTATGGACGACGAAGGGAAGGTGCGCAGCCATGGGCGCGGAGAAGATGACGGTGCGGGAGGTGCGGCCCTACCGTGAGGAGGACGTGCCGGCCATGACGGACATTTGGAATGCCGTGGTGGAAACGGGGGCGGCCTTTCCCCAGACTGATCCCATGACGGTAGATGAGGCCCGGGTGTTTTTCGCCGAGCAGTCCCACACGGCCGTGGTGACCGTGGCCGGGCGCGTGGCGGGGCTCTACATCCTGCACCCCAACAACGTCGGTCGCTGCGGGCACGTGGCCAACGCGAGCTACGCCGTGGCATCGGGCCTGCGCGGCCACGGCCTCGGGCGCCAGCTCGTGGAAGATTCCCTGCGCCAGGCGGGCAAGCTGGGATTTCGCGGGCTGCAATTCAACGCCGTGGTGGCCAGCAACGAACGGGCCCGGGCCCTGTACGAGAGCCTCGGGTTCGCCTACATCGGCACCATCCCCGGCGGGTTTCGCAACAAGGATGACGAGTACGAGGACATGCGCATCTACTACCGTGAGGTGGTGTAGGCGGCTGGCATCTAGTCGGGGCAAGGGGAGTTGGACAAACACGGGACGCTTTTCTGGGCGTAGGCGGTTAGCATCTGGCGGAGGGGGCCGAAGGGGAATCCTCTGGTGAGGCTCGCTACCATGCGGGACGGCCCTTCCGGCGGGACTCGCCGCTGTGCGAGAGGGGTCGATCGGCGCTTGGGAAATCTTGCGGTTCCGATGATGCGTGGTTTTGCGCAGTAAACTCCGCGAAGTAGATGCCAGTGTTCCTTCGCCGAGGGGATATTGCAGATCTGCCTCAGTTTACCAGGTAAAACGCTCTTTCCTTCGGACTCGAGTTTTCCGCCTGGCCGGTTTAAGCGCTACTAGGATCTATTTCGCGGAGTTTGTTGCACAAACACGCTGGTTTCGAAAACACGAGCGCCACTATCATGAATGGGCGTTCATTGGTTTCGCCCAAGGTGGAGCGTCAATTGCCAATGTTGCGGTAGCCTGCCCCCTATGAACATATATTTCAGTCATAGGTCTGCTCTTCAGCTCTGGCGTTCCTGGTCGGCGGCGCGTCCGGTAACGCTGCAGGAATTTCACCTGTCCGGGAGGCGTAAGGGGCTCGATCTGCCCTCGCACTTGCTCCCGGGATCGGCTGTGATCCGGGCCGCCGCCTCGACGCATGAGGAGATAGCTTCCATTCTCGCCGAGTCTGTGTGGGAAGCGCGCGGTCTTCCGGGGACGGCGAAAACTCCCTGCGTCTCGCTGGATCGAGGGGCGCTGGTCGAGGTGCTGGTGGGACGCAGGCCCGGTGTGCGTTCCTCGTCCTCGGTGAAGCGGCATCAGTGCGACCGAAACTTGCCGCGTAAGGCGTTTCTCGAAATCGCGCCGGGGGTCTGGAGTTCTTCGCCGGAGCTGGTTTTCGCGCAAATGGCCACGCGCCTGACTTACGGAGAACTTCTTGCTTTGGGATACGAGTTGTGTGGCAGCTACCCGATTCCCGGACAAGGTGGCTTTCTGGTGCGGCGCCCGCTTACGACCCCGCAGCGACTACTGGCCTTCCTCGAACAGCTTTCCGACATCCGGGCTGTAAAGTTAGCTCGTTCGGCGGCGGCCCAGGTTCGGCGCAAGTCGGCTTCGGTTATGGAGACCGAGGTCGCCATAACAGCCCTGACCTCGCGACGGCGCGGCGGCTTAGGGCTGCCCGCGGGCTCTTTAAACGAAGCGTTTGGTCTGGGTGAGAAGGGTCGTCGCATTGCGCGGCAGAAATACGTTGTGGGCGACTTGTGCTGGTGGGAATGCAGTGTGGCGGTTGAGTACGACGGCCGCTCATCCCATGGGGGAGCCGTCGCGCGCGCCCGCGATTCTCGTCGCCGGGACGCATTGCTTGCAGAAGGCGTCGAGATGGTGACGGTGACCGCGGCCCAGTTTGACAGCGTGTATGAGTTCTCTGAGATTATGGCCAAGGTATCCGAAAAAGTGGGGAAGCGTTTCCGAGGTTGGGGTCCGGGTCAAATAGAAGTGCACATGAAGCTGAGGCAGCAGGTTCGAAAGTTTCATCGTGAGCATTTTCCGCTCGGTGATTGACACGCTCCCTCTGCCGCAAGTTGTTGCGGGGTTGCTGCGTGCGATGGGCCTGCTTTGGCGGTGTCGCTGTCGCGGCGGCGTTTTTTTGGTGCCGGAGTCGAGCGGCGAGCGGTGCTGCGCCGGGGCGCACGGAGCGCTCGAAAGAAGGCGGCTCCGGGGTACTGGGGCTGCACGGGAAGTAAACGATGCGTGGTGTTTTTGATAATCGTGTTTTCGTGCAACAAACTCCGCGAAATAGATGTTTGTGGAGCGAGAATTGGTCGATCAGGGTGTTTGGCGCCAGCTAAAAGACATTTTCCCTGGTAATCTCAGGGCAGAGCGCAGCGAGTCGAGAGAGGGGAAGGTTCCGGAGTCTATTTCGCGGAGTTTGTTGCACGAAAACTGGCAAGAGGGAAGCACGGACGAGCCACGGGCCTTTGCCGACGTTCGGAGGCGTCTCTTGGGTTGCTGGTGCCGGCATCTTTTGAGTTGCTGGTACTGGACGGGTTTTCCTGTGGTCGCACGGAGTAGCAACGACGGCAAAACACTCTGCCAACCGGCCCACTCCCAACACTCTCAACGAAAAGCGGCTCCCGAGAGGGAGCCGCTTGCAGTTTCATGGTGCCCGGGGCGGGATTTGAACCCGCACACCTTGCGGCAACGGTTTTTGAGACCGTCGTGTCTGCCGTTCCACCACCCGGGCCTGAGCGCATCTACGCAGTATAGCGGAAGGCCGCGCCGCCGTCGAGGGGAATTAGGCCAATCCCAGCCACAGCATGATCTTCGGCACGTAGCCCATGATGAAGATGATGATAATGAGCGTCGGCAGGCCGAAGGCGAGCCATCCGCGGGCCCAGCGGGGGAACTTCGCGCCGGTGCCCGTGTCGGCCTCGGCCAGGAAGTTCTTCCACCCCCAGCCCTTGCGGGACACGCAGAACACCACGTACAGGAGGCTGCCCAGGGGCAGCAGGTTGTTCGACACGATGAAGTCCTCGATGGACTGGATGTCGCCGATGCCCGGCACGGTGACGCCGGCCAGCACGTTGAAGCCGAGCGCGCAGGGCAGGCTCAGCACGGTGACGAGGATGGCCGTGCGCTTGATGGCGTCGCGGCGGGAGAGGTCCCACTTCTCCATGGTGAAGGTGATGAGGTTCTCGAACACGGCGATGATGGTGGACAGGGCCGCGAAGCTCATGAACACGAAGAACAGGGTGCCCCACAGCTGGCCTAAGGGCATCTGGTTGAACACGTTGGGCAGGGTGACGAACACGAGCGAGGGGCCCTGGTCGGGGGCCACGGCGAAGGCGAAGCAGGCGGGGAAGATGATGAGGCCCGCGAGGATGGCCACCAGGGTATCAAGGCCGCAGATGCGCAGGGCCTCGCCGGTGAGCGAGTTCTGCTTGCCGATGCGGCTGCCGAAGACCTCCATGGCCGAGATGCCGAGCGACAGCGTGAAGAACGCCTGGCCCATGGCGGCGTACACCGCCTCGCCGAAGCCGCCGATGCCGCCGGCGAACATGCGCCCGAAGTCGGGGATGAGATAGAAGGCCAGTCCCTCGGCGGCGCCGGGCAGGGTGACCGAGCGGACGACCAGCAGGCCCATGACGCCGAGCAGGCAGATCATCATGATCTTGGTGATGCGCTCCACGCCCTTCTGCAGGCCGAAGCTGCACACGAAAAAGCCGATGACCACCACGGCCAGCATCCAGCCCACCATCTCGGAGGGGTTCGCCAGCATAGTGCCGAACACGCCGCCGACGCCCTCGGGATCGAGCCCGTTGAAGGTGCCCGTGGCCATCTTAGCGGTGTAGGCGAGCATCCAGCCGCACACGGTGGTGTAGAACATCATGAGCAGCATGCAGCCCGCGTAGGCCCACCAGCTGAACCAGTGCCAGCGGCGGGAGGGTTGCAGCACGTCGAAGGCCAGGGCCGCCGAGCGCTGGGAGGCGCGGCCCACGGCGAACTCCATCACCATGACCGGTAGGCCCAGGATAACGAGGAAGATCAGGTACAGCAGGATGAACGCCGCGCCGCCGTACTCGCCGGCGATATAGGGGAAGCGCCACACGTTGCCCAGGCCAATGGCGCAGCCGGCCGAGATGAGGATGAAGCCGAGGCGGCTGGCGAAGTGCTCGCGGGGCGCGGCCGCGCTGTCGATGCCAGTGGGGATGTCGCCGCCGGCGGGGTTGCTGTCAGCGGCCGGGACGGCGGCGTCGCGGGCCGGCGCGGGGATAGAGGCGGGATCGGTTGCCATGGGTTCTCCTTGGACTGGGGGCGCGGCGGGCCGGGCCGGGGCCGTGTTCCGTCGCGTCCGTGCGTTTGAACGAAATTGCAGGAGCCATTGTAGCGGAAGGTGAGGACGAAGGTCATGGTGGGCGTTGTTGGCTTTGGCAACGGCTTTGTGTCTGGCGGGGGAGGAAACCGTGCGCCCGGCGGGGAAGTGGGGCATAATGCAACCATGAACGATGTGCTCACATATTTGGAAACCCAACGGGCCTCCTTTGCCGAGGAGCCTTTCAATGCGGTGGATTCGGCGCTGCTCGCCCAGTTCTGCATGGCCCGGGGCGAGGGGGTGATGCCCCGCATGCTGGCGCCGGCGCCGGAAGAGGATGGAGCCGCGCCACGGGGTCGCCATCGATTGACGGCGCTGCTTGAGCGCTTGCGCCACCGGGGCCACGGGCCGCGGGGGCCGCGAGAGCGCGGTGGGGCCGGCAGCGCCGCGACCGGCGATGGAGCTGGGGCGACTGCCGGAGGCGCGGCGGGTGGTGCTGCGGCGGCCAACGAGGCGGCGGCTGCAGCGAGCGTCGGGGCTGGCGGCTTGGTGCGGGCGGCGACCCAGACGGCTGCGGCCGGCGATGGCGTTGCGGCCATCCCGGGCGCCACGAAGGCCGAAACGTTGGATCGGGCCGAGGATGCCCAAGATGCCGGAGCTCCCACGAAGCCCATTCGCTTCACCGATCTGCTGTGGGCCGAGCTGTTCCCCACGATGTTCTCGGGCATGCACGCGACCTCGATGGTCCAGCAGCTGTTTTGGATGGCCGCAAGCCCCCGCTTTCGCGAGCTGCTCATCTACGACCACGAGGCCGCCTTCGATGAGGCCCTCGACATGCAGTTCGCCGCTACGACCTTCGTGTGCCCGGGGCAGTTCACCTACGTGGGGTACCGAGGCACCGACACGACGCTCACTGGGTGGCGCGAGGATTTCAACATGGCCTACATGGTGCCGGTGCCGGCCCAGGATTTGGCCGTGCGCTATCTGGAGGCCGTGGCCGCCGACCGCCGGTTGCCCGAACGGCTCATCGTGGGCGGCCATTCCAAGGGCGGCAACCTGGCTGAATATGCGGCGCTGAAGGCATCGCCGGCGGTGCAGGAGCGCATTGCCCGCCTGTACAACCACGACGGCCCCGGGTTCATGCCCGGCACCTTCACGGCGGCCGACTACGAGCCGTTGGCGGGCCGCATGACCAAGCAGGTGCCGGAAGATTCCATGGTGGGCATTCTCATGGAGTCCCTGATGCCCACGGAGGTGGTGCGGGCCACAGGGCGGGGCTTCGAGCAGCACACGGTGTACCGCTGGGTTGTGGCCGAGGGCGGCGTTGACTTCGCCACGGTAGGCGCGCTGCCCGAGCGCACGGAGCGTCGGGCCGAGGCGCTGGCGGCATGGCTTGCCTCCATGGACGGGGAAGATCGCGAGCGCATGGTGAACGCCCTGTTCAGCGCCTTGAAGGCCGCGGGCATCACCGATGCGGCCCAGCTATTCGCCGGCGGACGGGAGTGGGCCATTCTGCGGGACGGCGTCATGCGGGCTCCCATGGCCGACCGCACCACCATGCTCAACGCCCTGCGCGGTCTCACCCGCGCCTTCAGCGACGTCACCGCCGCCCGCAACAACGCCCGCCGCGCAAGTAAGAAATAGTCCTAAATCCAGTGGACGCGGGTCTCTATCGGTCGCCCTCGTTGGCGTAGAGGAGATCGATGAGCTCTTGGCGCGAGGAGACAGATGCCTTCTTGTAGATGTGGAGCAGGTGCGACTTCGCCGTGGCCTGGGACACCGTGAGCGCTTCGGCTATGCCGGGAATATTCCGTCCCTGTGAGACGAGCCGCAATACCTCGCTCTCGCGCCGGGTAAGTTTGAACTGTTGGGAGAAAAACTGACAGCGATCTTCCATGCGGGACGTATCGAGATCTCGTAGGGGCGGTGATGCGAGGTCGGGCGCCTCTTGGGTCAGCGACCGCAAGTCCTTCCAATAGAACAGAAAGCATCCGAGGATGGCGAAGATGGTCAGGGAGGGCAGAAAAGAGAGTATTTTGCCGACTGGGGACCCGGCGCTGAAACTCTCCATGATCCAGTAGGCGAGCGTAGCGCCTCCGAGGGCACCTGCCTGGACGATGCCCCAGGCCCCTATCGGGGAGAGCGATTTTTCGACGAGCCAATCTTTTCTTCGTCGGCCTTCGAGGAAAAGGAGAAGGGCGCCGACGAGAAAAGAGCTGCCCAGCGCAAGAATGAGGATGAACGAAATGGGAAAAGTCTGATTCTCCATAATGGGGAGACAGTAATAGATGGCCATCAGGATGAGGGCGAAGGCGATGGCCGCAATGGCGCGTTGCGGTCGTCTGAGCTCGCGCAAGATGAGGCAGAGCAGCACGATGAGCAGGGTCACGGCCAAGAGCGAGGCCGCGGCGGTGCCCCCGATTGCAGCTTGACCGAATATGTCTTGCACGAAATGCGTGGTCTTTTGCATTGTGTTCAGCTCGTAGGAGCAGAGGAAGCCTCCGCCGGCGAGCAGGAGGATGAGGCCCCTTCGCGAACGGGCGTCAAAGCGGTAGTCCTCTTGACGGTTTCGGGAGTCGTATCCGCTCTCTGTTGCGCTGGCCCCGAGGCCGACGATGAGGATGGTGGCGATCAGGACAAGTCGAAAGACCCGGAAAGGCGCGAGGAGTGTTCCGAGAAAAAGCAGGCCGGCCGCGGTCAGGCCGAGGATGAGCATGCCAAGGCGCTCTTCAAGGGATAAGGGAGCGAGAAGCGCGAAGGCAGCGGCCATTCCCGCAGTGAGGCTTGTCGCGGCAGCGATGATGGCCAGTGCCGCTCCCAGGCCAGAATCAATCAGATGCGCGAAGCAAGCGGCCTCGACGGCGCAGAAACCGAGGGCCGTGGCAAGAGATGCAATGACCAGGGCCTTCGGCGACAACGGTTTTTGAGAGCGGGATGATACAAGCTGCGCGACTCCGAGCAGAGCGAGGCTGATGACGATTCCCCATCCATAGGCGCTGATAGCGATCAAGACGGAGCCGCCCTCGAAGAACATGTTGTTGAAGAGGATAGAAAACAGCCAAACGCCATAACAGGCAGATGCAATGAGCGCTTTTCGTTGCTTTCGCAGTACGCCTCCCAGCAGCTGCCGTAGGGTGACTTCCCGGGCCATCGTGCATTCCCTCCCATGTTCTCCACCATAATGGTGCAAATTATCGAAATGGCTCGTCAAAATGGAGTTACCGCCATTTCGGACGATGCCGATTCCGTGCCGCTCTTCCTATTATACATATCGCGCTCTCGGTGCTTCGAGGGTGGCCATGGATGGCCCTGGATGTCTCTCGGCTCTACGGACGCCCATGGCAGATCGCAGCAACGTTGAGGGCGCGACCAGTGAGATCGTTGTGAGAAGGAGAGGAATATGAAGAGCGGATGCAACATGGATCGACGGGGTTTTCTGGGGGCGACTGCCTTGGGCGTCGCATCTTTAGGGGTCCTCGGGCTTGCCGGATGCTCGGCGACGGATTCCGGATCCTCCGATGGACTGAGCGGGACGGGCACCCCGATGGTGGCCGGCGTGCCTGAGGCATGGGATCGGGAAGCCGACGTGGTGATCCTCGGAAGCGGCACGGTGCTCTCGGCTGCCGTGAAGGCAGCCGCCGATGGCCTTGAGACTATCGTGCTGGAGAAGGCGCCGATGGCAGGTGGCACCACGGCATTTTCCGGAGGCAAATGCTATATCTGCTGCTCGTCCTTGGTCGATGACGACAGAGCGGCTGCGAAGGAATACATGATGCGCTGTAACGTCGACGACTACGTCACGGAGGCCATGATCGACGCCTATCTGGACAACGGTGCCGAGATGATCGACTTCCTCATTGAGAAGACGGGGGCGAATTGGCAGGTGGCCGAGCGTAAGGACTTGCAGCCTGATTGGCCCGGCGCCTCGTCGAACATGCGCAGCCTCAATGTGCCCAACGCCGACGATCCCACCAAGTCGACGGGTGGCAACTTCACGGTACCCGAGATAGAGGCCTTCGAGGCTCTGGGCGGCACGCTGCTTACGGGGACCCCGGCGGTGCGGCTGGTCGCTCGGCCCATGGAGGACGGGCGTCAGGAAGTACTAGGTGTCATAGCCAACGATGGGGCGGCGGACATTGCCATTAAGGCACGCAAGGCCGTCATTATTGGCACGGGCAGTTTCGATTGGGACCGGGAGCTGTGCAAACAGTACCTTCCCCATACGACGCCCTACACCTTCCAAAACGACACCTGCACGGGCGATGGCTTCAGGATGGCCCAGGCGGTGGGTGCCGATTGCGGCATGGTTACCCAAGGGTGGGCCTGTCCCGTCGAGATCTACGCCTATGACGAAATCGAGAGCGGTTCGGTGCCGCTGCCCATCAATGCCTCGGCCGGCGATTTCCATGACACGTATTTCCAGGGGCGCCGCATTGGCTTCGACGCTACCTATTTCGTCGTGAGCCGTATGGGGCAGCGGTTCTATGCGGAGCCGGGAACCTACTCGTCTATGGATGCGTGGGCGGGCCTGGACGCCCACGGCGATTTCCAGCACCGGTACCTGCCCTACAGCTTCGCTATCTTCGATGCGGCTGGAGCGGCGGCATCCCAATTCGACACGCTCGATCCTCTGCCGAGTTGGCTGACGCGGGGTGACACCATCGCCGAGCTTGCCGAGAATTCCGGTATCGATGGGCGCAATCTGCAGGTGGCCTTCGATCGCTGGAACAGCGATGCTGCGAACGGTGGCGTCGACACCGAGTACGGCCGCATGGGCATCGCGCCGCTCGGAGAGGGCCCCTACTACGCGGTGAAGTGCACGCAGTTCTACAACGGCACCCATGGCGGCATCAAGGTCAATGAGAAGGCCCAAGTGCTGAGCACGCTCGGTGACATCGTGCCGCGCTTGTACGCGACGAGCAACGCCGCCGCCATCGGCGCTCCCGGCCGCGTGTACCCTGGAGCCGGCGGCTCCATCGGCGCTACCAAGGTGTTCGGGTATATTGCGGCGAAAGATGCGGCTACGCTCGAAGACTGGGCGTAGACCGGCGGTCGTGAAGGACGCTCTCTTCCTCCCCGGGGGCGTCCTTCCCTAAATCCAGTGGACGCGGGTCTCGTCGTAGCGGCTAGGGCCTTTGGGCTCCGGGCGATGGGTGGGGTGTCCCACGGCGACGAGGGCGAAAGGCTCCGCGCCCCGGGGGCTGCCCAGGGCCACGGCTACGGCGGCCATGCGGTCGCGGTCGGGGGCCACGCCGAGCCAGACCGCGCCTAGACCAATATTGGCCGCTTCCAGCAGGATGTTCTCCACGGCGGCGCTCATGTCGAGAGGCGCGCAGGGGGCGAAGCGCAGGCCGTCGGTGCGCGTACAAGCGGCGATGACGCAGGGAGCGAGCTTCGCGGGTGCGGCATAGGGGCTCGTGGCGGCCAGGGCCATGCGGGTGGTCTCGTCGCGGGCGAGATAGAACTCCCAGGGTTGCTGGTTGCCCGCCGAAGGGGCGGCCATGGCGGCGCGCATAAGCCGCTCGATGTCGTCAATGGCCACGGGTTCGTCGGTGAATTGCCGCACGCTGCTCCGTTTGAAGATGGCGTTCATGAGACTGCCTCGATCCTTTTCGCTGGTGGGACGCAGCGGTGGGCGCCACCCAGGGCGCGGACTGCCGCGAGAACGCGCCGAGGGCGCGATGATCGCATCGGATTCCCACTTTAGCGGCCGCGGATCGCAGAAGGTGGCGAAGGTTCTTCCCATTACTGACCTGCGAACCCTTTGCTACGGAACCGAAAAGAAAAGGGCGGCCCGAAGGTCGCCCGTCTGTGGGACAGGAACTGCGCTCGGTCCTTACAGGTCGCGCTGGTAGAGGTCGTCGTAGGTTTCGCGGCGGGTGACCACGCGGGCCTCACCGTCGCGCACGAACACCACGGCGGGGCGCGGCTGGCCGTTGTAGTTGCTGGCCATGGTCATGTTGTAGGCGCCGGTGCCGAAGACGCAGACGATGTCGCCCACATCGGCCTTCTGCAGCGGCATGTCCACCACTACGGCGTCGCCGCTCTCGCAGTGCTTGCCGCACAAGGTGACGATCTCGGTGCGCGGTTGGCCAGCCTTATTGGCGATGGTGGGCTCGTAGTCGGCGTGGTACAGGGCCGTGCGGATGTTGTCGGACATGCCGCCGTCGATGGCCACGTATTTGCGGATGCCTGGCAGCGTCTTCAAGATGCCCACGGTGTACAGGGTCACGCCGGCGTTGGCCACCAGGCTGCGGCCCGGTTCCACCAGCAGGCGGGGCAGCGCCAGGCCGTGGCGCTCGCACAGGTCGCGCACGGCGGTGCAGGTGACCTCGGCGAAGTCGTCGATGGAGGAGGGGGCGTCATCGGCCAGGTAGGCGATGCCGAGGCCGCCGCCCAGATCCAGCTCGGCGATCTCGTGGCCGTAGGTGTCGCGGATGCGGGCCATGAACTCAACCATGACCGCCGCGGCCTCGCGGAAGGAGTGCAGGGCGAAGATCTGCGAGCCGATATGGCAGTGCAGGCCCACAAGCCGCACATTTTCCGCCGCCAGCACGTCGGCGACGCACGTGAAGGCGAAGTCCTCGCGCATGGTGAAGCCGAACTTGGAATCCTCGCAGCCGGTGCGGATGTACTCGTGGGTATCGGCTTCCACGCCGGGGGTGATGCGCATGTAGATGTCCTGCACCACGCCAAGGCGGCCGGCGATCTCGTTCACGCGGGCCAGCTCGATGCGGCTGTCCACCACGATGCGGCCCACGCCCGCGGCGATGGCCTCTTCCAGCTCGCGCGGCGTCTTGTTGTTCCCGTGCACGAACACGCGCTCGGCGGGGAAGCCCACCGAAAGGGCGCAGGCCAGCTCGCCGCCGCCGGACACGTCCAGGCACAGCCCCTCGGCCTGGGCGATGCGCACCACTTCCTTGTTGAGGAAGGCCTTCGAGGCGTAAATGACGTCGGAGTTCTCGTAGCGGCTGCGGAAGGCCTCGCGGTAGGTTTCCATGCGGTGGCGCAGGTCGGCCTCGTCGAACACGTAGAGCGCAGTGCCCTCTTCGCGGGCTAGCTGAACCATGTCGACGCCGCCGATGAACAGGTGGTCGTCGCGCACTTCGGCGGTCTCGGGCAGTACGGCGCCCAGCTCCATGGTGGTGCGCAGGTCGGGCTTCTTGGTCAAGTCGGAGGCAGGCAGGGCCATTTCCCCATCCTTTCTTCTGGTAAACGCGGCCCGCGGGCTCGCGTGTGGATTCCCCGTGCGCGCCCATGGTAGCAAGGGTTTATTTCCGGCGGGCAAATTCCGTGGGTGTCCGTATGAGAATTCGGAACGAATGGTGCGGAAATTCGTGGCTGCGGCACGAGCGCGACACGGTGGCTGTGGTATATTCTCGCCAGTGAATAATATGGCCCCGTTGCTCGGTGCGGCGCGGCCGCGGCGAAAGGACGCGACATGGCGAAGACAGAACCTTCGGTGGACCAGTGGCTGGCCGAGGCCAAGGCCGATCCGGTGGCGGCCCAGTGCGGCATGTTCCTCACCCATAACGGCGTGGTGCGCATCACGCCGAAGCAGCAGGTGCGCGAGGGCGTGGAGGGCCTTGGCGAGGTGGTGGCCGTGGAGTTCTCCTACGACGCGGAAGGCCTGGCCGCTGCCGAGGCCGAGGCGCTCACCTGGCCCGGCGTGTACTACGTGCGCACCTGGCTCAACGAGGGCCGCTGCGAGGTGGGCGATTCGCTCATGTACGTGCTCATCGGCGCCGACATTCGCCCCAACTGCATCGACGCTCTCCAGAAACTCGTCGGCCACATTAAGAACAACCTCGTCGTGGAAAAGGAAATCTTCGCGGCGTAGCCATGCGGCTCCGTCGGCGATCCCTGCCAACGATCTATCCCGTAAAAAGGAACGGAAGCGAACCGGGTTTCGCTTCCGTTCCTTTTGCATAGCGGAAGCGAAATTAGTTTCACTTCCGCTAATTATCCAGAGCGGAAGCGAACGGGCCGCGGTCAGGCGGTCGGAAACGGGGTCGGTGGGTTTCGCGGGGTTGGGTGGGCCTTTCCCCGCTTTGCGGGCGGGGGTGCGGCTTTTGCCCGTATAATCATCCCATTCGCAAGACTTCGCGCTCGGGAGAGGACGCAATATGGCAGTGAAGATCGGCTTGGTGGGCACCGGCACCGTGGGTGGCGGCTGCATCGATATCATTTTGAAGCACGGCGACGCGTTCCGCCGCCATTTCGGCATCGACCTGGAACTGGTGCGCGTGTGCTCGCTGTCTTCCGCCGAGGCCGAGGCCCATGGCGTGGGGCACCTGTTCACCGACAACTTCAACAACATCATCAACGATCCCGAGATCGATATCGTGGTGGAGCTCATCGGCGGCACCACCATTGCCCGCACCGTGGTCTTAAACGCGCTGGCGGCGGGGAAGAACGTGGTCACGGCCAACAAGGCGCTCATGGCGACCCATGGCAAGGAAGTCATGGACGCTGCGGCCGCCGCGGGCAAGGAGCTGGCCTTCGAGGCGAGTGTGGGCGGTGGCATTCCCATTATCGACCCGCTGAAGCACTCGCTCATTGCCAACGAGATCACCTCGGTCATGGGTATTGTGAACGGCACCACCAACTACATGCTCACCCGCATGGCCGACAACGGCCTGTCCTACGAGGATGCGCTGGCCGAGGCCCAGCAGAAGGGCTTCGCCGAGGCCGATCCCACCGCTGATGTGGGCGGGTTCGATGCGGCCGCCAAGATCGCCATTCTGGCCTCCATCGCCTTCAACTCGCGCGTGACCTTGGACGACGTGTTCACCGACGGCATCACCAACATCACGCCGGTGGACATCGAGGCGGCACGCGACATGGGCTACGTCATCAAGCTTTTGGCCATCGCCCATCGCCGCGAGGGCGGCGTGGACGTGCGCGTGCACCCCACCATGATCCCCGCCAACCATCAGCTGGCCACGGTGAACGGCGTGTTCAACGCCATCTACGTGGTGGGCGATTTCGTGGGCGAGACCATGTTCTTCGGCGAAGGGGCCGGTGCTGGTGCTGCGGCCAGCGCCGTTATGGGAGACGTGCTGGAAGTGGCCCGTCACGTGCAGCAGGGCGTGGCCCCCATCGTGGGCTGCACCTGCACCGACGAGCTGCCGATCCTTCCCATGGACGAGCTCGTCATGCGCTACTACCTGCGCTTCTCCGTGACCGACCGCCCCGGCGTTCTGGAGACCATGGCCGGCGTGTTCGCCCGTCACAACATCTCGGTGAAGTCCATCGTGCAGCGCGGCCGCTCGGGCGCCGAGCGGGTGGACCAGGTGGTGGTCACGCACCGCTGCAGCGAGCGCGATATCCGCGAGGCCTTGGAAGAGGCCCTCTCCCTGGACAATGTGGTGCTGGATACTCCCTCGGTCATCCGCGTGGAGGAATAACCGGTTCCGCGTGGCCTGACGGGTGGAGTGGGACAGTCTTACCGGGTAACGGTGTCCCAATAGGATGAGATTGTTGCGGGGCGGGGTGCTACTCCGTCCCGTTTTGTTGGAAGGAGCAGGCTGTGGCGCAGAATATCGGCGTTATCTTCGATTGCGATGGGACGCTTGTGGATTCCATGGGCGCGTGGCACGAGGTGGATCGCACGCTTGCGGCCGAGGCGGGCATCGCGCTGACGAAGGCGGATACCGACGCCATCACCACCATGTCGCTCGACGAGGCGAGCGCCTATCTGCACGAGCAATGCGGCTTGGGTGCTAGCACGGCGGCGGTGAAGGAGATGATCTTCGACCGCATGCGCGCTTTCTACGCCTATGAAGTGGAAGCGCGGCCCGGGGCGCTCGCCTTCGTGCAAGGGCTGCACGAGCGCGGCGTGCCCATGGCCGTGGCCTCGTCCACGCCGCCCGACATGCTGGCCACCTGCATCGAGCGCTGCGGGTTCGCACCCTACCTGAAGGCCGTCGTATCCGTGGACGACTTGGGTACGAGCAAGCGCGAGCCGGCGGTGTACGATTACGCCCGCGGCTTCCTCGGTACCGACCGCGCCCACACCTGGGGCTTCGAGGACGCCTCCTACGCCCTGGACACCCTGCGGGCGGCGGGCTTTCGCACCGGCGCCATCTATGACAACGACATCTCCGGCCCCCGCGCCGACCTGCTCGCCCGCGCCGACTTCCTCATCGCCAGCTGGGAAGACCTCACCGCCGACAAGTTCCTCGCGAAGGCGAGGGAATAGGCGCCTTCTATCCTTTTACAATATGTGCAGGTTGCTAAGGGCTGCTGGTTGGGCGCTGTCCCCTCTGCGTAGGGCACGTGGCGTCGCGGCATTCCGATAAGGCAAAAACCGTAAGGCACTGGTAACAGCGTGGTAGGCTTAGGCTGTCACGGTGGTGACATGAGGAAATTCCTGAGAAGCAGCGAGTCCGGAATGTTTTTCAAAGAACACAGATTGAACTTCTACTCAAGCATTCTCGAAAAGTTCGGCATTTTTGTAAGAAATCAATCGTCCACGGTGTAAGGCTTAGTGAAAGGAAAATTTTCCGAGAGATGTAAAGGGCGATGACGATCGCTCACCTGATCGAAAAGGAGGACGATCGTGAAATTAAGAAAAACTACTCTCGCAATCGCGTTGGTGGGATTGCTTGCCATTCCCGTAGCCGCTCCAGGGATTGCTTTTGCCGAAGAGGGGATTAAGACTTAATTCCCACAGGCCATGCTGCAATTGTCTACACGTCAAATACGGTAATCGAGTCTTTAGGAACTGGGGTGCAAAAAGGGCCGAACAATTGGACAACCTCTAAAAAGACTTGCTATGGTCTTAACATCTACGCAGCATCGTCGTCCCAGCAAACCAAAGCTGCTGATTGGGCGGCAAGGCAGATAGGAAAGCCCTATAGCATGGATTTCCTGAACCCAAAAAGGACAGATCAATTCTATTGCTCGCAATTGGTCTGGCAGGCGTACTTGAGCACGGCATTCATCGACATTTGTCCTGTTAAGACGGGCGGAGTCATCTACCCGCCAGATCTTCTTAAAAGCCCCAAGACTTCGATGATTGTTTACACTAAATAGGACTTGCGGAGGGCTCCGCTATTGTGCGGAGTCCTCTACTTGCGAGAGGATGTGTCTATGAAAAGGGCGCTGTTGTATTTGATTGCGTTGGCTGTTCCTCTCTTTCTTTCTGCTTGCGTGGGAGATTCTTCCGTATTGAAAAATCATGGGGGGCGCGAGGCCGATGAGGGTATTACCGCAGTTTTGGAAAACGCGGCAGTGGGCTTCATCGAAACGTCTGGAGCCCGGCTCGATAGCAAAATAGTGTTGCTCGATGACAATTTGCAAGAAATGTGGGAAGTTCCTATTCCAAGGGCGACCTTGGGGGAGTCGTTCTACGACCCGTGTATTTCGGGAGGGTCGCTCTACACGCTGCCGCTTGGCTATTACAATGTCAAGGATGGCCAAGAAGTCATTGAATTTTCTCTCCAAAACCTTTCAATGACATCCTATGATGTGGGTCGTCCCGGCATTCTTTCCGTGGCAGCACATGACAAGTATATTTTTGTGGCAGGCAATAGGAATGGCGACTCTTATATCGTGCGCTATGACAAAATAACTGGCGACGTTGCGGAGCAAACTATCGCGGGTGAATACGTCAGCCTTATTCTTTGGGCGAATGAATCGCTCATGGCATTCTCCGCCAACGATTCTTTCGGTGTCGGGCAAACCCCCTCATGTTCCGAAAGGGTAATTCAGTTCGATGCAGACCTGAACGAGATTCGCTCCTTTGATATTAGTGCATTGGGGACAAATCAATATCGGGCATCCTATGATGAGGGTGTGCTGTACTTTACCGGCCTTGACGACTCGACTCCGCAGGGGTTGACCCAACTTGGATCCCTTGATTTATCAACGGGAGAAATTACGCAGATTAACTTGGGTTGCGATTACCCTTTCGGGGTGATTGCCGAGAATGGGAAACTCTATGTAGCCTGCTACGATATTGTTGGAAGTGATCCAGGCGATAGCGCAACCTTGTGCGTTTTTGACATTGCCTCAGGTTCCGTTGAGTCGTATCCGTTGCCCTATGGGGCGGACCAAATGATCGCGAAGGACGGCAAACTCTACTTCCTCGATGTTAGAACTCGGATGATATTTATCTGGGATGTCTCTTCGAAAGAGACAGTCTCAAGTTCTTTTCTTGAGTCAAGGGGTGAGGCCTACAGCTATTTGACGAATCTATTCGCGGTACCGGACCCTGGTTTGAGCTGAGGGCTCTGGTGATTATGCAGGCGAGGCTTGCGCCGAGTAAGCCAGCTTTATACTATGAGGAACCTTTATTTTCGGGAATACGTGCGCAAAAACTATTCCTCATTCGGTATAGTTAGCAGAACGGCACAGGGAAGGCGAGGCGCGTATGCTGACGACGAAAGAGGCGGCGGAAAAGCTGGGTGTTACCCCACGGCGGGTGAACAACCTCATCGAGGCCGGGGCATTGCGCGCGCAGAAGTTCGGCCGCGCGTGGATGGTGGACGAGGCCTCGGTGCGGGAGCGGCTTCAGGCCGGATCGCAGCCGGGACGCCCCCGGGCCGATGATGCGGCCGACAGCGCCCGCTATACGCTCATGAGCCGCGAGCACGAGGTGCTTGCCTTCACCTATCACTTCCGCACCGGTGCCGTTACGGGCATCGAGCCCTTGGACGGCATTGCCTGGAAGCCCTTCGGCATCGGTCGTCGCGATAAGGCCCCGAACCGCTATGACATGGCGGAATGGCTGCGCAACCGCGCCATTCCCGGCATGCGCCCCAATCTGCCCGTGGCATTGCGCGATCTGGCCGCCCGCAACGCGCCAACGCTCATGTTCCAATCGTGGGGCCTGAGCCTGTCCGACCCCTACTGGTTCAGGCCCGAGAGCGCTGAGGCCTCGTGGGCCGCCATCAACTATTTCGATCACGGCTATGAGGAGGCGTTCGGCGATCTCATGCTAGCGGGGCTGTCACCGGCGCCTCGCCCAGGAACGGCGCACGGGGAAGGTGCCGCCACGGTGCCATCGGGACGCGGGCCGGCCCTTACCCATTCTCCCGACACGGCCACCAACGGCATGCTCAGCAAGACCTGGGTGCGCCGGCGTGGGGTGGATTATCTTATCAAGGGCGGCGTGGGCAACGAGAACCGTGAGCCCTACAACGAGAAGCTGGCGACGCGGCTGCTCGAACGGCTTCTGGAGGCCGGAGAATTCGTTCCCTATACGGTGACCACGCGGGCGGGGAGGGCCTATTCGTCGTGCGCGAACATGGTGACGGCGGAAACTGAGCTCATTCCCGCTCAAGATGTGCTGACCGCCTTCGCCGTGAGCGAGGGGCGCGATGGGCATCGGGGCTATCTGCACGCTTTGGAGGAGTTGGGCGTGGAAGGAGCTCAGCGGCTCATCGATAAGATGGTCGTGGTCGATCACCTTATGGCGAATTTTGACCGACATACCCACAACTTCGGCCTCATTCGCAATGCCGAGGCCCTCGAGGGCTACCGCGTCGCGCCCCTGTTCGATCACGGTTGCGGATTCTACAGTCGGGCCACCACCGCCGAGCTGGAGGCGCGTCCCTATGGCTGGGAGAGCCATCCGTTTCGCGAATACCCGTCCCAGCAGCTGGCGTTGGTGGAAGACCTCAGCTGGTACGATCCGTCGGCGCTCGACGGCTTTGCCGACGACATCGCCGCCGTGCTGGGGGAGAACCCCGAGATAGACGAGCGCTTTATCGCTGCGGTGCAGAAGCAAACGGCGAGGCAGATCACCACGGTGAACACGCTGGCTGCCGAGCGTGGCCTCGTTGTGCCAGGGTGGTAGGGAGCTTTTTGTCCGGGTCTCGGCGCAAAAGCGACATTTTTGTAAGGGACGCGCAACGGGGCGGTAAGGTGGGGCTGTCATAGTGGTCTTATCGAAATTATTCCGCATGAAGGCGGGGCATCGAAAGAGATCGCCCCAGCCGCACGGAAGCGGGGCGCCGAAAGAGGTTGTCCCGCCTGCCCGGAAAGGAGATCTGCCATGATTGCCATTGTTGCCGGAGCCGCCCTGTTCGCCCTCGCCACCGCCGCCCTCGCCGGCTGCGTCGGAGCCGCGGCTCTGTAAGTTCGCACGGCGTCGAAATAAGATGCCCGAACGATGCGGGCCGGCTGCACCCCATGGCGCAGCCGGCCCGCTCGTGTTGTCGCTGCTGACTTGCCGGGTGTTTTGGTGCCCCACTTTAATTGCGGGAAAGACTAGATACGCTTGCCGTGTTTGACGGCTTGCCGAATGCCATTTATTGCCAAGGGGAATGCGCTGGTGGCTACAGTGGCTTGCCTTCTCGAAAATTTTTTGGGGCGAGTTTGTCAGATTCTGTAAGAAGTGGGTCGGTTCGGGTGTAAGGCATAGTGAAGGGTAATGACGATTGCCCATGGGAGCGAAAGGAAGGGATCATGATGTTTGCGCGGAAAGAAAAGTGGATTACCCGGCATATGATGTGCTTAGGGGTTGCTCTCTTGCTCCTGCTGTCGTTTTTCGGGGTAACGGTTGCCCATGCAGCAAATACTGCCGATACAACCTACATGGTTGATATCACGACGAATACGAGCAAGAATACGGCAAGTCGGCCAAAAGGCAACACGACAAAGGTGTATCTGAAGTGTGTGAATGTCACGGGAAGTGGTAGCGTTAGGGCCAATGGCCTCCAGGATGGCAAGACGTACAGCTATGGGCCGAAGTATGCAGGATCAAAAGGCACGAAGTATCTCACTAATTATGTTTTAGAGAGTCGCCCTAACCAGTACAAAGAAGCCTATGCTTACTTGCAGTTTTCTAACAACAATACACTTACTCGCTATCATTCCGATGGCGTTTGGAGCCCCGACAACTCCTCCGGCTACTAGGATGAGTGGGGAATGACCAGCGGCTTGAAAAAACACAGCAACGCCCTCAAGGTTGTCGTCGGCGTTGCTGTGTGCGTTGCTCTGCTCATGGCTTCGTATTTTCGTATCCAGTATGTAAACACTCAACTGCTCTCCGAGCAAAAGCAAGCGGTTTTAGACGCAAACGGAATAGAAGAAATTGCCGACAGCAAAGAAGTAATCGAGCAGTATGGTATGGGGGAGCCCATCGATGTGGCGGGATGTCGAGATCATGATCATCTTATGCAGGAGGGGGTGACCTTCTCTTTCTCCGATCCTCGTTTCGTGACTGTTGATGAAATGCTTTCTCTTACCGGGGGAAAGTGGGATATGGCCTCTCTAGCCGGCCGCTCTCATGACGAGTATGTTTACCTTCTAGTGGACTTAACGATCAGCAACGAGAGTGATATTCCTACCAGCCCTCTTTGGTTTGACGTGGAGGCCGGATCGTTTTCGGCATGTCATGATGAAAGTGCCACCGAGGCGCTTAACGGATATTGGGTTGATGAAAATTATCATGCAGAGAATGAATTCTATTGGCGTGCTCCGGCACATTCCACGCATCATATGGTAGTTGCCTTCGAATTGTGGCAAGTTGGAATGAGCTCCAGCCAATGGGCCCTTGTGAGGGACTTGAACTACAAACTCGTGTTTCGTGATTATCCGCGAAAAATAGAGGTCAGCCTTCATTCGTGAGATAGGATTAGCCAGTGAGAGCGCTGAAAGAAGAATTCCAGAGAGCCTTTCTGAGCCGTGCATATGTCGCGGCAATTACCACGGCTGCCGCGATCACCATAGGACATATTTTCTTTTTCGTTCTTCCCGAGGCGCAGGATCAGATTATGTATTTAGATCTTGTGCAGTAGCCTCTGTCGGTTTTTAATCGATGGATTGGAGGATGGGGGGAGGGCGTCTGGCCCACGCTGTATTTTATGTTGACCCCACTGCTGGTTTGCATACCTTTCTCGTCTTCGCTTTATGAAGATTTGAGAAGTGGGTGGAGTGAGCAGGTGGGCGTGCGATCAGGGATCCGTGCGTATATTTTGGCGAAAATGGCTGCGTGCTTTGCCGTTGGCGCCACTGTTTCGACTATGCCGCTTCTGCTCAACTTCTATCTGTGTTCCCTTATCTTGCCTTTGGTTCAGCCAGATGCGAGCTCAGGGATATTTCCCCTTGCGGCATACCATATGTGGAGCGAGCTTTTCTATGAGAACGCATATATGTACACTGCAGCATATATAACGCTGATCGCAGTTACTGGTGGCTTGCTAAGCTGTTTTCCTCTGGCTTGTACGCAAGTTGTGAGAAACAGGATTGTTTTGACATGCTCCTCGTTTGCCCTTTGCATGGGGCTCCTTTATCTCTTTGCAGGAGAAATGATAGGAACTGAGGCGTTCGTGTTTCTTTCTCCGATTACGTTTATGCAGCCTTACCAACCTTTTCATAGCGGCATCGGTTTCGCGCCTATAGGTGCAGCGCTGTGTTTGCTTGCAATCGGAGAGTTGCTCGCGATTAGGTCATTTTGGAGAGGAAAAGTGGATCGAGGTATGTATGGTTGAGGTAGTCGATGTAAGCAAGATAATAGAGGGTAATACTATTCTTGCGAGTATAGATTTTACATTCGAGAGAGGATCAATCTATTGCCTGCGCGGTCATAACGGTTGCGGCAAGACAATGCTTTTGCGCGTTATCGCAGGCCTGGTATTCCCTTCGGGGGGCAAGGTGATCGTTGGAGGGCAAGTTCTGGGGAGGGATATTGAATTTCCCGGCAGTCTCGGGTTGTTAATTGAGCGTCCGGCTTTTCTGGGAGGCTATTCGGGAAGCAAAAACTTAGAATTGCTTTGTTCGATTAAAAAGACGGCTAGCTCGGATGATATATCTCTTGCTCTCGAGCGTGTCGGTCTCGATGCCGCTGATCAGCGTCCTTTTCGGAAGTATTCTCTGGGAATGAAGCAAAAGCTAGGGATTGCGGGTGCAATTGTTGAGCATCCTGATTTAATTCTGCTGGACGAGCCCCTTAACGGATTGGACGAGGCGGCTGTTCAGAAGACTCTGAAAGTCATTCAGGAAGAGCGTTTGCGGGGTGCCTGCCTTTTGGTAGCTAGTCACGATGTCGGAAAACTTGCTGAAATAGCCGACGTTACGATATTCATGGAAAACGGGTCTATTGTTGACGTCGAGAGGGCAAGCCTCCTTTGTGGTGGATAGAATAGGTTTGTCAGATTATGAAGAAGATAATGCGCTTGTACATATATGATTTGCAACGCGGTTTTTCTGAGGCAAAATGGCGGCTTCTCGGGGCTTGCCTCACCCTAAGTGCGGCACTGGTGAGTACCTGCTCACGCAGTATGGTCAATTCGTCATCAGAACCACTCTCGGCGGCAAGTATCATAATGGGTATTTGCGAAGGAAACATGCCGGTTGTTTTTGGGTTTGATCACGTGCTCGTATTGCCTGTCACATGGATAGTGGTGCAGCTGGCAGTTGTTTTTTCCATCATCTCTTATCCTGTAAGGGCGCGAGAACGTGATGGCAATGGGATTGTTATCAGGACGAGCCGCATTTCATGGTGGGCCTCGAAGTGCTTGTGGGTGTTTACGGTTGTCTCAATCCTTTGGATAGTGCTTCTGGGATTCTGTGTTGCGGTGGGGATAATTAATGGTAGCGGTGTTTTTGAAGTATCATATAATCATTTATTATATTATGATGATTACCTTATAATAAATTCTAATTATTCAACAAGGGAATTGATTCTCGATATTTTAGTATGCTATATGTCGTCACTAGCCCTCTGCATGCTGTGTACCGCATTGTCGCTTTTTGTTGATGCTCCGTATGTGCTTGGGGGCGCGGTGACCTATCTGCTGGTCTCGGTGTTTTTCGAGAATCCTCTGCTGTTTCCTCAGTATGGGATGTTTGCGCGATCTCGCCAGTTCGACGACTTCGCTCTGTGTCCTGAGTTGGAGCTCGCAATATGCCTGGGCGTCATGGTGTCTGCAGTTCTTTTGGGCGTAATGAGGGTACGGCGAATGCAGTGGTTAGCAAGCTATAGCAGATAGTTTGGATAGATGGTACGGGCCGGCTGCACCCTATGGCGCAGCCGGCCCGTCTGTGTTGGTGTTGCTGAGTTGCCGGGTGTTTGGATGCCCTGGCGTTCGCGGCTGCGCTATTTGTCCCCAAACGTGAACATGCCGATGAGAGTGGTTCCCTCAACATCGTAGACGGGAATAGCGTCGGGCGCGTCAACGGCGCTGAACTGCTCGTAAAGGGCGTAGCCCTCGAGGCCGCTATCAGCCACGATAGCAATAAGATCGGGAATGGCACCCGCCTCCACGTCTCCGTAGGTGCCGTAAGTCTGGCCGCTGCCATTCATGGGGAGATCGGAAGATAGGGAGTAGCCTACTGCAGTGGAAGTGCATGATCTCCAGCCAGAGCTGTAGGTCTTCACCTTGCCCTTTGATCGATATCCTGCGGCCAATCTGTTGAGGCTCACGGTCGCCGTCAATGATGCTGTCTTAGTCTTATTGGAAGTTGCTGCGCTGGAGGCGATGATGGCAAGATCGAGGCCCTTGACGATGCATGCCTGGGCGTACATCGTTCCTGCGGGTACAGACTGGCTAGCTCTGATGGTGGTGTGGGCTTTGACGGGTGATCCGGTATCTAGGCCAGACTGGTAGGTAAACCTCACGCCCTGATCCGAGTGGGAAGAAGATGTGCTCCACAGGGTGGCAGCAAGCGCCTGGGAGGGCGAGAAGGCCATGGTGAAAATGGCGGTAGCGGCTAGAACGGAGAAAGACCGGCGGGTGGCCGAACGATCGAGTATGGAATTTTGCATCAAATCACCTGTTCTCCTCAATGAGACCAAAAATAGCGGGTTTGTAATTGTGTGCGAATTCCCGTCGAATAGATTGTTCGTCGGTGAGATCGCCAAAGTTAAAACGATAGGTGTGCGTGATCCCATCAGCTGTTACAAGAAGTTGGGCATCACGAATTGAGTCGAAAAAAGTTGCAGGTTCTCGGCTAAGCCACGAGAAACCCGGTGTCTCCCCGAATACTTCGTCAAATTTTTTCTGGGTCATTTCTATCGGCCACGTAATATTGAAAAGATAGTCAGTGTCTTTAGTGGCGATAGCTCGCGTACTTTCTGGTGGGATTTCCATGTTCAGACTTAAGAGGTCTTCGCAGCACACCCTTGCGTCGCCAGCATTCATTAAAGCTATTTCGCACTGGTCGGCAGAGATGCCAGGCAGGAATAATCGTGCTGTTACGCCACACTGGTACTGCGCGGATGGGGTATACACTCTCGTTTCGCGATAGGGCGGTTCGGCTGCGGGACAGCTAAAAAATCCACCCTCCAACTCGATGCGCTGATAGGGGCGCATGGGGGTACCTGCTATGGCGCGTTCAACAGAGTGGGTGGTCGTCTCGTGGACGACCATGCCCGTATTTACGAGAACGCCGATGCCGGCGATAATCGCAAGGCAGGCGACCGCCTTTAGAAACGTAGCTGTCTTTGCGCGTTGCCCGGAGTGCGCCATGCGACCGGCAGACGCACGGCTTCTGCCTCGCAACAACTTTCTGTGGTTGTTCATGGCGCACTCTTGGCGTAGCCGCTGCCGAATTCTTTGGGCGCTCTCGGGCCTCAGTTTGCAGCGCTCAAGTTCAGCTGCGTGGTATGCGGAATCCCGGTCAAGCATGGGAAACCCCCTCCCTCTCAATCCTTTCTCTGAGAAATTTGCGTGCACGGTGTAGCTTGACGTAGACGTTTCTCTTGCTGATGCCGACAGTTTCGGCGATGGTAGCCGTGTCGTTCTCGTCGAAGTAGCGCAGGTTGATGATGTCGCGCAGACCCTCTGGCAGCGCGTCAAGATGCTCGCCTATGAATTCACGGGCATCTTTTTCAACCTCATCGAGGGAGTACTGGTCGAAAGCCCTCTGATCAAGGGCTTCGACGGCGGCATCGTCAAATGCTGCGGTTGGGTGATTCGAGAGATGACGGATTCTGTTTTTGCAAAGGTTGGCCGCTGTTTTAATCAGCCAATTCTCAAGATGCTTTTCGCTGGCGAAGACGGTAGTGGCACGGCAGAGCCGAAGAAACGTCTCCTGAACGATATCGTCCGCCGTATCCCGCGACTTGAAGTAACGCATGGCTAGCCAAGAGACGCGGTCTCCGTAGGCATCGAATGCCCGTTCAATGTCATCGATATTGTCGATAGCACCACACTCCTCTCGCTGAGTGCTTCCTAGAGTTGCGCAACCCCTTCTATAAGCCTTACCCCAAACCCCCTTGTTTTCTTACAGCTTTTTGAAAAAACTTTTCGAAAAGTTTGACCAAAGTCTCTGAGATATATCGGTGAACAATTTCTTTAGAAATCTATCAAAAAATTTTATCAAATTTGTAAGGAATTATCAGCCTCAAGTGTATGGCTCAGTGAAGGGAAAACTTTCCGATTTCTTCAAACGGGTGGCGACGGCTGCTCAAATCTGACGTAAGGGGTGAGCTCTCATGAAGAAGTGGAAGAGCATTTTTGGCGTGGCGCTGGTGGTGTTGATGATCGGCATGGTATGTGGGGGCTGCGCTCAGTCAGAGGTGCAGTACCGCGATATCAACGGGGTCGATTTCCCCGTCAACGAGGCGGGGCAGACTTGCGGTAGCGCACTCGACGCGAACATTCCAGAGGGCTTCAGCGGGACAACGGAGGAGATGAAGGTCTTCTATCCCGACCTCATTTTGGCGCAGAACACTGAAGGCATCGAGGGCTACATCACTCTCGACGACTTTTTTGGAGAGGACCCTCCTTCTCCTGAAGCCGCTGCGCCTCGCACGCTCGACGGCGTGACACTGTACGCCCAAGATGGAAAAACCATTCTAGGAACTATGTAATTCAAACCGTGCGAAAGCTCTTCTCGAGGTGATTAAGGCTGCGGATCCAGTGCTGTTCGCGTCCCTTGATGGGCAGCTTGTTAATGAGGTTATTGATGAGGCACAAGCGAATGTCGTTGACTATATTCCCGTCTACGGAGATGATGGCTCGGCGGTACATGAGAATTTTGGATCAGAGCCACTAGATGAGGCTGATGGGCAAAGGGTCATGGATTACATCAACGCTGACGTTTAGATTCTTTTGCAAGGGTGTTTTCACAGGGATGCAACTGGAAAGTTGATCGAGCGAAGGAGGTTGGTAGCCATGAAGGCGAAATCTTCGGAGTTGATTTCTCGGAAAACGGTGGTGCGCGTGCTCGGCGTAACGGTGTTGGGCATGGGGCTCATGATAGGAGTTTCGTCGGCGTTTGGCGCGACGACCGTATCTGAGGAGAGCTCCGCCACTTCGCAAGTGGCTGAAGCGTCGTTGCCCGTTGCGGATCATGGGCTTGACCTGAATTCGATTCCGCCGCGTATCAACGACGATGGGCTTGTGTATGGAACCGTAGATCAGGCCGAAGCGCCTGGCGGGCAGGTGGATCTTGTGGCGGTGGTGGCCACCAATGGTCGCGAGGGCTATGTGTACTTTGATGCGTTTCAAGAGGCCGCCGGCATGAATGCGACCAGTCCCGATGAGGCTGTCCAATATATGGAAAATGCCGAGGCGGCAAGTAACCGGGCCCTTGCCGAACAGCTGACGCGTCTGTTGCCTGAGGGTGTGGAGGTGACGGTGGAGCAAGCGACCCAATACTTGGATACGGTGGTGCGGGCGGCCATCCCCGATCCCTTCGACGAGGGGTTGGCATCTGTGCGCCAGCAGGGGCTTGCCGATTTGGCCCAGGCAACGGGCCTTCCGGAAACGGACGTGCAGGCTGTTCTCGATGACGCGTATCTGGCGGCGCAAGACCAGGTGTCCACACATATTCCTGTTTACGAATCGGATGGCAAGACGCAAATTGGCGAGTTCGCTGTTGGCTCCTTGGTGTAGGGCGTCCCTCGGCTCGTCGGTTGTCTCGCGAGGCCAACGCGATCGGCACCGAGCTGCGCGATGCCGTTCTCACCGACCGGCGTGTTATCGACCTGATGCGGCGCAAGATTCTGACCGCCATGGAGCAGCGCGGCCTCACCGGCTGCCGGATTTGCGAAGAGCTGGGCCTGAACAAGGGAAACGTGCACCTTGTGCCGCCACCTGCTCGTCGCTGGTTCCGCTGCCTGGCTGGTCTGCCAAGAGCGTTCCTCTCTCGAAGATGGGCATGTATCAGGCACACGATATTGCACGAAGCCAATGGCAATAGTATTATTCATCTAGATTAATAATACTATTCGGAGGGTGCCATGAATAAGAACGATCTTGTCGAAGTGCTTCTCTCCATTGATGAAGAGGCATCTTTTGTCCTTGACCCCGCAAAGGCGAAACCCGTGGTCGTGATTGTTGGTGGAGCGGCTTTCATGTTGAGAGATCTTACTTCAAGGCCTGTCACTCATGATGTGGATGTCCTGCAAGCAAGTCGGCAAGTTCGCGAGATACTCAACGCCTATCCCCATGTCAACGGTGCTGTTGCAACCTATGCAGATCAGATACCCTATAATTTCGAAGACAGACTTGCGCCCTTGGATATGGGGGCGAGGGCGATCACGTACTGCACCCCTTCGACCGAGGACATGATCGTCATGAAGCTCTATGCGGAGCGCCCCCATGACCTTCAGGATATGGACAATGCCGCCCGGCAAGGGCTGGTGGATTGGGAATTGCTCGATCATTTAGTTCGTGCTTCCGACGAAGCCCAAGCCTCGGCATTGTCGGCACGTCGGTATCGGGAGATGCTCGGCGCCTATGAGCGCTTTTGCGAAAGGATTGGGAGATGAACCTGACGTTCAAGGGGTTTCTCCGCTCTTATTGCCGCGAGCTGACGGGATTGCAGACAGATAGCTTGAAAAAGCTGTGTGCCGCAGCGGCCGATGGCTCGCCTGCGGCTGCCGAGGCGATCATGGTGTTCGCTGCCATTCAGGGCAAAGCGCCGTATCTGGTTGCGCTTAGCCGGGGCACTTGGATGGAGAAAGATTACGAAGCGGCGGCGTCGTGCTTGGGCGCCCCCGAAGAGGTTGCGTCCTTCTTGCAGTCGGAATGTGCCCCGCAGCGCTATCAGAAGGTGTGGAGTGCCTATGTGGCGAAGCGCGATGCCGTTCTCACCGACCGGCGTGTTATCGACCTGATGCGGCGCAAGATTCTGACCGCCATGGAGCAGCGCGGCCTCACCGGCTACCGGATTTGCGAAGAGCTGGGCCTGAACAAGGGAAACGTCTATGCGTTTCTCGGAAAGGGCGACAGTTCCAAAGTAAGCCGAGCTACGGCGCGTCGCATTCTGGAATACGTGGGTGCCTAGTCTTGAAGGCGAACGTTCCCCTCTGCAACAGGGGGTCGATCGCCATGTTAACCGCCGTTGCTTGCGTTGGGGGATCGTTGTGGTAGCGTGGGGGGCCGCTCAAACGAGGGGGATTTCCTAGCCTTTCAGCCGGCTGGCGAGGTCGTCGCGGCGGGTGATGCCGAGCTTTTTATAGAGGTTGCGCACGTGGGTCTTCACGGTGTTGGGGGACACGACGAGGTCCTCGGCGATTTGCGGGGCGGTGCGCCCCTCGACGAGCAGGCGCAGCACGTCCTCCTCGCGACGGGTGAGATCGTAGCGACGGGCGGCCTTGGCGCACAGCGTCTCAAGATCGGGGTCGGCGGTCTTGGCATCGGCACTCTCCGCCCGCTGGAGCCGGATTCGCTGGACCTCGCGCTCCATGGCCGCCTCGCGCCACTGGTGGCCGAGGAAGAACGCGAGCAAAGCCGCTGTCGCCAGTAGCAGGATGGAGGCGAGGGCGGCGGTTCCCGAGGCACGAAAACCGTCGAGGGCCGGCACGACAATGGTGAGCGCGACACTGACGGCCGACCAGAGCAGCGCGAGCTGCGTAGCCGCACCGTCGCGGTGCCGTCGGAAGCAAGCCTGGCCGATGGCATAGCATGCCGCCACCACCCCAGCCAAGGCGCACAGCACGACGATGAAGCTGGAGAGGGGAATCACGAGGGGCGTCTCCTTTCCGAATTTGACCGCCTCCCACTTTACCCCATGGGGCGGGAAATCCCCAGGGTGAAAAATATCACCATTGCCCTCTGACCAGGATGCATGCTAGCTTGGGCCATGGAAGAAGACGGATATCGCAAGGGAAGGACGCGCCATGGTCGAACGGAGACACCTCGGGCTGGCGGCATCAAGGACCTCTCGCCGCATCATGCGTGTGGCAGTGGGTGCGGCCGCCGTAGTGGGCCTCTTGCTTGCTTTCTGGTGGATGGCCGGTCGCTTCATCGCCCAGCCGCGTCAAGCCACCCTCACCCAGCCGACTCCCGTAGGCGTTGCCTTTTCCGGGGAATTGGCGGTGGAGGCCGACGAGATCGTTGAAGTTCCCTATGGCGAGACCGTGGTGCTCGACGATCTCACCCGGGGAATGAAATACGATTATGAGGCCAGCTCCTATTTGCAGGACGAATGGGAAAAGAAGACGGAGGCCGAGCGGCAGGAATGTCGGGAAAGCGAGGACTGGGATTTCGAGCGGGCTCCCTTCTCTGCCCGCGTCGTCGGTTGCGCCATGGTGTCGCCCTCGGCCTTTGCGGAATGGTACCCGCTGTATCCCGAACTCGACCATTCTGGCGTACTGTTTGCCGAAGAGGATGAGCGAATCGTGGTGGTGGACGTTGAGGTCGAGAACCTCGGCCCCGAGGCGATCGCGCCGCCCGACCCCATCCTGAAGAGCGCGGCGTTTCTTGGGCCGTACACGATGTTCAACACGGGAATGTTTCCCGACAATGCTGTACAGGCTGCTTTGTATCCCCTGGAAGGGGAAGAGGCACCCGCGGCGCTCGGCGGTGGTTACAACCAGGTGATGCCGGGGGAGAGGCGCGTCATCAGCTACGCATTCCGCATCTTCCGCAATAGCTTTGCGGAAGAGGACGGCATCGACGGCGCGGATCTCTCGAACATGGAAATCTCCTACGTCGACTACCATCCCCGCCGCATCATTGCCTTGAAGCTCGCTAACGCCCACGATGCGGCTCGGGCGGGCGTGCGCAACGCCTATCTCGACGGGATTCGCTCGGGCGAGCCGGCCTCCTAGTCATGGCGCTTTCGTGGAATGGGTGCGGGGGATGCAACAAAAGGGGGTGTCCCGCGCGTCTTAGAAGTAGAGAGAGGCCGCGCCTGCGGTGGCGGGGGCGGCCTGTGAGGGGTTCGCTGCGCCCCACATGCCGCAGCCTGCGTGAGGAGATGCCCATGAACAAGCTGAGTGACATTTTCGCCGTGATGGGCCTGGCTACCGTGTTCGTGGCCATCGCCATGATGATCGCCTGCTGGGGGTAGAGGCTGCCGGTGCCCCGTCCTGCCCTCTTTCGCTTTCCGCAGAGTTTCTGGCGGGAGGCAGGAGCCGCGGGAAACCAGGTGCGGGGGAAGCATCCTGCGCGCGGTATAATGAGGGCGTTATCCGAGGCGATGGGAGGCTGATCGTATGATGGGCATTGGCGGTATGGAATTGGTGCTGCTCCCCGTATATATGTTGATATATCTGGTTCCCGCGGCCGTGGCGTTCGTGGCGCTGTACTTCGTGGTGCGCCAGGCGGTGTACGCGGGCATTAAGAAGTACGTCCAGGAGAATGGCCGCCCGGCGCCCGCCGCGCCGCAGCCGGCACCGGCCGAGCCTGCGGCGACAGCGCAGCCGACTGACGGCTCGGCGCGGCCGCAGGGCATGTGAGGGTGCGCTGTGCTTTCTGAGTGGTGGGGCAAGGTGCGCCGGCGGGAGGGACGGCTGACGATTCCCACGCGGTTCGGCGAGGCCACGGTGTACACGATGCCCGACGAGGACGGATCGCTCGTGCGCATGCTGAATGTGGGCGGCGTGCTGCAGTCGGCCACCTACACCGACGAGCGCTGGGCCGTGTGCCCCTTCGCCTACCTGCGGGCCTTCGACCATCTCTTCGAGGCTGCGGACCCGTCGGCGCCCCATCCGCTGGCCGTTGGGTCAGTGCTCATGATCGGCGGGGCCGGGTTCGCCTACCCGAAGGCGCTGCTGGTGAACCATCCGGGCGTGAGGCTGGATGTGGTGGAGATTGATCCTGCCATGGTGGCGCTAGCCCGCGAGCACTTCTGTCTGGATCGCCTGGAGGCGTTGCTGGCGGCGGAGGATCGGGCCGACGATCTGCGCATTTTCGTGGAAGATGGTGCCGAGTTCCTGCGAGGCGAAGGCGGCGCGGCCGAAGGCTACGACGTCATCATCAACGATGCCTTTGTGGGGCGCGAGCCGGTGGCGTTCTTCGCCAGCGACGAGGGCATTGCCGCTGCCAAGGCGAGGTTGGTTCCAGGTGGTCTGCTGATGGCCAACTGTGTAGTGGAATTCACCGGCAACGCCATGTACCAGCTGTTCGCGCAGGTGGAGCGCCTGCGCGAACATTTCGCTAACGTGTACGTCATCGATGCCGCCGACGAGCAGTTCGGCGGTGCCGACAACTACCTCGTCATCGCCACCGACGGCACCTACCCCTTCACCAACGTCATTCCCTACGGAGATTAGCAGGCCGTCAGCCCAGGGAGTGGATCGCGAACCCGGTGCCGGGTTGAGCTGAGTGCCAGGTGCCGCGCGGGGCCATGCGACGACGGCCCTACTCCTGGGCTTGGCGTCGCAGGTGATCGGCGAGGTGCGGTACGGCCATGGCGACGCGCCCCCGGCCGGAGGCCTGCACGATACCGGCATCGATGAGGCGTTTGCGGTACTTCTGGGCGTAATCGTGGGTGACGCCCATGCGTTCGGCGATGGCCGCGGTAGCGCCCTCACCTTCTTCCCCGCTTTCGGCCGCGAGGGCGTCAAGGAACTCGATGTCCTTTTCGGAAAGCGCCGCCAAGGTTGTGCGGCACACGTCGTTCTCGAAGTCTTCCTGGGATGTGCGCAGGGCGTCCTCGAGCGTGTCTTCCGTAACCTCCCCGTCGGGCTGGGCGTACTGCACGGTGTTGTGGCCCACTAATTGCAGGAGATAGGGCGATCCCTCGGTAAAGCTGGACGCGCGACGGCGCAGATCCGGATCGATGGCGAGGCCGATCTGCCGAAAAGATCGGGCGAGGAAGGCGTCCACGTCTCCGAAGGCAAGGGGCTCCAGCGGCACTTTGCGGGCTCGGTTCAGGAAGGTGAGCACCTTGTCGTTCAGCGTGGCGGAGACCGCCCCGGGCAGTCCGGCGAGCACGATGGCCACGTTGAGCCCTTCGCCTACGAGCTCCTGATAGGTGATGATGAGCTGCCTCACCTCGGGGTTGCTCGCCTGAAGTTCGTCCACGAGTATGAGCACGCCGCGACCTTGCTTGGTGAGGGCGCGGCACAGCTGGGTGAGCCGGTGCTGGATGCTGGGCGGCTCGGGTGCGTCGTGTTGGAACTGAAGACCCGCGGAGAATCCGAGCGCTCCGAGACTGCCACCGCTGACGTGGGCTTTCCCTTTTGCAGCGGTGCCAGCGTCGTCGACGATCTTCTCGGCGATGCGCTCAAGCATGCTTTCTGAGACGATGGTGGGAGTGGCGACGACGAAATTCTGCCGACGCATCCGGTCGGCCAGTTCCCAGAGGAGTACGGTTTTGCCCGAGCCGCGCTGCCCCAAAAGGACCACGGCGCGGTCGCGACTTCCGGGGGCTGAGGTGAGCCCTCGCATGAGCTGGTCGAGCATGTCGTCGCGGCCCACGAGGTAGGAGGGCCGGTTTCCGAAGGATGGAGAGAATACCGTGTCGCTGGGATGCATGCTCGGCCTTTCCTTTCTTTCCTAAGTTTTCCTTTCTTTCCTATTTTTTCCTTTTTTTCCTATTTGGTCAAGGGAGAGGCGCGGTGACGTTTCGGTCGCGTGACGGGTGCGTGCCAGGTTGGCAGATGTTGGGTGCGGCGGTCATCAATGGAGGGGCGGCCTTTCTATACTGGCACCATGAATCAGTGTCAGTAGGGAAGGGGGAGGCCGTGAGTCCGTCGAAACCCGAGAGCGGTCAGCATCCCGAGCGCGAGGAACGCCTTGCCAAGACCATCCGCGCCGCCGAGGCGAAGGTGGCCGAAGAGCTGGAAAAGGCCGTGGCGTTCGAGCGGGCTGATATGGCCGAGACCGAGCACGAGTGGAGCGAGCAGCTGCACAACGATGGCGCCGAGCTGCGGGCCGATGTGGCCCGTGACAAGCAGAAAGTGGCCCAGGCGGTCGACGACTTGCGCCATCCCGAGCGCTTTGTGGCCGCAGCCGAAGCGCGGTTGGAGCACGGTGCCGCGGAAGCGGGCGCGATGATGCACGCCGTGGAGCACCCCAGCGTGATCGTCGCTGATGCCGAGCGCGCCGTGGCTGCCAAGAAGGCCGCCTTCGACCGCACCGCCGCCACCATTGCCGCCGAGTTCACGAGCCCTGCCGACGCCCGCAAGCTGCCCCGGGTGCTGAAGGTGTTCGGCGTGCTGCTGGCCCTGGTGTCCCTCGCAACATTGCCGGGTATCGGCACTGCCATCTACCGGTCAGCGACGAGCCTGGAGGCCCATGGCGTGGGCACCGAGGGCGTCTCCACGGTGGTGGTGAACTTCCTGCACCTGGGGGTGCTCTCGGTTTTGGCGCTGACGGCGGTCATCTTCGGCTACCGCCTCTTCCGCAACCAGCGCCGCTGGGCCGCCATCATCTCCTACGGCCTGTACGTGCTGCTGATCGCCGGGGTGCTGTGCTCCATCATGCTGCAGGGCATTACGTCGAATCTGGTGTTCTACCTGGTGGCCTTCGTGGTGACCATCGCGCTGCAAAGCTATCTGGACCCCTCGCTTCTGGAAGAGCGCCGTCGCCACCGCCAGCAGCGCGAGGCCGAGGAGCACGCCGAGGGCGAGGCCGGCACCCTGGGCCGCGACCTCACGGGCAAGGGCTACATCACGCTGAACTTCTTCAACCTGTTCTGGATCTTCGTAGTGGCCAGCATCCTGGGGCTCATCATGGAAGAGGTGGTGCATTTCCTGATCGTGGTGCCGGGCCAGTGGCAGGACCGCGCCGGGCTCCTGTTCGGGCCGTTCTCGCCCATCTACGGCTGCGGGGCGGTGCTCATGACCGTGTTCCTCAACCGCTTCCACAAGAGCAACTGGCTCATCATCTTCGTGGTGGCCGCGGTGATCGGCGGTGGCTTCGAGGCACTGACCAGCCTGTTCATGCAGTACGCCTACGGCGCGGTGGCGTGGGACTACTCCAATATGCCCGGATCGCTGTTCGGCGGTCGCACCTGTCTGCCGTTCATGGCCTGCTGGGGGCTGCTCGGGGTGGTGTGGATCAAGCTGGCGTTGCCCTTCATGCTGCGGCTTGTGAACTTCATTCCGTGGAACTGGCGCTACGGGCTGACCGTGGTGGCCGCCGTGTTCATGCTGGCCGATGCCGTGATGACCCTGCAGGCCCTGGACTGCTGGTACGAGCGCCTCTCCGGCGACAAGGTGGACACGCCCATCCAGCAGTTCTACGACCAGCACTTCGACGACACCGTCATGGCCGACCGCTTCCAGTCCATGACCATCCACCCCGCCGACGCCGTGCGCGGGAAGTAGGGGCGTCGTAAGCCTGGGGATGCGCGGCCACGCGGCGATCCGAGTGGGGTGCGGGGTGGGCCGGCGGTGCCCACCTACAGAGTTGCGTTGAATGCGGCGAAGGCACCTTCGAGGCACGGAGCGACCAGGCGCACAAGATCCTCCTTGTGCCCCGGGCGGTAGAGCAAATCCAGGTCCAGGGTAAGCTCTTCGCCGACGAGGGGAATGATGGCCGCGTCGGGGTTTTGGGCGATGGCGGGCAGAATGGAAGTCCGAGGCGAGAGATAGAGGTCGGTGCCCATGGCATCAATGGCCCGGATAACATCATACTCGCTGTTGGCGGGGTAGGGTGCGGTCGTATAAGTTATTCCGGCCCCATCGAGCAACTGGCTGAAAACGTGCCAGTAAGGTGAGAAATCGGGGCCGGTAAAGTGCACGAAACGGCCGTTCTGGAGCGCGTTGGCGGTGAGGAGCGGCTCATGGGCGAGGGGATGGTCGCGCCGCACGATGAGGGACACGGGGACATGGCCCAAGCGGATGCTCTCCATGTTTTCGCGGGCCTCCCTGGTGCCGGCAACGGAGGAGAGAAGCAGGGCACAATCGGTCTCACCGCTCTGCAACGCCTCGACTTGCTCGAGGAGCGAGGCGCTCGCATTGCGCTCGACCCGCAGGGTGACGGTGGGATCGACGGCGCGCAAACGAGTTTCCGCATTAAGGATGTAAGGATAAAACGAAGGGTGCCCGACGATGCCGCTGATACGCAGGTGGCGCTCTCCGCAAAAAAGACGCTGGAGATGTTCCCGGGAGAGGGAGAACTGCTCCCAAAGTTGCTCGGCGTAATCGAGAAGGAAGGCTCCGGCATCGGTGAGATAGACGGCGTGGCGATCGCGCTTGAACAAGGCCGTGCCGTAGAACTGCTCGAGTGCGGCAATGTGGCGGCTGAGTGCCGATTGCGAGATGTGCAGGTCTGCTGCGGCCTCGCGAAAATTCAAGTGACGTGCGAGGATGGCGAATTCTCGTAGATGCTCTATTTCCATATCCCCTCTTTCCCTCAACCATGAGCAGTATGCCATAGGGCTCCGTTCGGTGGCGCGGCTTCATGGAATTGGTGATGCAAGTATAGCATCACCGCAGGAGGCAAGTGCAGGGGGCTGGGCGGCTGCGCAACAGGGCGTCGTGGTCTGCATAAAGGTTAGAAAGGTTGCACCACCATCGCTGGGAGCAGCGCGATAGGCTAATTACACAGCCCGCTAGATGAGTGCCGCTCTCGGCATTGTGGCCGACCGGTCTGATTCACTGGGAAGAGATGCGCGAGTACGGGCTCGGGTCCATGCGGGAAAACCCTACTAGGAAAGAGAAGGAGGAGGAAATGGGCTCATTGAACTTGTCCCGACGGAGCTTCCTGAAAACGGCGGCGGCCACGGCAGTTGCGGCGAATCTCGCTCTGAATGCGGAAAGCGCTCTGGCCGAAACTTCGCACACTGCCGCAGATGGCGCGGGCGAAGTCAAGCGCATTCGCAGTTGCTGCCGCGGATGTGGAAAGATGGAGTGCGGTGTGTGGGTGACCGTGGCGAATGGCCGGGCCGTGAAGATTGAGGGCGACGAGACGGCGCCCCACACCATGGGCAGCTGCTGCAACAAGTCGGTCTCGTCGTTGCAGGCGTGCTACCATCCTGATCGCCTGTACCATCCTATGAAGCGTACCAATCCCAAGGGAGAGGATCCGGGCTGGGTGCGTATTAGCTGGGATGAGGCGCTGGACATCATTGTGGCCGGCGTTCAGCAGGTAAAGGACAAATACGGTGGCCAGTCGTTGTTCACCATGGGCGGTACGGGGCGCATCTGGAGCATGTCCCCTTACAACGGCTATGATAGCTGGTTCATGACCCCTAACAACGTGGTGGCATGGCAGGTGTGCAAGGGCCCTCGCCACTTTGCTTCGGCACTCACCTCCGAATTCAACCATAGCTGGTCGGCCACGGTGGAACGGCCTCCGGTGTTCACCATCTGGGCCTCCACGCCCGAGGGCTCCAACTATGATGAGGCCGGCCGCTCGGTCGTCGATGAGGCCATGCAGGCTCAGACATTTATCTCGGTGGATCCACGCACGACAAACCTGGGCAAGGAGGCGGACATCCATCTGGCGCTGAAGGGTGGGACGGATACGCCGCTTGCCTTGGCCATGTGCCATGTCATTATCGAGAACGACCTGGTGGATTGGAAGTTCGTAAAGCGCTGGACCAACGCGTGCTTCCTTGTGGTAGATGACAAGGAGCCTTCGGGACCGCCCATTCCTCATACGTACAATGCTACGACAATGGTGAAGACCAAGCTGCTGACCCAAGCGGATCTGCAGGAAGACGGAAGTCCCTGGAAGTACATGGTGTGGGACAAGGCGTCCAATTCGTTGAAGTGGTTCAACGCTTCGGCCGACCAGGCAAAGGCCAATCCCGACTACGATCCCGCCACCGATCCGGAGTGCGGCATCTGGGAAGGGGAGAAGCCCTACAAGCGCTATGACGGATCCGGCTTCGAGGAGCATTGGTCAAAGGAGAACTTCCCGGGTCAATGGGGAGAGGCGAACGTGCGGGAGGGCCACATGCAGGCGTGGTCTCCCGAGCTAGATGATTTCGAGTCCATTGATCCTGCTACCGAGGGGGCATTCGAAGTAACTTTCGCCGATGGCACGAAGCACACAGCCATTCCCGTTTGGCAGAAGTTCGCTGAACGTTGCGCTGAATATGCGCCCGAGAAATCGGAATCCATCACCGGAGTTCCTGCGGAAAAGGTGACCGAAGCGGCCCTTGTGTACGGCACGCGGGTAGATCCGCGTTGGGGCAATGGCGGTATCATGTACCAGTTGGCGGTAGAGCATCACGGCAATGCCATCATGAATTGCCGGGCCATCGAGCTGCTCACCGCTATTACCGGGAACACCGACGGCCCCGGCGGTCAGCGCGGCTCCACGAAGATAGACGTCACGTATATGGGCTCTTTCGACAGCCTTCCCCAATCGCCCCTGTTGGATAACCCGAAGTTCCATCCGGAAATTATGGAGAAGCAACTGGGGCGCGACACGCATCCGCTGTTCGCGTGGTGGACGAACTGGGCGAACGCCAATACGGTTTGGGAGGCGGGCGTCACGGGCGAGCCTTATCCGGTGAAGGGATGCGTGTGCCAGTCTGGAGACTTTCTGAACATGGGCAATACCACGATGGCGTGGGACACCCTTGCCCAGCTGGACTTCATGTTCGACATCGACCTGTGGCACCATCCCACCGCTGAAATGGCCGATGTTCTGTTGCCGGCTCAGCACTGGCTGGAGGTGCCCTCGCCGCGCCAGAGCCAGGGGTCGAGTGGCGCGCTGGGACTGTGCGTACCTTGCGTGGAGCCTCCAGCCGATACGCGTTACGATCCGCAGATCGTCGAGGATCTGTACGAGCGCGCGGGGCTACCCTGGGGTTGGGACGAAGACAACCCTTATCCCACGATGGAGGAGATTCTCGACCACACTGTGCGCAAAGTGGGTCCGTCGTGGAAGGAATTGGTTGAGGAATTCCAGGAAAACGGCTGGTGGGACGTGAAGAAGCTGCGTCCAGACGACTGGGGCACCTACTATCGATTCCAGACTGGCTTTATGAAGAAGTCGATGGCGGAAGACCCCACCCCGTCGAATGTTATTCCGGGATTCAACACGCCCACCATGAAGCAGGAAATTTGGTGCACCATTATGGAGACCTACCATGGTGCTGAGGATGCGCTACCCGATTATCGCCCCCATCCCGATACGATAGACAAGAATCCCGAGCTTTGGAAAGAGTATCCCGTGCATTGTCTGACGGGGCGTCGCATTCCCGTGTACTTCCATAGCGAGCATCGCCAGCTGCCCTGGTGCCGCGAAGTGTGGCCGGTGCCGCGCGTGGAAATCAACCCGGACGATGCGGCCGACTGGGGCATCGAGCAGGGCGATTGGGTGTGGATCGAGAGCCCTCACGGCAAGATTCGCCAAACAGCCGATCTCTACTATGGTATTCCGCGCGGCGTCATCAACGCCGAGCATATGTGGTGGTATCCGGAAATGCCCGCTCCCGAGCACGGCTGGCGGCTCTCGGCGGTCAACCAGCTGGTCAACAACGATATCGATGACCCCCATTGCGGTGCGTCGGTGGTGCGCGGCTATCCCGTGAAGGTGTACAAGGCCACTCCGGAGAATTCGCCGTTCGGCAATCCATGTCCCTGCTCCGATGACGGGGTGGAGATCATTCATGATGCCAGCGACCCGCGCCTGAAGGACTGGGCGCCCGTCTACGAGGGGAGGGATCAGTAATGGCGCGTTACGCACTTGCCATCGACTGCAACCGGTGCGTGGGCTGCATGGCCTGCAACGGTGCGTGCAAAATGGTAAACAATGTGCCCATCGGCAGCTTCTGGAACAAGGTGCTGCGCATCGGCCCCAATGAGCCGGGGCAGGACGAGGTGCCGAGCCACGACTTCTACTTCCTTCCCGTGCAATGCCAGCACTGCGAAAACCCCGAATGCGTGAAGGTGTGCCCCACGGGCGCCAGCCATAGGCTGCCTGATGGTACGGTGCAGATTGACAAGGGGAAGTGCATCGGCTGCCAGTTCTGCGCCATGAGCTGCCCCTACGGTGTGCGCTACCTGAACGAGGAAGAGCGCGTCGTGGAGAAGTGCACCCTCTGCGAGCAGCAGATCGCCCAGGGCGAGTTGCCCCAGTGCGTGACGAACTGCGTGGGCATGGCCAAATGGTTCGGTGATTTGGACGAGGGCATCGAGAGCTTCCGCGGGCCTTGCGGGGAAACGATGGGCGACTTCTGCGAGCCCTTCGATGGAGAGCACGATGTGCATACGCTGACCGATGTGGGGAATAGGCCGTCGTTCCTCTATATCCTGCGCGACCACACCTGGCAGGGAAAGGAGTAGGCAATGGAAATGCAATGGCCCCTTATTCTGTTCACGCTGTTCATGGCGTGGTCGGCCGGTGTATTTGGAACGGCAGCGGTGCTTGCCTTGGCAGGCGGCGGCAAGCGGGTGCAAATGCCTGCGCTGGTGACGTCGGTCGTGCTGCTGGCCGTGGGCGGCATCGCGGTGTTCTTCCATCTGGAGCACTGGGATCGCATCTTCAACGGCTTCGGCAACCCCACGTCGGGCATTACCCAGGAGCTCATCGTCATCGTGCTGATGGCGGTGGTGATGGTGGTGTACTTCGTGTACCTGCGCAAGCCGGAGCCTGTGGTGCCCCGGTGGCTGGCGGTGGCCGCGATCGTGGTGTCGGTGGCGCTTGTGGTGGTGATGAGCCACTCTTACAACATGGCGGCCCGTCCGGCCTGGGATTCGCCCCTGCTTTGGCTGGCCTACCTGGGTAACGCCGCCCTCTTCGGCCCGCTGACGGTGACGCTCTTGGCTGCATCCTTCCCCGATGCGGAAGGTGTCTCTGAGGATGCCCCGGAAGCCGCTTCGGCGAAAGCGGTCGTGCGAGCGGGATCGGTGCTCGCCACCAGCGGTGTGGTCGGTGCCGTCGCCAACGCCGTGCTCTCGGTGGCATGGGGCGCGTCGGTCATGATGAGCGCGGCGTCCTTCACCGAGGTGGGCCTGTACTGGGATCCGACCCATCCCAACTATCCCATCGTCAATCCGGCCGAGGCGGCGAACATTCTGTCCGGAGAAGCATCGCTTCTGTTCTGGATAGGCGTGGTGGTCATCGGCTGCGCGGTACCGGTCGTATGCGCGGCTCTCGGCCGTCGCAAGGGTGCGCCCGCGGTGCCCCTCGCCGGCGTCGGCCTCGCCTGCGCGATCGTGGGTGCCGTGTGCCTGCGCATGGTGTTCTACTCGGCGGGTGCGTCGGTGTTCATGTTCTACTAAAAGCCGCTTTTCGCAGGGCGCCTTTCCCCAAACCCCCTTGCAAACGGGTGCGCTGCGAAAGCGAGCCGATAGAAAATCGGGCCCCTGGGACGTCATATGACGATCCGGGGGTCCGTTCTGTTTTTGCTCTGGCCTGCGGTTGCAGCGCGTTCCTCGGTTTTTTCGATGGCATTGGCCGGATAGTTCCTATAACGGGCACGGGCCCGTTGCCCCTATAATGGGCGAACCCCTTCTATGAGACAAGAGATCAGCAAAGGAGCCCTCCATGGACGAGCGCATTGGAACCATCTGCGTGCAAGGCGGCTGGCGGCCCGGCGATGGCGAGCCGCGCCAGGTGCCCATCTATCAGAACACCACGTGGAAGTACGATACGAGCGAGCACATGGGGCGCCTGTTCGATCTGGAGGAGTCCGGTTACTTCTACACGCGTCTGGCCAACCCCACCAACGACGCGGTGGCGGCCAAGATCGCTGCGCTGGAAGGGGGCACGGCAGCCATGCTCACCTCCTCGGGCCAGGCGGCGAACTTCTTCGCCGTGTTCAACATTGCCGGCGCGGGCGATCATGTGGTGGCCTCCTCGGCCATCTACGGTGGCACCTACAACCTGTTCGCCCACACCATGGCCCGCATGGGGCTGGAGTGCACCTTCGTGGACCCGCACTGCACCGATGAAGAGTTGGCGGCCGCTTTCCGCCCCAACACCAAGTGCGTCTTCGGCGAGACCATCGCGAATCCGGCCCTGTCGGTGCTCGACATCGAGCGCTTCGCGGCGGCGGCCCACGACCACGGGGTGCCGCTCATCGTGGACAACACCTTCCCCACGCCGGTGCTGTGCCGCCCCATCGAGTGGGGTGCCGATATCGTGACCCACTCCACCACCAAGTACATGGACGGTCACGGCGCTTCCGTCGGCGGTGTCATCGTGGACGCGGGAACGTTCGACTGGAACGCCCACGCCGACAAGTTCCCCGGGCTCACCACGCCCGATGAGAGCTACCACGGCGTGGTGTACACCGAGCGCTTCGGCTTGGAAGGCGCCTACATCACCAAGGCGACGGCCCAGCTCATGCGCGATCTGGGGTCTATCCAGGCGCCGCAGAACGCCTTCCTCATCAACCTGGGCCTGGAAAGCCTGCACCTGCGCATGGCCCGGCACGCCGCCAACGGCCGCGCGGTGGCTGAGCATTTGGCGGCCCACCCGAAGGTGGCCTGGGTGCGCCATCCCTCGCTGGCGGGCGATTCCGAGGCGGCCCTGGCCGAGAAGTACCTGCCCGAGGGCAGCTGCGGTGTGGTGAGCTTTGGGGTGGCCGGGGGCCGTGCCGCGGCTGAGACCTTCATGGCGAACCTGAAGCTGGCCCAGATCGCCACCCATGTGGCCGACGCGCGCACCTGCGTGCTGCACCCGGCCAACGCCACCCATCGCCAGATGAACGACGGCGAGCTCGAGGCTGCGGGCATTAGCGCCGACCTCATCCGCCTGTCTTGTGGCATCGAGGACGCCGCCGACCTCATCGCCGATATCGACCAGGCCCTGGCCGCCGTGCGGTAGGCGCACTGCACTCGCCCGTTCGCGCCGGCGCGGCATTCCCGCTCTGCGCAATGCCGCGCCGAACCCGTCGCTCGATAAAGGAGCCCTTTATGCCCATCCGCATTCCCGACGCCCTGCCCGCCACCGCCGCCTTGGAAAGCGAGAACATCTTCGTGATGACGGAGCATCGCGCCATGCACCAGGATATTCGCCCCTTGCGGCTGCTGCTGCTGAACCTCATGCCCACCAAGATCACCACTGAGACCCAGATTCTGCGGAAGCTGTCGAACACGCCGCTGCAGGTGGAAGTGGAACTGCTCCAGACCGTCAGCCACGCCGCGAAGAACACGGCGGCCGAGCATCTGGAGGCCTTCTACACCACCTTCGACGCCGTGCGCGACGAGCATTTCGACGGGCTCATTATCACCGGCGCCCCCGTGGAGCGCCTCGATTTCGAGGCGGTGGACTACTGGCCCGAGCTGTGCGAGATCATGGAATGGTCGAAGACCCATGTGCATTCCACGTTCCATATTTGCTGGGGTGCCCAGGCGGGCATCTACTACCACTACGGGGTGCCCAAGCACGCTCTGCCCGAGAAGATGTTCGGCGTGTTTCCCCACGAGGTGGTGAAGCGCACGTCGCCCCTCGTGCGCGGGTTCGACGATGCCTTCTGGGCGCCCCATTCCCGGTTCACCGAGGTGCGGGCGGCCGACATCGAGGCCCATCCCGAACTGGAGCTGATCGCCGTGTCCGACGAGGCGGGGGTGTACGTGGCGAAGTCCACCGATTCGTCGAACTTCTTCGTATTCGGGCACCCCGAGTACGATCGCGACACGCTTCTGCGCGAGTACGAGCGCGACGTGGAGGCCGGTATGGCCATGGCGCTGCCGGCCCACTACTTCCCGGGCGACGACCCGGCCGCCGAGCCCGCGGCCACGTGGTTTTCCCATGCCCAGCTGCTGTACACCAACTGGCTGAACTACTATGTGTACCAGACGACCCCCTACGATATTACCCGCGCCGGCGAGAAGGAAGGCGACGTGTTCCATGGCCCTCGATCCGAAGCATGATCCCCACGCCCACTTCGTGGTGAAGCCGCTGCCGAGCCAAGGGCGGAAGGCGACGGGGGCGGACGCGCGCTCGGGTGCCGCCGGCTCGGCTGCCCCGCCGGCCGACCCCTTCTTGCGGGCCGCCAACGAGGACGACGACGGTTACGACCCCTATTCCGACCGCCCCGCGCGACCCGAGCCTCTCTTCCAGGAGGATCCCTGGGCCTAGAGCCCGCTCGCGGTTCGCGAAACGCCTTCGGGCGCGGCCCCTTTACGGGGGTGCGGCGACCTGTCACAATCGCCCTGACGACGACATCTCGAACCGAGAAGGAGGGCGTTCATGGGGAATCGGGGCCAGGCGGGCGCGGCGGAGAATCACGCCCTGCGCGGTATTGTCTTTGCAGCCCTCGGGGGCATTTGCTGGGGGTTTTCCGGTAACTGTGCCCAGCTGCTCACGGCCGGTCTCGGCGTGCCGGTCATGTGGATCACCCCGTTTCGCCTGACGGCCGCTGCTGTTATCTTCCTGCTCGTCTGCGTGGTGCGCGAGCCGCGCAACCTGTTGGCGGCCCTGCGTGACAGCCGCTCGCTGCTCTACATTGCCGGGTTCGCCCTGCTCGGCGTGCTGCTCACCCAGGTGAGCTACCTCTCGGCCATCGCCTACACCAACGCCGGCACGGGCACTGTGCTCGAGCGCACGGGCCTCGTGCTCATCATGGGCTACGTCTGCCTGCGCACCCGACGCCTGCCCCATCCCCGCGAGGCGGTCGGTCTCGTGCTCGCCATCGGCGGCACCGTCATCATCGCCACCCAGGGCGATCTCACGGGGCTCTCTATCGCTCCCATGGGGCTCATGTGGGGGCTTATTTCCGCCGTGGCCCTGGCCTTCTACACGCTGATGCCCGGCAAGCCTCTGGCGAAATGGGGCAGCTTCATCGTGACGGGCATCGCCATGGCCCTGGGCGGCTCGGTGTCCATGGTAGCGGTGCAGCCGTGGAACCTGAATGTGACGGTGACGCCGGAAGTGGTGGGCGTCATGGCGCTCATGGTGCTCGTCGGCACCTTCGCGGCCTACTTGTTCTACCTTCAGGGCATCGCCGATGCGGGCCCGGTGCGCGCCGGTTTGGTGGGGTGCGTGGAACCGGTGTCGGCCACCATCATCTCGGCGGTGTGGCTGGGCACGACGGTGTCGGTGATGGATATTATCGGCTGCGCCATGATCGTGGCCATGGTGTTTCTCGTGACCGAGCGGGAGGATAGTGCCGACCGCGAGGCCACGCCCTACGATGGCGCCCGCGGGCCTATGCCCCTGTTCCAGGGCCGGGCGAGCGAGCTGGGCTACTACGCCGCCCGCCAGGCCACGCGCGACGATGTGCCGCGGCTCAAGGAGCTGCTGGCCGACGGGCGCCACGCCATGGCCGCCCTCGGGGTGAAGGAGGGCACGAAGCGCTATCCCTCGTCGCGCCGTCTGCTGCGCGCGGTGGATGCCGGCGGCGTGTACGTGGTGGTGAGCAACCCCGGATGGCTCGGCGTGGACGGCGGCGAGGCGCCGGCGGAGCCGAACGGCGAGAGCCGCATCATCGCCATGTTCGATGTGGACGTGACCGGGGACCCGGCCTACGAGCGCGGCCGCGGCCTCACCTGGCTCACCGAGGGCGATGGCAACTACGGGGCCCTGCACTGGGTGAATGTGGAGCCGGAGGCCCGTCGCTGCGGCGTGGGCGCCTACATTCTGGGCACGGCCCAGCGCATCGCCCGCGACGGCGGCTGCCGCAACCTCTGCTGCGACGTGTACGCCACCAACGGCCCCATGCGCGACCTGCTCGCCCGCGAGGGCTGGACCGTGGCCGGCACTATCGACCTCTCCGACTGGCTCGGCCACCAGTCCCACCGCCTCATCTACGAGAAGCTGTATTGACCATCTAACTAGTCAAATGGTCAGATAGGTGGTAGAATCGGTGGCATGGGATCCATCTTGGAAAGGGGGCTCCATGGCAGCGAACATTGCCTTGGCGGAGGCGAAGGCGAACCTCTCCTCCGTCGTTCGGCGCGTGGATGAGACGGGGGCGGAGTTCGTAGTGACAGTGAGAAACCGGCCCTGCGCCATGATCGTGCCCATTCCCAAGCCTGCGCCGCGGAAGCTGAAGGCGGCAGGGGCCTTGGCCGGAAAACGGCCGGTGGTATCGCGCGAGGCTGAGAAAGCCGCCTATCGGGAGGCGTTGGAGGCCAAGTATGTCGACCTTCCTTGATACCAACTGCCTCCTGCGCTATCTGCTCGCCGACATCGAAGACCAATTCGAGATGGTGCGCCGCTGCGTGGAGCAGGGCGCGTGCACCGCGCCGGAGTTCATAGCGGAATGCGTGTACGTGCTCGGCGGATCGGTTTACGGCTTCGACCGGGCCGATGTGGCGAGCACCATGGGCTTCCTTCTCGATGATATTGCCTGCGAGCATGAGGCCGCTATGCGCTATGCACTCGAGCTCTACCGGGACCACAATCTCGATTTCGCCGACTGCGTCCTCGCCGCCCGCTCGGTGATCGAAGGTGTTCCAGTGCTCACCTTTGACAAGAGACTCAACCAGCTGCTGGAAAAGCTGTCCTAGAAGAAGATCATCAGCATGCCCAGGGCGAGGCCGACCATGACGGCGAAGGCGGGCAGCTTGCTGCGGTAGATGAGGTAGCTCTCGGGCATGATCTCGCCGAACACCACGTAGAGCATGGCGCCCGAGGCGAAGCCGAGGGACATGGTGAGGCCCAAAGGCCCGATGTCGCCGAGCCAGAAGCCGAGCCACGCGCCGAGCACCGTGGGCAAGCCGCAGGCTGCCGTGAGCAGGGTGGCCTTCACGCGGCTCGTGCCGCCGGAGATGAGCGGCACGGCCACGGCCATGCCCTCGGGGATGTTGTGCAGGCCGATGAGCACGGCCATGATCATGCCGGTGCCCCAGACCAAATCGCTCGACACGGCGAAACTCGCGCCGATGGTCATGCCCTCGGGGATGTTGTGCAGGGCGATGGCGCAGGCCATGACCACGCCGGCCACGAACAGCGACAGCCGCGAGTCGTTATGGCGCTTGTGCATGTTCAGGTGGTCGGCGTGCACCAGCTCGTCGATGTCGTCGTGGGTCTCGGGGTGTGCTGCGTCGGCGGTGTGGGACACTTCCTTGCGCGTCTTGCGGTCGATCAGGTGGTTCAGCAGGTACACCACGGCCACGCCCAGGGCCACGGCGAAGATGACCAGCAGCACGCCGTGCTCGGTGATCTGGTTGGCGGCCTCTTCGGCCTCGGCCAGCAGATCGAAGCACACCATGGCGGTCATCACGCCGCCGGCAAAGGCCAGGAGCAGGCTGATGGTGCGGTTGCTCTCGCTCTTGAACAAGGCGCCGATGAGGCCCCCGAGCCCCGTGCCTCCCGCGCCGGAGACGAGGGTGACCAAGGTGATGAAGAGGAACGGATCCATTGCTTCCATGAAAGACCTTTGCTAACTCGAATGGCTGTCGTGCTGCGCTGTCCGTTGCGGGCCAGCGACGTTTCGGGCACGTCGCCCGCTCGGGCACGGCCCCTATTGTGCGCCAACGACGGCCGAAAGCCCACCGCTTAGCCCCCAAACGTTAGTCGAAGGTAACTTTTTCTCCCGCAGCGGCGTGAGACCGGGAGGGGATACGCTCGCTTCCCCGAGACTTGTGGGAGTATAATCAAAATTAGCGGCATCTGTCTGACGTAGCCCAACAACGGAAGGTGGCTGGCCATGGGCGAGAAAGAGTCGGAGCGCAAAGATCTTTTATGGTGGCTCGAACGAGAGAACACCAACACGTTCTGGAGTGCGAAAAATCCTTGGATCGTTATCGCAATGGTCGCGACGGTTCTCATTGTGCTCTGCATGGCTGCGACGTTCCTCTGGGAAATGCCTCGCATGGTAGCCAATGCGATCGTAAACGTAATTTTCTATGGCTATCTGGCTATTCTTTTTGTTTATGAGGTTAGGGCCAAGCGCTATGTTGCCGCGCTCGGCGTTGCTGCCGCTGCAGCCTTCAATGCCCTTATCTGGGGATTGTGGATTTGACAATGGATAAAAAACTGCCTCAAATACATATTGAGTGTAGCTGCAGCGATCATGTTCCGAGTATCGACTGGGCGAGGCAGGATGTTATTCGCGTTGATCCGGAAACACGACGCACCTTCCTGCCCGCTGATTGGGACGACGAAGAAGACAAGGGGGTCTACGATGTCCTCCTGTGAGCCAAGGCCAGGAGAGATTTGGCTCGCCTATGTTGATTTTCTCGACCACCCGGGCATGGGCAAAGTTCGTCCGGTGTTTGTTATCGACGTCCAGAAGGAAATGTGCATAGCGATTGCCAGGAAGGGCATTTTTGCATGAGATCGCGAGTTATGAGCGTCTGGCCGGCTCAAGGCGAGTTGCGACTAGAAGGCGATTTCGGAAAAAGCCCGATCGGGGCGTCACTCGTGGGGCTATACTCCGGCAGCTTGCCCGGAAGTGCCCCCGGGGACGCTCATAACTCGAGATCTCGTGCAATTATCGGCGCGTTCGTCGACTGAGTGACCGTGAGGCCTCCCAGATAGCCGACCGCTGGTGGACGCCTCCGCCCTTCGCGGAGAGTTTCTGCATTTCTGGCCGTTCGGCGAAGTCGTCCGTTGACATATACGCGCGGGCGGGTGAGAATGCAAAAGTTCGCTTTCAAAAGCCCCGTAAACGCATGGGTTCAAGGAAACGCAACCGCCAAGGGTTGTCCAGGCCCGCGGCACCGCGTGTCGGCGTAGGAAACCGACTTCCACGGATCGTGCACTTTTGAAAACAAACACTCTGGAAGACGGTTCCGCGCTTCCAGGCAGCGCGGCCGCAAGGTCGCAACGCACGGAGAAGCGGAGGCTTCACCCGTCGGACAGAACCTGCAAGTTAATGGAGGAAACAGTGAAGACGTATTATGCAAAGCCCGGTGAGGTTGAGCGCGAATGGGTCATCATCGACGCTGAGGACCAGGTCCTCGGTCGCGTGGCTGCCCGCGCCGCTCAGATTCTGAAGGGCAAGCACAAGCCGCAGTACACCCCCCATGTGGACACCGGCGACTTTGTCATCATCATCAATGCTGACAAGATCAAGGTCACCGGTACCAAGGCTGCCACCAAGACCTACTATCGTCATAGCGGGTTCCCGGGTGGGCTCAAGCAGGAGACGTTCACCGAGGCCATGACCAAGCACCCCGAGCGCGTCATCGAGCATGCCGTCAAGGGCATGCTGCCGAAGAACACGCTGGGCCGTGCGATGGGCAAGAAGCTGAAGGTGTACGTTGGCGCTGAGCATCCCCATGCTGCTCAGAAGCCCCGCAAGATTGAGTTGGAGGGTTAATCATGGCAGATGAGGCTTTGTACTACGGCACTGGCCGCCGCAAGAACGCGGTGGCGCGCGTCCGTCTCGTTCCCGGCACCGGCAAGGTGACCATCAATGGCCGCGACGGCGAGGAGTACTTCGGTCGTGAGGCGCTGTTCAACTACGCGATGACCCCCTTCAAGGTGACCGACACCGCTGGTCACTTCGACGTGAAGGCCCGCATCGACGGTGGTGGCGTGTCCGGCCAGGCCGGCGCTCTGCGTCACGGCATCTCCCGCGCTCTGCTGGAGGCCGGCGACTACCGCGCCGAGCTGAAGAAGGCTGGCTTCCTGACCCGCGACGCCCGTATGGTGGAGCGCAAGAAGTACGGTCTGAAGAAGGCCCGCAAGCGCCCGCAGTTCTCCAAGCGCTAAGCCGCAGCGAGATACAACCTGCAGAAAGCCCGCTCCCCGGAGCGGGCTTTTTTCGTGTTTGGGGAAGAGGGGAAGGGAAGTGCCTACGGAAAAGGCGTGTTGAAGAGTGTTTCCGATCGGCTCACCGTCGAGTTCGGAAAGGGCTATAGCGTTCGCAACTTGCAGCAAATGAAGAAATTCTACGACTTGTTCCCAAATGCGAACGCACTGCGTTCGCATTTGACATGGACACACTACCGGGCCCTTCTCCGGGTTGAGAACCCCGACGCCCGAGACTGGTACATTGAGGAAACCGTGCGGAATCACTGGTCGAGCCGTCAGCTTGAACGTCAAATCTCGACGCTGTATTATGAGCGGCTTCTGGCAAGTGCCGAGAAGGAATCGGTCGTTGCTGAGGCGGTCGAAAAGCTCGCAGCGGTAGAGCCGGTGCAATTTATCAAGGACCCCTACGTTCTAGAATTCATCGATCTGAAGGATTATCCGGCGCTGCGCGAATCAGGCTTGGAGCAGGTGCTGATCGATCATCTGCAGCAGTTTCTCCTTGAGTTGGGTCGAGGCTTCTGCTTCGTCGCCCGTCAGAAGCTGATGCGCTACGACGATGACGATTTCTACGTTGACCTGGTTTTCTATCATAGCATTTTGAAATGCTATGTGCTCATTGATCTGAAAGTGGGAAAGCTGACCCATGGGGACGTAGGTCAAATGGACGGCTATATTCGTATGTTCGACGACCTCATGCGGCAGCCGGACGACAATCCTACGATCGGGCTTATCCTGTGCTCGGAGAAGAACGAGGCCATTGCGAAGTACTCGACCCTCGCAGATGGTAGGCAGATGTTCGCATCTCGCTACCAATTTGAGCTCCCCAGCGTGGAGGAGCTAGAAGGCTACCTTATGGAAAAGCGTCGGGGTCTGGAAGACAGCGAATGAGTCGAAGAACGCCTTCCGTGAAGCCATTATTGTTGATTTGCTACAGACGGTCGCCGCTTTGGCGCTGTGCGCCTGCAGGGCCCCGTGTGATGCTACACTGTCCCGCGCATTATTCTTCGACCGCGTATTTCGCCAGGTAAAAGCTGAGAAATACACTCATAGATAGGATGGGGCCATGGCTCATCGCACACCGAGGCTGCGGGACGATTGCTACGCGGCGGTGGATATCGGCGCGTCGTCGGGGCGCGTGGTGGTCGGGTACGTGGAAGAGGGGCTCATCCGCCTGGAAGAGGTCCATCGCTTCGACAACCGCCAGGTGCGCCGCGACGGCCACGATTGCTGGGACCTGGATCTGCTCTCGAGCGAGCTGGTGCGCGGCTTGGCCCGCTGCAAGGAGGCCGGTTTTGCGCCCAAGACCGTGGGTATCGACACCTGGGGCGTCGATTTTGTGCTGCTGGACGGCGATGACAACCTGGTGGGCGATGCCGTGGCCTACCGCGACGGTCGCACGGCGGGCATGTACGCGGTGGCCGACGCCATTATGGCCCCCGAGGAGCTGTACCGTCGCGTGGGCCTGCAGCGGCAGCCCTTCAACACCGTCTACCAGCTGCTGGCCCTGCAGCGGGAACATCCCGAGCAGCTGGAGGCAGCCGCCACCTTCCTCATGATTCCCGACTACCTGAACTTCCTGCTCACGGGCCAGAAGGCCGTGGAGTACACCAACGCCTCCACCACGGGCCTGCTGAACGCGGAAACCGGCGCCTGGGACGAGGCCGTCATGGCCGCCTTCTCCATTCCGCGGCGGCTGTTCCCCAACGTGACCCATGCCGGAGCCAGCCTGGGGCCCGTGCGCCCCGAGATCGCCGCGGCCATCGGCTACGAGCCGCGCGTGGTGTTGCCGGCCACCCACGACACGGGCAGCGCTTACTTGGCCGTGCCCGCCTGCGAGCCGCCGGCGGTGTTCCTCTCGTCGGGCACTTGGAGCCTGCTCGGCGTGGAGAACCGCAGCCCCATCTGCTCGGAGGCGGCCTTCCGCGCGAACTTCACCAACGAGGGCGGCTACCATTTCCGCTACCGTTTCCTGAAGAACATCATGGGCCTGTGGATGATCCAGTCCATCCGCCGCGAACTGAACGGCATCACCTACGTGGTGGACGAGAAGGCCATGCGCAAGGGGCGCCTGCACCAGTACATGCGCGTGGAAGGGCTCGGCCACGAGGTGGGATTCGCCGATCTCATCAAGGCCGCCGACGAGGCCGAGGCCGCCGGCGTGGTGGCCTCCATCGTGAACGTGAACGACGACCGGTTCTTGGCCCCCGACTCCATGATCGAGGAGATTTGCGCGGCCTGCGACGAGTCGGGCCAGGCGGTGCCCGAGACCTTGGGCGAGCTCATGCTCTGCGTGTACGAGAGCCTGGCGCGGTGCTACCGCGACGCCATCGAGGGGCTGGCGACCCTGGCCGGCCACGGCTACGCCTCCATCAACATCGTCGGCGGCGGCTGCCGCGACAGCCACCTGAACCGCCGCACGGCCGAGCTGTGCGGCCTGCCCGTGTACGCCGGCCCCGTGGAGGGCACAGCCCTCGGCAACCTGGCCGTGCAGATGCTCGCCGACGGCGTGTTCCCGCACCTCAAAGCCGTGCGGGCTGCTATTTCCGAATCTTTCGATGTGAGAAAAATCGAACCTGAGCGAAAGGACATCTAAATGACCACCATGTACGAACTGGCGAAAGAGGAGTACGCGGCCCTCGGTATCGATACCGAGGCCGTGATGGCGAAGCTGGCGGACAAGCCCATCTCGGTGCACTGCTGGCAGGGCGACGACGTGCTCGGTTTCGATCAGGTGGGCGGCCTGTCCGGCGGCATCCAGACCACGGGCAACTATCCCGGTCGCGCCCGCAGCTTCGAGGAGCTCACGGCCGACTTCGAGGCCGCCATGGCCCTCGTGCCCGGTGCCAAGCGCATCAACCTGCACGCGAGCTACGCCGTGTTCACCGACGAGAACCCCTGGGTCGATCGCGACGCCCTGGAGTACAAGCACTTCGAGCCCTGGGTGACCTGGGCGAAGGAACACGGCTTCGGCATCGACTTCAACCCCACCATCTTCGGCCATCCCATGATGAACAACGAGCTGTCGCTCTCCTCGCCCGACGCGGCCACGCGCGATTTCTGGATTCGCCACTGCCAGGCCTGCCGCAAGATCTCCCAGCAGATCGCCGAGGCGCTGGGCGACGAGACCCTGTGCAACATCTGGATTCCCGACGGCCTGAAGGACGTGCCGGCCGACCGCTACGGGCTGCGCGAGCGCCTGCGCGATTCGCTGGACGCCATTTACGCCGAGAAGTACGACCGCGTGATCGATTCCTGCGAGTCGAAGGTGTTCGGCATCGGCCTGGAGTCCATGACCGTGGGTTCCAACGAGTTCTACCTGGCCTACGCTGCCACGCACCCCGGCGTGTACGACCTGCTTGACCTGGGGCACTTCCACCCGACCGAGAACGTGGCCGACAAGCTGTCCGCCCTGCTGCTGTTCTTCGACAAGGTGCCGCTGCACGTGACGCGCCCCATCCGCTGGGATTCCGACCACGTGGTGCTCTTCGACGACCCGGTGAAGGAAATGGCCATGGAGATCGCCCACTGCCCCGGGGCCTGGGAGAAGGTCATCATCGGCCTGGACTTCTTCGACGCCTCCATCAACCGCGTGGGCGCCTGGGCCATCGGCACCCGCGCCATGGAGAAGTCGCTGCTGTACGCCCTGCTGCAGCCGGCGGCTCAGCTGAAGGAGATGCAGGACACCTACCGCTTCACCGAGAAGATGGCCCTGGCCGAGCAGGCGAAGAGCATGCCCTTCGGCGCCGTATGGGACGAGTACTGCCGCCGCGAGGGCTGCCCCACCGACGGCGAGGTGTATCCTCTCGTTGCCGCCTACGAGGCAAAGATTCTGCCGACCCGACAGTAGCGGGTTGTTCGGCGGGGGCCGCGGGGTATACCTCCATGCTCAGACAGTCCTCGCTCGGCGGAACAGTCCACCGGACTGTTCCGTTCGCTGCGGAACTGCGCGTGGAGGCACACCCCGTGTCCCCCGCCTGCTCAACCAAGGTTGAGCGCAGAGGGAACAGCGGGTGTTCCAACCGAGCGAGTTCCGCAGCGACTGAAACAGGACCTAATGTCCTGTTTCACAAAGCGAGGACTGTTTGAGCGAATTGGAATACCCGGTGGTCCCGATCGGGGAGAGTTACGACAAGGAGTTAAGATGGCATTTATCGATCAGGCACAGGATTTGTTGGCGAAGGGGGCCAGTGCGGCTCGCGGGGCGGTGTCGGGCGTGGCCGTGGAGCAGCTCGGCTTCGTGCGCGGCTTCGTGCGCCTGTGCGATGATGGCTGGGGCCAGGGTTGGCACGAGCGCAACGGCGGCAACCTCACCTATCGTATGCGCGACGAGGACGTGAGCGCCGCTCGCCCCTTCTTCAACGAAGCGCCCGGCGCGTGGGTGCCCATGGGTGTGGAGGCTGCCGACTTGGGCGGGGCCTTCTTCCTCACCACGGGCTCGGGTCGCTACATGCGTAACGTGGCCGCCGACCCGGCCCATAACATCGGTATCGTGGAGATCGACCCGGCTGGCAGCGCCTGGCGCATCGTGTGGGGCCTCACCGACGGCGGCAAGCCCACCTCGGAGTTCCCAAGCCACTTCATGTGCCACGCCGTGCGCATGCGGGCCACGGACGGGGCGTCGCGGGTGCTGTACCATGCGCACCCGAACAACGTCATTGCCATGACCTTCGTGCTGCCCCTGGAATCGCGCGCCTTCACCCGGGCACTGTGGAAGGCCATGACCGAGTGCGTGGTGGTGTTTCCCGGCGGCGTGGGCGTGGTGCCGTGGATGGTGCCGGGCGGTGCCGAGATCGCCCGGGAGACCGCGGCTATGATGGAGACCTTCGACGCCGTTATCTGGGCGCAGCACGGCCTGTTCGCCGCCGGTCCCGATTTCGACACCACCTTCGGGCTCATGCACACCGTGGAGAAGGCCGCCGACATCTACGTGCGCGCCCGCTCTATGAACGGCGGCTCCGACGATTTCATGAACACCATCACCGATGAGGGACTGCGGGCTATCGGCCGCGAGTTCAACATCAAGATCAACGAGGCCATGCTGGGCTTCCCCGTGGCCTTGGAGGGCAACAACTAAGAAAGGTTCACAACGGTTATGGCACTGTCTCAAGAGAAAAAGGGCACCATCGCGGTCTCGATGACCAACTTCCTCGATTCCGGGTGCATCGTGGCCTCGGCCGTGGCGCTGGCCGCCTGGGCCGTGGCGTTCAACTTCGACAACGTGTGGGTGTCCATCTTAGGCGCCGTGGGCGCGAACGCCTTCGGCGCTGCCGTGGGTGCGCTCATCGGCGGCTTTCTGGCCGACCGCTTTGGCCGCAAGTTCATCTACACCTACAACCTGCTCGTGTACGCGGCGGGCGTGTTCATCATCATGTGCGCGGTGAACCTGTCCATGCTGTGCATCGGCATCGTCATCTCCGGCCTGTCCGTGGGCGCCGGCGTGCCCTCGTCGTGGAGCTACATTTCCGAGATGTCCTCCTCCACGAGCCGTGCCGCCAACATCGGCATCAGCCAGTTCGCCTGGTCCTGCGGCCCGGCGGCCATCTTCCTCATCGCGCTGGTGTTCTCCTTCGTGTTCCCCACCTTCGGGCCGGACGGCGCGCTTCTGCCCGCGGGCACCTACGGGCCCTTCGACGGCCTGTTCGCTATGCGCCTTCTGTTCCTCATCCTGTTCGTGGTGGCGCTCGTTGCGTGGAATTTGCAGCGTAAGCTGGAGGAGTCGAAGGATTGGACCGAGAAGCAGGACGCGGCCGGCCAGCGCGACACCTTCGTGCAGATGATGCGCCGGGCGCTGACGAACTCGGTGAACGTGAAGTCCATCGTGTTTTTGGTGGCGGTGTACCTGACCTGGAACATCGTGGCCGGCACCATGGGCCAGTTCATGCCCTACATGTATGCGGCCGCCGGTCATTTGGACGACACCACCATCTCGCTTCTGCAGGCGGTCATGTGGATCCTCACGGCCGTGGGGTCGCTTGCCATCTTCTCGAAGTTCGGCGACAAGATTCCGCACCGCATCCTGTTCGCGGCCACGGCCCTTATGGCCCTGGCGGCCTGGGCGGTCATGGTGTTCTTCGGCATGCAGCTGCAGGCCGGCACCGCTGATGCCTGGGGCTGGCTTCTGTGGGTGTTCGTGGCGCTGTGGGGCATCTCGGCCGGTTTCTCGGCCCAGTGCTTCTACGCCCTGTGGTCCACGGAGCTGTTCCCCACGCTGTACCGTGGCGGCGTGCAGGGCATCATGTTCTTCCTGGTGCGCGGCGTGCTGGGCATCTGGTCGCTCGTGGCCGTGGCGGGCCTGGGCGTGGAAGCGCCCGCGGGCTTCGTGACCGCCGGCATCATCATGTGCGGCTTTCTGCTGGTGTCGCTCGTGGTGGGCGTCGTGTGGTGCCCCAACACCCAGGGCCGCACCCTCGACGAGATCACCGATGAGCGCTACGGGAAGCATATCGACTAGGGGAGGCGTCTCGCTAGTGAGCGCTCCCCTGGCGTTTGCCGTTTCTGATTTGGCTCTGCGACGACCCCGCTTCGGCGGGGCCGTTTTGTGTCTACGCGCTGCACCCTTTTCTGCAAAGCAGCATGGCTAAGTGGGTTTTTGGCGAGGCATGCTGCGTCTTGCGCTGGTCGCGAAAACTTGTATAAATATGACGCTCGTACTACTGCACAATTTGAAATACCTTTGGGTATATGTATTGTTCTGCCGTTCGTGCGATAGGGGCTAACGATACATGAGGCGATACCCAGCCCCACCCTTATAACGAAGAGCGGTTCTGTTGTGAGCGATGAACAGCTGGGGCGCTGGCCGAGATGTTCGAGCGCGGTGAATGACCTGCGGACGAGACGCGCATTGTGCGCGGATGACCCCCCCAAGTTCGGGGAAGAGCTGGCTTCGATCGCCTTCAAGAGTCCTCGGCGGGAATTGTCCGAGATGGATGCCCGCGCCAAACGCGGGGGCATGAGCCGATCCGACTGCCTCCGCCGCCTCGTCGACCGCGATTTGGCTTTACCTCAGCTCGCCAAGCCTCTCAAAATAAAACTAATGTTCTATTTTTCTTGCATTGGCTAACTTTTGAGGCTATAATGAAACAAACGTTCGTAAGATTCCCTTCAGTGGGAATCTAGGCTGGGGAGCCCCTAACCCGTTCGCGGGGACAGCCGCCGAGGGAAAGGGGCTGTCATGGCCGGTCGACTTCCTATATCCGACAACTTCATGTTCGGGCGCGTGCTCTGCAACGAGGAGGTGTGTCGCGGCTTTCTGGAACGTGTCTTGGGCATCGAGGTGGGCGACATCGCCTACCTCAACCGGGAGCAGGTGCTCCAACCGGCTGTCGATGCGCGTGGCGTGCGGCTGGATGTGTACGCCGAGACGGACGCAGGCGTCGTCGATGTGGAGATGCAGGCGAATCCCCACGCCGCCCCAGGGCGACGGTTGCGCTACTATCAAGCTGGCATCGACTCGGGACTTATGGATCAGGGTGCCGCATGGAGGGAACTGCGCGACAGCTATATCATCTTCGCTTGCGACTTCGACTGGTTCGGCGCGGGGCTTCCCGTTTATACCTTCGAGAGTCTGTGCCGCGAGGACCCGACGCTCAGTGCCGCCACAGGCGCCGTTTGGAAGATCCTGAACGCTCGGGCCGCCGCCTGCGCTCCCACCGAGGGAATGCGTAATCTGCTAGAATACATCCGAAAGGGTGCTGTGGCCCCAGGCGACAGGCTCGTTACTGCCATGGACGCCGAGGTTTCCACGGCCAACAAGGACAGAAAGTGGGTGGGCTCCGTGATGACTGCGAGAGACTTGATGGAGGAGGTTCGCCTCGATGCTCAAGAGCAGGGTCTGGCTGAAGGTCGGGCGGAGGGCATAGCCCAAGGTATGGCTCAGGGTATGGCTCAGGGTATGGCTCAGGGTATGGCTCAGGGTATGGCTCAGGGCATGGCCCAAGGGCGCGAGGAAGGTCGCGCGGAGTTTGCTGCACGTATGGCGGCCCTCGCTGGCCGACTTGCGGAGGAAGATCGTGCCGAGGACGCCCTTGCTGCTATGGCTGATCCTGCAGTGGCGGAGAGTCTTTTCCAGGTTTATGGCCTATAGCAAGGCTCTACCTCATTTCAGTTGATGAAGTGCAGTCCTCGTAACTGCCGTTCGTAGCAAATGTGCGGGCGCCGTTTTGCCCGCACTGGCTCCTTTATCCTTTAAGGGAGCGGCAGCTTCTCCGAGGGCTCCTGTTTCGCAATCTCGGTTTTCCTGACCGGAAACTTCCCGAAACGATGCGCCGTTAGTTTGGTAAACGGGCGGCTCGGCTCGCCGACTTCGCGGCAACGTGGTATCTTTGTCCGATCATCGATCCGAGTGAGGAGCGTGCCCGCTATGTCGAAAGTGACCGATCTGTATGGCTCCATGGTGTTCAACGAGCACACCATGCAGGAGCGTTTGCCTTCTGCCACCTACAAGCAGCTCATGCGCACCATCAAGGGCGGCGAGCCGCTCGACATCGACGTGGCGAACGTGGTTGCCCACGCCATGAAGGAATGGGCCATCGAGAAGGGCGCCACCCACTTCACCCACTGGTTTCAACCGCTGACGGGCATCACCTCTGAGAAGCACGACAGCTTCATCGACCCCACCCCCGACGGGCGGGCCATCATGACCTTCTCGGGCAAGGAGCTCATCCAGGGCGAGCCCGACGCCTCCAGCTTCCCCTCGGGCGGCCTGCGCGCCACCTTCGAGGCCCGCGGCTACACGGCCTGGGACCCCACCTCCTACGCCTTCATCAAGGACGAAGTGCTGTGCATCCCCACGGCCTTCTGCTCCTACACCGGCGAGGCCCTGGATAAGAAGACGCCGCTTCTGCGTTCCATGAAGGCCATCGAGATTCAGGCCAAGCGCGTGCTGGCCCTGTTCGGCGAGGCGGGGGAGCGCGTGACCACCACGCTGGGCGCCGAGCAGGAGTACTTCCTCGTTTCCGAGAAGGACTACGAGCAGCGCCTCGACCTCATGCTCACGGGCCGCACCCTGTTCGGCTATTCCCCCTGCAAGGGCCAGGAATTGGAGGAGCACTACTTCGGCGCCATCCGCCCCACGGTGAACGAGTTCATGAAGGAGCTCGATGACGAGCTGTGGGCGCTGGGCGTATCGGCCCGCACCAAGCACAACGAGGTGGCCCCGGCCCAGCACGAGCTGGCGCCCATCTTCGCAGAGACGAATCGCGGCGTAGACGAGAACCTGCTCACCATGGAGAAGATGAAGCTGTTGGCCAGCCACTACGGCCTGGTGTGCCTGCAGCACGAGAAGCCCTTCGAGTTCATCAACGGAAGTGGCAAGCACAACAACTGGTCCATCTCCGCCGACGGCAAGAACCTGTTCGATCCCGGCGAGAACCCCATGGAGAACCTGCGTTTCCTGGTGTTTCTCACCTGCGTGATCGAGGCCGTGGACGAGTACCAGGAGCTGTTGCGCATGTCGGCCGCCAGCGCCGGCAACGACCATCGCCTGGGGGCCAACGAGGCGCCGCCTGCCATCGTGTCCATGTTCCTCGGCGACGAGCTGGGGGCCATCGTGGAGGCCCTGGTGGACGAGCACGACTACTCCTCGGCCGAGCGCGTGGCCATGGATCTCGGCGTGGATGTGCTGCCGAACTTCATCAAGGACAACACCGACCGCAACCGCACGAGCCCCTTCGCCTTCACCGGCAACAAGTTCGAGTTCCGCATGCCGGGGAGTGCCCAGAACCTGTCGGATGTGAACATGGTGCTGAACACGGCCATGGCCGCCTCGCTCAAGGGCTTCGCCGATGCCATGGAGGGCAAGACCGGCGACGAGTTCGAGGCCGCGGCCATCGACTACATCAAGCAGACCCTGCGCGATCACGAGCGCATTATCTTCAACGGCGACGGCTATTCCGCCGAGTGGGAGGCCGAGGCGGCCCGTCGCGGCTTGGCGAACCACCGTACCACAGCCGAGGCGCTGCCTTGCTACGTGGATCCGAAGTCCATCGCGCTGTTCGCCGAGTTCGGCGTGCTCACCGAAACCGAGGTGCGCAGCCGCTACGAGGTGAAGCTGGAGAAGTACAACAAGATCATGAACATCGAGTGCCGGGTGATGAAGCGCCTCGTGCGCCGCGATTACCTGCCGGCCATCAACCGCTACGCGGCGAAGCTGGCCAACGGTATCACCGCCATTCGCGGCGTGCTGCCCGATGGCGACACCTCGTTCATGGAAGACAAGCTGCGTCGCCTGGTGGCCGGGGCTGCCGAGATCAACCGCCAGCTGGAGAAGCTGAACGACCTGCACCACGCCTCCCGCGAGATCGCCGATCAGCAGGAGCGGGCGAACATGAACGCCCACGAGATCGTACCGGTGATGGACGCGCTGCGCGAGGCCGTGGACAGCCTGGAGATCATCGTCGAGCGCGAGGCCTGGCCGGTGCCGACCTACAATGAGATTTTGTTTTACGCGTAGTTAGAAGCTTTCCGCTTCTAACTACGCCTGACGCTGCGGTTCCGACGGGCACCTGGCCTTGCGCTTCAGAGCTTTCCTTCGCGGCGCAAAGGCCGCTCAGCCGCTCTTTAGCGCAATTCCAGGCGCCGGTCGGAACCTCGCTGACTTCCTAGGGCGCATTCCGGGGACAAAAAGAAGAATATAAGGGAAGGGCCCGCGTGATGCGGGCCCTTCGTGCGTTCGGGGGGGGGTAGTGCGGGCTTCTACACGCCTTGGCGGAGGCTGGCGGCTACGGCGTGGAGGATGTCGTTGCGCTGGGTGCTGGCCACGAGGCTCGCGAGCGGGGCGGCAGCCAGGGGCATGTTCTGGTCGCACAGCAGCACGAGGGCGCGGCCGACCACTTCCATGACATCGTCCAAGGGGGCCAGGGGCACGCCGGCGGTGCGCAGGCAGGCCGTGGGATCCCAGTCGTTGCCGGGCACGTTGTTGCCCATCTCGCTCAGCAGGTCGTTGCGCTCGCGCAGGGCGGCCTCGCCCATGGGGCTCGCCTCGGGCACCCGCAGATAGCAGGCAAGAGCCTCGCGCAAACGGCCGGTCTGCCAGTAGGCGAAGGCCAGACGGTAGAAGATATAGGAGATGTCGTTGCCGGTCACGGCCACGCGCAGGGCGTCCTTGGCCACCTCGATGATGCGGTCGTAGTGATCGCCCTCGGCGAAGCAGGTGATGAGGTCGTTGAAGGCCGGGGCGCTTGTGGGAGCCAGCTCGATGCACACGCGGGCCTGGGCCTCGGCGGCATCCAGATCGCCCATATCGCGGTAGATGCGCGACAGCGACGAGCGGGCTGCCTGGCCAATGTCGGACAGGCGCTGGTAGCGCACCGCGGGGTCGCTTTCCACGACGCTCGTGAGGTACCGGGCGAAGACGTTCTCGCAGTACAGCGGCTTCACGGTCACGCCGGTCTCGCGCAGGGCGCGGGCGACTTCCTCCTCTTCGGTGGCCTTGCTCGTCTCGGCCACGATGTCCTCCAGCTGGGCCACGGCCAACAGCAGGGAATCGTCCTTCTCGTCCATGATGGCGCGGTAGCGGGCGGCCAGGTCGGCATTCTGCTCGCTCATCACGTCCAGGTCGCGTACCACATCGGCATGCAGCAGGTCGCGCAGCTCTGGGGAGAGCTCGCGGTCGTCTTCGGCCACGGGGGTGCGCACGGTGCCCAGCTCCACCGCCAGGGGCTCGACGGGGCGCAGCGTGCCGTCATCGGCCAGGTCGATGGCGCGGTTCTGGAGGTGCAGCATGTCGAAGAGCAGCCCTGGGTTGCACTCGCTCTCGGGCGAGGCGAACTCGCCGCTGCGGATCTTCGCCATGGTGCCCATGGTGAAGGGGATGCGGCCGAACTCGAGGGACATGACCGTGGGTCCGGCGATGGAGCCCTCCTTCTCGTTTACCACCACGCGGGTGACGCCCACGGAGCAGCCAAAGGCCGCCGCGGCGATGAGGGCCGCCAGGCGTAGGCCGTAGGCCGCAGCGGCATCGGCGCGGCGCAGGGTGTTGTCGACCCACTGGTCGGTTGCGGCATCGTAGCGCGATTTGGGGAACACGTCGGGGGCCGGTGTGGACACGTCGGCCACGATGGTGCCGGTGCTCGCGTCGCAGACGAAGCGGTACTCCAGGCGGAAGGGGAGCACCATGGCCTCGCAGGAGGCGGCGAAGCGGGTGGCCAGGTCCCAGTTGCCGCCGCGAGTGCCCGTGGTGCCGTACTGGGTATTCAGCTTGTTGTCGCGGTCGGCGGCGCTCAGGTAGTCGCCGGCATCGTTGGCGATGGAGCGCAGCACGCGCCAGTCGGCCTCGCTGCACTGTTCCTCGCTGTAGGCGGTAGCGGCCACGGCGCCGTTGCCGTCTTCCATGAGCTTCGAGATAAGGGCCAGGCGGTCGAGCACCGACTCGATGCGCAGGATGGTGCCGCGGGCGCCAGCGCTGATGGTGCTGTCGTCGAAGACCGACCAGAACAGCTCGGTGGTGTTCAGGCGGCGCAGCTCCACCGGGTGCTCCACGGCGATGGCGCGCAGGGTGGGCGCCTCGGCATCGGAGAGCAGGCGGGCGGCATAGGCCTCGAAGCCCGGGGCCGGGTTGGCGGCGTCGGCCATGGACACGCGGAACAGCAGGCCGTCCACGGCGTCGGGCAGCGGTGCGGTGATGAACTCGCCCAGCACATCGCGGGTGGTCTTGTCCCCAGTGGGGGTGTTGCCGTCCGCGGCCGGCGCAGAGCCCTGGCCGTCACTGCCACCGCTTTTCTTCTTGCGGAAAAAGTCAAACATCATAGGCTCCTTCCCATGGGGAAGTCGAGAAAGTCAAGTCGTATCATTGTCCCACATTGCCACGACAATAGCCAGCGCAACGGCGAAAGGCGACCTGTATTTATGGAGCGCTGGGGGCGAGACGGAGCGAGGCGGGGAATCCGTGCAAAGTGACGCCCGCCTGACACCGAAACTTGCAAAGCGGGGCAAAACATGCATGTTTCGAGCGAAGAGGCGTTACTTTGCACGGATTTTGCGCGGAACGAGAGTGACGGCGGCCGGGGCGACGCGGGGCGCGGGGCCGGGGCTTCGGGAGTCCTACTGGGTTGTCAGTTTGAATCCCATACCCCAGACTGTTTGCAGGTAGCCGTCGGTGCCTGTGGGCTTCAGCTTGCGGCGGAGGTTCGACACGTGGACGTTCACAGTGGAGTCTTCCACGGAATAGGGCTCGCCCCAGGCCAGCTCGAACAGTTCCTGCTTGGTGAACACCTTGCGCGGACGGGCCATGAGCAGCTCCAGGATGTTGAACTCGGTGCGCGTGAGGGCCACGGGGGTGCCGGCCACAGCGAAGGTGCGCTCGTCGCTGTTGAGCTCCCAATCGCGGAAGCGCAGCACGGCGGTTTCGGGGCTGTCGGGCCCGCGCCCATCGGCGGCCGCGTCATCTGAGGTAGAAGCGCTGTCGCGGCTGCGGGCGGCCCGGTGGCGGCACTGCACGGCGATGCGCGCGCTCAGCTCGTCCAGGTCGAAGGGCTTGGTCAGGTAGTCGTCGGCCCCTTCTTGCAGCAGCATGATCTTGTCGGCGGCGGTGATGCGGGCCGAGATGACGATGATGGGCAGCGCACCGTCGGTGGCGCGGATGGTCCGGACGATCTCCTCGCCCGTGATGCCCGGCAGCATGAGGTCGGTGATGACCAGGTCGGGGCGCTGCTCGCGCAGAAGCAGGGTGCCCTCGGTGCCCGAGAAGGCCTGGCGGCAGCGATGGCCCTGACGTTCCAGATGGGCGGTCACCACCTCGTTGATGGAAGGGTCGTCTTCGATAACCAGTATGTCCAAGGGGGTGTCCATCGGGCGGTTCGGGCCTCCTTCGCCAGGTGCTTTTCTGGCAGCATAATACGGCGCGCGGGCGCGAGGCGCCATCTTCAAACATTCTTAACGCTTCGCCAGAACTTTCTTTAATGTTCCCCTCCACACTGGAACGCGTCGGAAATGGGGTATACCTGTACGGAGAAAGGAGAGAGCCATGAATGTGATTGAGGCGCGCGGTCTGGCCAAGGCCTACGGCGGTCGGCGCGTGGTGGATGATTTCGCCATGACCGTGGCCGCGGGCGATATCTACGGTTTTGTGGGAAAGAACGGGGCCGGCAAGTCCACGGTGATGAAGATGATCTGCGGGGAGGTGACGCCGACGGCCGGCGAGGTGGCGCTGTTCGGCGTGCCGACGGGCGTTGGCCCCGCGCAGGGGGCGCCCGGCGAGGGCGATCAGGCCCGGCGCATCGGCGTGCTCATCGAGCAGCCGGGGCTGCTGCCGAACCTGACGGCCTATCAGAACTTGCAGGCCAAGGCTCTGGCCTGGGGCATTGTGGATGGGCCGGCCCGATGCGAGGAGGTGCTGCGGCTCGTGGGGCTATCCGGCGCGGGCAAGCAGAAGGTGCGCGGGTTCTCCCTCGGCATGCGCCAGCGCCTCGGCCTGGCCCTGGCCCTGCTGGGCAACCCCGACGTGCTGCTGCTGGACGAGCCCTTCAATGGGCTGGACCCCGAGGCTACCCGCGCCATGCGCAACCTCATCGTGCGCCTGGCCCAAACCTTCGGCATTACCGTGGTGATCTCGTCCCATGTGCTCGACCAGCTGGATCGCATGGCCACCCGCTACGGCGTGATCGCCAACGGCCGCATGGTGCGCGAGATGAGCGCCGAGGAGGTGGCGGCCGAGTGCGGGGGCAGCCTACGGGTGCGCACGGCCGACAGCCCCCGGGCCCTGGCCCTGCTGGAGGAGGCCTATCCCGCTGCGGCGTTCCGCGCGGAGCCGGGCGGCACCATCGTGGTGTCGGGTGACTACGATGCCGAGGCGGTGGCCCGCACCTTGGCCGGTGCGGGCCAGGTGGTCCTGGAATTCTCCCAGGACCACCGGGATATCGAAGACTACTTCGTTGCGTTGATGGAAGGGGGCGCGACCCATGTTTAACCTGATGAAGAGCGATCTGTACCGTTTGGTCCACGGCAAGATGCTCTGGGTGGTGACGGTCGTCGTGGTGGCGCTGTCCATCCTCGCGGCCGTCGCGATGTACGCGGTGTCGTCGCCGGAGTTCCTTTCCATGTCCGCGTCTGCCATGGATATGACGGTTACGGCCTGCGACGACGAGACGGCAGAGGGTTCGGCTGGGGGCGGTGAGCGCGCGGGCGCTGAGAGTGGCGGCCAGTCTGTGCCCGGGGCGTCGCTGGGGGCTACGGCCGACACCGCGGTGGAGACGGCCGAGGATGCCATGGAAGAGGCTGCGGAAGCCGGGGAGGGGGCCGCGCCCGGTTCCGCCTCGGCGGAGCTGTGGGCCCTGGTCGAGGAGAGCCCCCAGGCCCTGAGCGAGGCCGACTTCGAGGGCGTGTCCCGGGAGATGCGCACCTTCGCTACCCCTGCGGATATGCTGGGCGACTCGGTGGTGTCGGGCGGCTTGCTGACCCTGGTCGTCGCCCTGGTGACGGCGCTGTTCTGCGCTCAGGACTTCACGACGCGGTTTGCCCGCAACCTCGTGATGGACCGGCGCGGTCGCGTGCGCTACTACGGGGGGAAGATCGTGCTCGTGGGGGTGCTGGCGGCGTTCTTTGTGGCCGTGGTCTCGCTGGTCAGCGTGGTGTCCTTCGCCGCGGCGGGCTTTACCTACGGGGACATGAACAGTCCGGCCGACCTGTTGGCGTTCTTCGGTCTGACGTGGCTGGTCGTCTTCGCCTACGGCTGCTCGGCGGCGGTTATCGTATGGATCAGCCGCAGCGCGGGAGCCGGTGTGGCCTGGGCCATCGTGGTATGCTCGGGTTTCTTGGGGGCCATGGCGGGCCAGGTGCTGTTGCTGCTGGGCACGGCGGTGCCGTGGCTCGGCGCTCTGGAGCCGTGGCTGCTCGCTTCCTGTGTGCAAGCCCTGGGCTCGAACGCCGGCACGCTGCTCAGCGGCCCGGCAGCCGCACCTCTGACCATGGTGCCCGTGGCGGTGCAGGTGCTCCTTGTGGGCGCGATCGTGGCCGGTTTGTGCAGCGCCCTGGCCCTGGGCGTGCTGCGCAAGCGGGACGTGTAAGTAGGGCGCCCCTCCGTGTTGGGGCTGCTGAAAGTGAGGAGCGGCGCCCTCCCGTAGGGCAAGGGCCATGCCCTTGCCCTACGGGAGTGAGGCGGGGCACCCCGAGCGTTGTAAGAGTGAGGTAGGGCGCACGGGCGTCGTGCAAGTGAGTAGCGGCGCCCCGGGCGCCGATGGGAAAGGAGCGGTTCATGACGTTTGCGCTGGGTATGGGAGCCCTGGCCCTGTGCGCCTTCGCGACGGTGGTGCTGTACGGTCGCGAGCTGCGCCGCATGGCCGCCTTCCTGCGGGGACGCGAGCAGCGCTCCAACGGACGATTATCCACCGAGATGCCGGGTCCGGGCTTTGCGGCCCTGGCCCGGGCCGTGAACGAGACCCTGGACGATGCCGAGGCGGAGCGCCGCGAGGCGGCCGCCGAGCAGCGCCAGTTCCAGCGCGACTTGGCGAGTTTGTCCCATGATATTCGCACGCCGCTCATGGGGGCCAAGGGCTACGTGGCCCTGGCGGCCGACGAGGCCGACGGCGAGCGGCGGGCCCACTACCTGGGCGCGGCCTCGGCCCGGCTCGACGACATGGAGGGGCTGCTCGACGCCCTGTTCGCCTACGCCCGGGCCACCGACCCGACCGCTGCGCTGGACCTGCGGCCCACGGCGGTGATGCCCGTGCTGGCTTCGGTGCTCACGGGGCAGTTTCCCGCCTTCGAGGAGCGCGGCTGGGAGCCGGAGGTGCGCATCTCCGACGAGTCCCTAGTGGTGGAGGCCGACGAGGAGGCTCTCGCCCGCATCTTCGAGAACCTCATCAGCAACGCCCTGCGCTATGGCACGGCGGCGCCCGCTATCACCCAGGAGGGCCGCGCCATCACCTTCGCCAACATGGTGGAAGACCCGGCGGCTCTCGACGTCGACCGCCTTTTCGAGCGTTTCTACCGGGCCGATGCCGCCCGGGCCCGCAGTGGCGCGGGCCTCGGCCTGGCCGTGGTAGCGAGCCTCGCCGCCGCCCAGGACATGGAGGTCACGGCCGCGCTGGAAGGCAACGAGCTGACCATCACTCTCACCTTCCCCACCGACGAGACGGCCCTTGCTTAGGAATGGACATCAGTGCTCGTGAGACGCCCCTGCTGGCCAAGTCCCTCCCAGCAAGGTCGATAGGGGGAAATCTCGCTCCCCAAGCAGAAGGCGGCATAAAGGGGGACACTCCGTATGCCGCCTTCGAGGCCAAATTCCTTGGTTGAGAGCCGATACACGAGGGAAGGGTTGTAGGCCTTGCGGTAAGCCTCCAAACTGCGAGCGGTAACGTTCTTTCCCGATTTCACTTCCAGCGGAACGGCCTGGTGGCTTACCGAGATAATGAAATCCACCTCCGATTTGCTGGTTGTTCCCCAGTAAAAGGGCTCTATGCCCGCCGCGACGAGTTGCTGCATCACGTAGTTCTCGGCGACGCCGCCCCGTAGATGGGCGCCTTTTCCTGCGCTGGGCAGCAGGTCGTCCGCTTCGACGCCCTGGAGGGCACCGAGCAGGCCAGTGTCAAGTAGGTAGAGCTTGAAGAAATCGCGCTCAGCGAAGGCTTGAAGAGGGAGCGAGCCTTCGCTGACGCGATAGCAGAATGACACGAGCCCTGCCGCATGGAGCCAGTTGATTGGGGCTTCGTATTGGTGCGCTCGGGCCGATGAGGCGATGGTTGCATACTGGAATTTGTGGTTCTCCTTAGCCAGCTGTTCCGGGATACTGCGCCATACGTTAAGGATCTTCGACGAATCGATAGGCGAGGCGTATTTGGTCATATCTGCGAGATAGGCATCGGTGAGATCGTGCTGAATACGGCGCACGCTCGGGAGGTCTGCTCCTCTGATGTGGGCCGCAACGGCTTCGGGCATCCCTCCGACAAGAAGATAGGTGCGGTAAAGATCCAGGGCATGTTCGTGAAGGCCGAGAGGGGCGTTGCTTCGATAGGCGTCGATGATGAGGTCGGCGATTCTCTGTTCGCCCACGCCCCAGAGAAACTCTTCGAAATCGAGCGGATGCATGGCAAGGGTATCCACTTTGCCGACGGGATAAGAGTAGTCATCGCGACCGAGGGCGACGCCGAGGAGGCTTCCGGCGGCAATGACATGATACTCCGGCGCGCGCTCGTAGAAGTATTTGAGCGAGGTGAGGGCACGGGGACATGCCTGGATCTCGTCGAAGAATATGAGGGTGCGTCGGGCCGAGATGGTTTTGCGCTCCAGAGCTTCGAGTTGGGGGATCAAGGAAGCGGGGGTTATATCGCCCTCGAAGAGGCTGGCGTAGTTCCTTTGGGCCGAGAAATCGATGTAGACAAGGTCATCGAAGGCCTCGTGAGCGAATTCGAGCACGGAGTAGGTCTTCCCCACCTGTCGCGCCCCTTGAAGGACGAGAGGCTTGCGAAGGGATGCGTCTTTCCACTGAAAGAGATCTGAGGTGATTTTTCGACGCATGGCTTACTCCTTATCGGAAATTTCGTTGCAATTGTAACATTATTTCCGGAAAAAAAGTTATCTATAGAACGAAATTTCCACTTGTAAGAGCTGAGAGCTCTGCGCTATCTCGCGGTTCAAACATCCCATGCAAAGGTCGGTGGTGTGAGAGAGGCATCTTTGGGGTGTGGATCGTAACAAAGCTGGGCCAGCTCGGAAAGACGAACTGGCCCAGATGGGGGAGGGTACAGGGATGGCGAGCGGCCCAAGGGGAAGGGCCGGCCGCCGCGGGAGGGTATGGTTCGCGCCGAGGCTTAAGACCGATGGAGGATCGCTAGATCGCGCGGCCCGTGTCGTTGCCGGAGCGGACGGCCATGGCGATGTTGAAGGGGCTCGCGCAGTCGCCGATGGCATAGGTCTCGGCCACCGACACCTCGGCCAAGAGGCCGTCGTTGGGCAGCATGTCGGCCGCGTCCACGATGGCGTCGCAGGGGATGCGCACCTCGCAGTCCATGTCGCCGGCGTGCACGGTGGCGAAGCCGTCGGCCACGGCGGTAATGGAGGCGTGGGTGTAGGGGCGCACGCCCAGGGCGTAGAGGCTCGTGGTCATGAAGCGCTGGGCGTGATGGGACTGCTGCATATCCAGCTCGTCCACGCCGCTCGGGGTGACGATGGTCACGTTCTTCTTGTGCACCGTGAGCCACAGCGCCATATCGAAGGCCTGGGCATTGGAGCCCCAGACGATCACATTGTCGCCTTCCATATTCATGTAGTTCTCCAGGGGCACCACGGTGGCACCGTCCACGGCCAGGCTGCCACGCAGGCCGCCGCAGGCGAGCACGAGGGCATCGGGGGCCTCGCTGGCCACCATCTCGGCGGTCACCTCGGTATTGCAGCGCACGTCCACTCCGGCCAGCTCGCACTGGCGCTCCAGGTAGGCGCGGTAGTCGTCCAGGTTCTCGTGGGGGCCTTTGATCTGGGAAGCGAAGGAGAGCAGGCCGCCGAGGGAGCCCTTCTTCTCGCAGAGGGTCACCGCGTGCCCGCGCAGGGCGGCGATGCGGGCGGCCTCCATGCCGGCAGGGCCGCCGCCGACCACGAGCACCTTCTTCGCCGTAGCGGCCGGCTCAAGCTCGTAGGTGGCCGGGCCTCCGTCGCGCATGACGCGCTGGGTGAGGGCATTCACGCGGCAGCAGCCCATGGCGGCGTTCATCTCGTTGCTGCCGATATGGCAGTGGAAGCAGCGGGTGCAGGGCATGATCTCGTCAGCGCGGCCCTCGGCGAGCTTGTTCACGTACTCGGGATCCACGGTCAGCGGGCGCGTCATCATATAGAAGTCCACCATGCCCGAGGCCAGGGCCTCCTCGAAGAAGTCGGGGGCGTGGGCCGGGTCCATGTAGGTGACGGCGCCGCAGGGGATGGACAGCGCCTCTTTGTAGCGGGCCACCATGTTCAGCGTCATGCCGGCGCCGCTGTGGTTGCCGATGAGCTCGCCACCGAAGTGACGGTTGAAGTCGAACTGGGTGCCGAAGCCCGTGGCTCCCTCGATGCCGTTGACGATGAAGTACAGATCGCTGCCGAACTGGCAGGGATGGTTGCTCAAAGGCCCGAGGCGCAGGTGCATGGAGTCGGCGCCGGCCGCCTCGAACTGCTGGGCCAGAGCGATACCCTCGTCCACGGTGGTGGTCTTGCTGAAAGGCTTGGTCAGGTCGCAATCCAGATCCATGAGGGTGGGGTTGTTGGTGAGGTTGTCACTCTCCTCGGCCAGATCGATCAGCACCTGCACGACGAAGTCGTTGCCGCAGGCTTTCTTGATCTCCTGAATGCACTCCACGACGAAGCGGGCGCGGTTCTCGATGCTGTCGGGGCCGTACTCGTCGGTGCGGTCGTTGTGGAAGCGGGAGAGGAACTGCTCGCCCTGGTTGAACCCGGCGGCGTTGATCTCCATGGCTTCGAAGCCCATGGATTGCAGCTGGGCGGCCAGGGCGGCACCGGCGGCCTCGATGCCCTTGATGGCCTCCACGGTCAGTTCCGAGGGGGCCACGCCGAAGGGCGCCCACTGGAAGCCGACGTGAGCGCCGTGGGATTTCAGCTCGTCGGTCAGATCGGTGAAGAAGGCAACGGCTTCCTCGGGCACCGGGCCGCCATCGGCGGGCATGGCAAAGGCCTCGCCTTCCACCCAGATCATTCCCACGCCGCCCTCGGCGAAGTTCACGTAGTACTGGCGCAGCTCGTCGGTATAGCCGGCCAGGTAGGTGGCGCTGCCGGCGGCGCTCTTCACCACGCGGTTCTTGATTTCCAGGGGCCCGAGTTTCCAGGGCGAGAACAGTGTGGCGAAATCGGTCGTGCTTGCGCGATAGTCGTAGTCCTGGGGGTTCACGAGGGCCTGGTAGATCACATCGTTCTCGCCGGCGCTGCCGGCCGTGCTGGCGAGCTCTTCGCCGGTTGCGACGGCCGGGGACTGGGGCGCGCAGCCGGAAAGGCCCGCGCCGGCGATGCCCGCGCCGAGGGCCGCGAGGCCCGCACCGCGCAGAAACGAGCGACGGGATACGGAATGCTGGGTCATGGTTTCTCCTCCTCCTGGGATGGCGCCCGCAGGCGCCGGGACAACGGGGCCATTCAACCATGGGGAGGACGGGGGCGGGAAGAAGCGAAGATCTTGCGGGGTGCAACCAAAGGTTTCACCCCGAGCGAGGCGGGTCGCGGGTTACTGCCGGGTCGTCGGTGCGGTGAGGAAGGCGATGACCTGGCGCTCGGCCTTAGTGAGCTCCCGCTGTCGGGCGAGCAGCTCCACGCGCCAGCGCACCGTGGGCTCCGGTACGGGGAAGGTGGTCAGCCCGGCTTCGACGAAGGGGGCCAGGGCACTTGTCGGTGCCAGGGCCGCACCCTGACCGGCAATGACCTTCTCGGTGATGAAGTCGTAGTCGGTGTACTGGGTGTTCGTGTGGCGCGTGAGGCCCCGCTCGGCCATGGCGCGGCCGAGCCCCAGGTCGTTCGGGCCGCGATCGCCGGGTAGGAAGAACACGAGGCTTTCAAGGTCTTCTAACGTACAGGCGGCGGGGTCGAAGGAGATGAGGGCGTCGACGGCGGCCACGAAAACGGTCTCTTCAGCCACGGACCAGCGCTGGTAGGCGCCCTCGCGCGGGGCGGGGCAGAGCGCGAAGTCCACCTCGCCTGCCTCGAGGCGATCGAAGCATTCCAGGAAGTAGTGCTTCTCGATGAAGAAATCCAGCGCGGGAAAGGCCGTCTCCAAGCGGGCGAGCAGGCCCGTGGGCAGCGAGCGGAGCACGCCGTTGGCGATGGCGATGCGCAGGGCGGGGCGCTCGGCTTGGGATGCCTCGGCGCAGGCGCGGCGCAGGGCCCGCTCGTCGGCGACGATGCGCTGGGCGATGGGGTAGGCGGCATCGGCGGCGCCCGTGGGGGTCACGCCGGCCTCGCTGCGCTCGAACAGGCGAGCGCCCACCTCGCCTTCCAAATGGGCCAGGGCCTTGCCCAGGGCCTGGCGCGACACGAAGGCGCTCTCGGCCGCCTTGGCGAACGACCGCGTCTCGTAGGCCAAGCAGAACCATTCCAGTTGATTGATGTTCACGGATCCTCCCCTCTTCGACGGGGCATCATACCATGGACGGGCGACCCGAGGGCGAGATGCGACGAAGGGAGGCGGGCGATCCGGGTGGGTCGCCCGCCTCGGGGAGGGTGCAGGTGGTCCGAGGGCGCCGGGAACCGTGCGAAGGGAGTCCCGCCGCCCTCGGCCGCCAGGTGTCGCGGGTGGGTGTCGCTCTGCCGGGGCTTCCCCCGTGCTAAAGGGCGCGGGCGGCGGCGTTGGCGGAGCAGATGGCCTCGCCGATGTTGAAGGGCCGGGCGGCATCGCCCACGGTGACCACCTCGCAGGAGAGCTCCTCGGCCAGGGCCGGGTTCGGCAGGCTGTCCAGGGCCTCCACCACGGTACCGCAGGGAATCTCCTGCTGGATGCCCGTGGCCGTCTTCACGGTAACGGAGCCATCGTTCACGGCCACTACCTCGGCCTCGGGCCAGAAGCGCACGCCCAGGGCCTTCATGTTCGGCTGGGTGAAGGTCTTCACCCAGAAGGAGTGGCCGGTGCCGATGGCCTCCGCCGCGCTCGGCGTGACCACCGACACGGCCTTGCCCTGGGCCAGCAGGTACATGGCCGCGTCGATAGCCTGGGCGTTCGAGCCCACCACCACGACCTCCTCGGCCACATCGGCCATCATGAAGTCGTCGATGCCCACCACGCTCGTGCCGGCCGTCTCGGCCAGGCCCAGGCTGTCGCGCACGCCGCCCGTGGCCAGAATCACGGCATCGGGGGCGGCCTCGGCGATGATATCGGCCGTGGCCTCGGTGTTCAGCACCACGTTCACGCCGAGCAGCTCCATCTGGCGCTCGAAGTAGCTGCGCAGCACGGCCAAGTTCTCGTGGGGGCCCTTCACGTTGTTGGCGAATTCCAGCAGGCCGCCCACGGAGCCCTTCTTCTCATAGAGGGTCACGGCGTGCCCGCGCTCGGCGGCCACGCGTGCCGCCTCCAGACCGGCCGGCCCGGCGCCCACCACTACGACGTTCTTGGCCGCTGCGGCCGGCTCCGGGTCGTAACCGCCGGTCAGCTGGCCGGTGACGAAGCGGAAGGGATGGGCGGCGTTGGTGCGGCAGCTGAAGGTGAGGTTGCCGTCGTCGGCCGCGTCCCAGTGGCAGTGCATGCAGCGGGTGCAGGGACGGATCTCGTCGATGCGGCCCTCTTCCAGCTTGTGCAGGTAGTCGTAGTCCACGGAAAGCGGGCGGTTCATGAGAATGAAGTCCAGCTCGCCGTTGGCGATGAGCCCCTCGAAGAACTCCGGATCGCGGGCCGGGTCCATGTAGGTGACCGCGCCCACGGGGATGCTCACGGCCTTCTTGATCTCGGCGGCCACGGGCACCATGACGCCGAGGCCCGACTGGTCGGCCTTCAGCATGCCCTGCCAATGGCGGGTGAAGTCGAACTGGGTGCCGTAGCCCGTGGTGCCCTCGATGCCGGTGCCGCAGAAGTACAGATCGCCGGCGAACTCGGCCACGTGCTGGCCGCAGGGCCCGATGCGGATGTGCAGCGAGTCGGCCCCGGCGGCCTCGATGAGCTTGCACATCTCCTTGTTCTCCTCCACGGTGGTGAAGAAGGCGGAGTCGCCGATGGCCTTGTCGTTCTCCTCCACGCCGTTGATGAGCACCTGGACGGGGAAGTCGGCGCCGCACTCGGCCTTGATGCCGCGCACGATCTCGCAGACGAAGCGGGTGCGGCTCTCGAGGGTCTGCGGGCCGTAGTCGTCCTCGCGTTTGTTGCGGTTGCGGGACATGAAAGTCTGGCCGATGTTCTCGCCGGCGGCGTTGATCTCCACGCAGTCGAAGCCGCAGCGCTTCAGGGTGGCAGCGGCCTTGATGGTGTCGGCGATGAGGTTCTGGATCTCCTCGGCCGTCATGTCCATGCAGTCCGAGGACTGGAAGATGGCCGTGGGATCGGGCTCGAAACCGCTGAACACGAGGCCCATGGTGGCCAGCTGGTAACCGGCCGCAGCCCCGTTGTCCTTGATGTTCTGGGCGAAGGCGGTCAGGTCGGCATCGGTCCAGTCGGTGAACTTGCCCACGTCGGGAATGGCGCGGAAGTGGTCGTACAGCTCGGCGAAGTCATCGCAGTACACCACCGAGGCGCCGCCGGCGGCCAGCTTGCCGTAGTGCTGCATGTGCAAGTCGCCGGTGATGCCCTGGCTTGTCACGCCGATGTAGCCGGCGGCCGACTTCACCACGCGGTTGGGCAAGGTGAGCGCGCCCATCTTCCACTCGGTGAACAGCGAGGGGCAGGTGGTGTTCTGCACCGGTTTCGGCTCGCCTTGGGGGTTGAGCTGGGCCGCATGGGCGCGCACGTTGGCGGCATTATCGCCAGTGGCGGCCAGGTCGTCTCCGGCTGCGGGGGCCTCGGCCGGGGCCTTCGGGGTACAACCGGCCAGGCCGAGCGATGCCACGGCACCGGCGGTGAGCGCCGATCCGGTCAGGAACTGGCGGCGGGACAGCCCGCCTCGGGTGATCTTCGACATAGGTTCCCTCCTTGGTCTCTCGTCGCTTCCTGCGACAGGGAAACCATAGGGCACGAAGGGGGCGCCACCGTGTCTCAAAATGGGTGATTATGATGGGTTACTAGGTGATTTACCTGGGGGAATCGTCGTCGCGGGCCAGGGGTTCCTCGGTTTCGCAGTGGGCGATGAGCTCTTGGCGGGAATGCACCCCGCAGGCGCGGTAGATGCGCTTCACGTGGGTGCGCACGGTGTTCGGCGAGATGACCAGCTCCTCGGCCATGGCCGGCACGTTGCGCCCGTGCATCATGAGGAGCACGATCTCGGCCTCGCGGTCGGAAAGCCCGCAGCGTTCTTGGACGGCCGCCACCCGATCGGCTGCGGTCGGCTCGGGCACTGCCTTCTCGGGCGCGGCGGCGGTGGGGGAAGCGGAAGCGTGCGGCGCCTCCGGGGCCTCGGTGGGGGCGGAGGGCGCCGTGGCCGTGGCACCGTCGCGCCGGCGCCGGCGCACGAGGACGAAGGCCATGGAGAGGGCGTAGACGCAGAAGAACACCCCGAAGACGAGCAGGAGCTCGGCCGAGGACGAGGCGGCCAGCAGCCGGGGCATGACCTTCTCCAGCACGATGCAGAATGCCATGAGCACGGCGTAGCCCACGCCGTAGAAGAGCTCGAACACGAGCTTGCGGCTGCGGGCCAGGGTGATGGCGTCGACGCAGAACAGCGAGTTCGTGACGATGAAGTGCAGGCAGGAGCCGCCGACGAGCAGCACGAACAGATAGTCGGGGCTGGCGAAGGGCACGGCGAACAGCAGCAGGATGAGCACGGGCGTGACCACTTTGAACACCTGCACCGAATACAGGGGAGCCCGCGAGAAGCGAAGGATGGCCACGAGGGCCAGGGCCGCGGCCGCCTTCGCGGCGATGACGGCCACCTGCTGTTGGGCGGGCTCCAGGGCGCCGAGCAGCCCCATGTAATTTAACGTGGGAGCGATGGTCTGGAGGGCCACGACGCAGAACAGCACTTCGGCGAAGGCGCGGAAGCCCGGCACGTAGCAGCTCACGAGGGCGCCGGCCAAGGGCGCGACGGCCGGGCGCTCGAGAGCGGCATCTTTTCGGGCGAGTCCCAGGCTGCAAAGGGTGGACAGGGCGATGCACAGGCCGAGAAAGAGCCCCTGGTGATCGAGGAAGCCGATGATGAACAGGCCGTTCAGCGCTGCGGCTCCGATAAGCTCCAGGGGAAACACCACTCCGACGCGAGCCGGCTCGAAGGACAGCGAGGCCATCCAGAACAGGCTCTGGCACCCGAAGGTCCACCCCGCGCAGAAGGCGGCCAGGGCCACGAGCAGCCCCGAGGAGTTCCATGCCCCCGACAGGAAGAGGAGCGCGCCTAAGGCCATGGGCCCCAGGCCGCAGGTCGCGTAGTAGCGGTTGCTCTTCTCGGTGAGGGCGGCCACGGCGATGCGCAGGATGAGGGCGCCGAACAGGCCGAGGGCCGAGAACAGCAGGTAGGTGTCGGCAAGGGCGGCGAGGGCCGGGCCGACGAAGGCGCCGCTGGAGAGCAGCACGCTCTCGCCCCAGACGCCGATGCCGTAGGTGCTCAGGTTCAGGGCCGCTCCCAGCGCGATGAGCGCAGCACGTCCGTTCAAAGCCATGACCCCCCTCCTTCCAGCCCGCTATTATACTGAACGCCCGAAAAAGGAAAAGAGGGGTGGTGGGCCGTTCGGGCTATCCCCGGTCGCGGTCTTCGATGACGTCGAGGAGCTCCTGCTTGGAGTGGACGTCCATCTTCTGGTAGATATGGCGCAAATGGGTGCTCACGGTGCCTTTCGATATGAACAGCTCCTCTTGGATGCGGGCGGCCGAACGGCCCTTGGCGAACAAGGTCATGACCTCGGTCTCCTTCGGCGAGAGTTCGAATGCGGCGGCCACTTCCAGGCAGCGATCGTGGAAGCGCGGCCGATGGGGCTCTTCGGTGCTCGGCGCGTCGGCCGCTGCGGCGGCACTGCCCTCCGCTGCCTCCTCGGCAGCGTTCGCGCTGTCGTCTTCGGGCTCCTCGGTCAGGTCGATGAGGTCGCTCTCGCGGAACACGAACAAAAACGACAGGAGCACGGCCATGGTGGCCACGAGCGCGATGAGGCTGAGGAACTGGGGCGTGAACGGGGCGAACTGGTCCACCACAATGCCGGCGATGGAGCCGAGCAGCACGCCGAGGGTCACCATGGCCCAGCCGATGCCGAACACTTCGGTGGAAGAGAGCCGGTAGGTGTAGGAGATTTCCGCCAACAGCATCCATATGAGCACGTTGAAGGTGCCGTAGCCGGCCAGGGCCAGCACGCTTTCCACGTCTTGGGCGCCGGTGAACACGGGCAGCAGCATGAAGAAGAAGGCCATGACGAAGATGGCCGCCTTGTAGATGGTGCGGGCGCTCTGCTCGGAGCTCAAGATGGCGGCGCCGTAGACGATGGCCATGGTGAGCAGCCCCGCCCCGGCCAGAGGCCATTGCAGGAACATGTGCATGCTCAGGTTGTTGGACGAGAGGAAGGCGGCCCGCACCATGCCATCGGCCACGCCCACGAGGCAGGCGCACACGCCGATGCGCCAGGCGAAGGACTTCAGATCGAAGTCGATGGGCAGCACGCTGGCGCGGTGCCGGCGGGACCAGGCGTGCTCGCGACCGAAGAGGATCCAGCCGGAAAGGGCGGGCAACAGCGAGCAGATGACGCAGCCTGCGGTCGGGGGCAGGGCGATGACGAGGGAGAACACCACGGCGGCCAGGAAGAAGGCCAGGGGCACCTCGAAGGTGGTGCGGGCCGGCGGCTCGTTGCGGTACAGCTCTCCGTAGCCCAAATCGATGATGCCCGAGCCGATGCCCGTGGTGAGGGCGCCCAGAAGCCCGCACATGAGGGCCGCGCCGCTCTCGCCGACCGAAGAGGCCAGAAGCAGGGTGCCCCCGCTGGTGAGCACGGGCCCGGCGAGACGGGCGGCGGGGTGCAGCATGAGCTGGACGAAGCGGTTACCGGCCAGGGCGCTCGCGAGCAGCACGGCGCACAGGCTCGCGGTGGAGACGGTGTAGAAGACGGGTGGGAGGGCCTCGCCGGTCCACGTCATGGAGCTGGCGGCGGCGCCGACGAACATGAGGTATACCCAACCGCGGATGAGCGTGAAGCCGAGCACCCGGTTCGGGGACAGCGGGTGCGAGCCGATTTCCGCGCGTCGGGCGCGCAGGTTCTCTGCGATGTAGTCGAATCTCACGCGAGCCCCCTCGACTTGACTGGCAACCATGGAACGGGCGGGGCAGCGCTTCCGTTCCTCCCCTGGAAATGGCGGGGAATCTGCCCTGTTTCCCCTGGGAAAATTATAGTGGGAAACCAGCCGGGAACCCCTCATCTTTTTTACTGGGAAAGACAGCATTGAGCAGGGGAAACTTAAAAATCATGGCAAACATATGATGCGGTGGCACCCCGATTTTGCCACCATGTCAACGTGGGAGACCGCGCCAGCGGCTTCCGAAAGAGAAGAGAGACAAAGGAGGAGAGATGGGTAAGCTCAACCTGAGCCGCCGTATCTTCGCCAAGCTGTCCGCGGCCACGGCCGCCACGGCGGTCATCGGATGTGCCGTGCCCGGTGCGGCGCTGGCCGAGGATGCCGAGGCGCCGAACAAGGGCAGCGAGGTCAAGCGCGTGCGCACCTGCTGCCGCGGCTGCGGCAAGATGGAGTGCGGCGTGTGGGTCACGGTGGAGAACGGGCGCGCCGTCAAGGTGGAGGGCGACCAGTCGTCGTTCCAGTCGTCGGGCAACTGCTGCGGCAAGTCGCAGTCGTCGCTGCAGGCGGCCTACCACCCCGACCGCATCTACCATCCCATGAAGCGCACCAACCCCAAGGGCGAGGACCCGGGCTGGGTGCGCATCACCTGGGACGAGGCCATGGAGACCATCGGCACCAAGTTCCAGGAGCTCATCGACCAGTACGGCGGCGAGTGCATCTTCAACATGTGTGGCACCTCCCGCCAGTGGGTCTACGGGCCCTATGCGTTCTACAAGTGGCTGTTCCAGACCCCCAACGCCCACGTGGCCTCGGAGATCTGCAAGGGTCCCCGCCGCCTCATGGGCTGGATCAGCTCGGTGGACGGCTCCCCGTGGATGGCCCTGCGTGACGGGCCGCGCGTCTACGTGCAGTGGGGCACCGCGCCGGAGAATTCCAACTACGACGACAGCTGCCGCAACCTCGTGGACCGCATGACCGACGCCGAGACCCACATCTGCGTCGACCCGCGCCTGTCCGGCTCGGGCAAGGAGGCCGACTACTGGCTGAACCTGGAGCCGGGCACCGACGGGGCCCTCGCCCTGGCCTGGCAGCACGTTATGATCGAGAAGGACCTGGTGGACTGGGAGTTCGTGAAGCGCTGGACCGACGCCTCCCTGCTGGTGGTGGAGGACATGGAGCCCACGGGCGGCCGCTACCTGGACCTGACGGCCCCCATCGCCGTGCCGCCGCTGCAGGACCTCATCGGCACGAAGCTGAAGACGCGCCTTCTGAAGGAGAGCGATCTGGTGGCCGGCGGCAGCCCCCACAAGTTCATGGCCTGGAACAAGAACGCCAACAACGGCGCCGGCGGCCTGGTGTACTGGGACGCCGACACCACCCAGTGGCAGGGCTGCAACCACGTGGCCCCCACCCGCGAGCAGATGGAAGTGGTGTACGCCGGCACCTCCCAGGAGGGCTACCTGCCGCCCATCTCCTATAACGAGCTCGTGGAGGCCGGCATCGACTTCGATCTGGAAGGCACCCACGAGGTGACCCTGGCCGACGGCAGCAAGCACGTCGCCCGTCCCGTGTGGAGCTACCTGGCCGCTTCCGTGGCCGATTGCACCCCCGAGTGGGCCGCCGAGATCACGGGCCTCGACCCGCAGATGATCGAGGAGACCTGCGTGCTGTGGCTGACCCGCCCCGAGGGCCAGACCTACGGCAACGGCGGCATCCACCTGCAGCTGGCCCCCGACCAGATCGGCAACTGCACCCAGACGGTGCGCGCCATCTGCAACCTCATCTACACCTCGGGCAACTTCGACGGCCCCGCCGGCAACCGCGGCCTTACGCGCTCCCCTGTGGACGAGCAGTCCACGGCCGCCCCGGGCACCAACATGCCCGAGGAAGTGAAGTACACCCTGAAGGGCATGGAGCTGCTCACCGGCGAGCCCATGTGCCCGCCGATGTACTTGAACGACGTGGAAATCGACCCCATGAACATCCCGGACAAGCGCGATGTGCACGGCAAGATGATCGGCGCGAGCAAGTTCCCCATGCTGCCCTACTACGGCGAGTGGGCCGATGCCACCCTCATCTGGGAGGCCTGCCTCGGCAACGGCGAGTACCGCCTGCGCGGCGGTATCAACGAGTCCGGCTCGTTCATGAACATGTCCAACGCCAACCTGGCCTGGGAGGCGCTCTCGCAGCTGGACTTCTGGGTGGACATCAACATGTTCCACCACCCCGGCACCGAGATGGCCGACATCATCCTGCCCTGCCAGCACTGGACCGAGCTGAACTGCATCCGCGTGTCCCAGGGCGCCTCGGGCGGCATCGGGCTTACCCAGCGCGCCATCGAGCCGCCGGCCGACACGAAGTTCGACTACGACATCAACCGCCTCATCTTCGAGGCCCTGGAGAAGCAGGGCAACCCGAACGGCACCTGGACCAACATCGCCGGCGACGCCCCGGGCGCCTACCTGCACGACGACCGTCTGGAGGACTGGTTCCAGGCCCATAACGAGGTGTCGGGCTTCTCGGATCGCTACCCGGGCTGCAAGTGGGAGCACTGGGAGGACTTCCGCCAGGACTTCCAGGACAACGGCTGGATCAACGCGAAGGTGGTGGAACCCGAGCGCTGGGGCACCTACCGCCGCTTCGAAACCGGCTGGATGCGCATGGGCAAGGACGCCTGCACCGCCGCTCCCTGGTCGACCGATCCCGCCACGGGCCAGCCGGTGAACAACTTCGGCTGCCCCACCCCCACGGGCCTGGTGAGCTTCTGGTCCATGCAGTTCGAGACGCTGTGCCTCGATATGGCCAACGAGGCCGAGCCGGGCAAGTTCGATGTCATCAAGGAAATGATGCCGAACTACGAGCCGCCCGTGTCCGCGGCCGGCAGCGGCACCATCGATCTGGAGGAGTACCCGATCATCCTCACCACCGGCCGCCGCATTCCCGTGTACTTCCACAGCGAGCATCGCCAGCTGCCCTGGTGCCGCGAGCTGTGGCCGGCCCCGCGCCTGGAGATGAACCCCGAGGACGCCGAGAAGCTCGGGCTCAAGCAGGGCGACTGGGCCTGGATTGAGACCGAGTGGGGCAAGGTGCGCCAGTGCGTCGACCTGTACCACGGCATCGCGCCGGGCTGGGCCAACGCCGAGCACGCCTGGTGGTTCCCGGAGCTTCCCGCGCCGACCCACGGCTTCACGCTGTCCAACATCGAGTGCATCTGGAACCCCTACGGCCAGGACAAGTTCATCGGAAGCTCCCACATGCGCGGCGTGCCGGTGAAGATCTACAAGGCCATGCCCGAGAACTGCCCGGACGGCCAGGTCATTCCCTGCGCGCCCGAGGACGGCACCCAGATCATCTGCGATGCCTCCGACCCGCGCCTGAAGGCATGGCTGCCCAACTACGATATTCGAGAGGAGGCCTAAAGCCATGGCAACGAACGCTATCGTCACCGACCTGAACCGCTGCGTGGGCTGCCTCGCGTGCATGGTCGCGTGCAAGGCCGTGAACAACGTGCCCATCGGCAGCTATTGGAACAAGGTGCTGCGCATCGGCCCGAGCAAGAAGGCCGGCGCCACGAGCGCCCGCGACGTGGAGATGTACTACCTGCCCGTGCAGTGCCAGCACTGTGAGAACCCTGAGTGCGTGAAGGTGTGCCCGACGGGCGCCTCCCATGTGCTCGAGGACGGCACCGTGCAGATCGACAAGTCGAAGTGCATCGGCTGCCAGTTCTGCGCCATGGCCTGCCCCTACGGCGTGCGCTACCTGAACGAGGAGGAGCGCGTCGTGGAGAAGTGCACGCTCTGCGAGCAGATCACCGCCGCCGGCGGCCTGCCCCAGTGCGTCATCCAGTGCGGCGGCCGTGCCCGCTTCTTCGGCGACTTGGACGGCGGCATCGATTCCTTCGAGGCGCCGGCCGTGGGCTACGACACCGACCGCTCCTACGACAACCTGTACACCGGCAACCGCGTGAAGCTGGGCGACATGGTGAAGGAGTACGCCGACGGCGATGTGCACCATCTGCCCGACGTGGGCAACGGCCCGCACTTCGCCTACATCCTGCGCGATAGAGAATGGAAGGGTGGGGAATAATGGAACTGCAATGGCCCCTTATCTTGTTTACGACGCTGCTCGCGTGGGCGGCCGGCCTGTTCGGCGCCCAGTGCCTGTGGGCCCTGCGCGGCCGGGGCGCGAAGGCCCAGATGCCGGCCCTCATCGGCTCGGCGGCGCTTCTGGCCGTCGGCGGCATCGCGGTGTTCTTCCACCTGGAGCACTGGGAGCGTATCTTCAACGGCTTCGGTCACATGACCAGCGGCATCACCCAGGAGCTCATCGCCATCGTGGTGCTCGCCGTGGTCATGGTGGTGTACTTCGTGTACCTGCGCCGTGGCGGTGAGGCGAAGGTGCCGGCGTGGCTGTCCGCCGTCGGCATCGTCGTGGCCGTCGTGCTCGTGGTCGTCATGGGCCACTCCTACATGATGGCCTCGCTGCCGGCCTGGGACTCCCTGCTGCAGATCGGCTCGCTTTTGGGCGCGGCCTGCGCCTTCGGCCCGGCCACCATGGCCCTCATCTGCGCCGTGCGCGACGAGGCCTCCGATCTGGACGCCCGGGCCAATGTCATCGGCCAGTGCGCGAACCTCGTGCTGGCGGTGGCCTACCTCGTGGCCATGCAGGCCACAGCCGGCTCCTACGCCGCCGTGGAGTTCTGGTTCGATCCCACGAGCCCGACCCTCGACATCACCCCCGACGGCTCCACGGCGCCCTTCGCTGGGGCCTCGGTGGGCGCGGCCGTGGTGGCCATCATCGCCGCCGTGGCCGGCGCGGCGAGCGCCTTTATCGGCAGGGCCAAGGGCGACTGGAAGGTGTGGGGCGCCGTGGGTGCGGGCTGCGTGCTCGCGAGCGCCATCGCCCTGCGCGTCGTCTTCTACATGACCGGCGTGTCAGTGTACCCGTTCTTCTAGCGGCCCAGCGGGAGGGGCTCGCGGCTTGCGGCCCCTCCCGGTCGGAGCTGCCGGGCATTCCAATTCGCTCAGACAGTCCTCGCTTTGCGGAACAGTCCACTGGACTGTTCCGGTCGCTGCGGAACTCGCTCGGTTGGAACACCCGGCATCTCCTCTACGCCCGGTCTCGGTTTTGAGCGTTATGGTTCCGCTGCACTCGATCTTGACTGACCCTCCCGAGAAAGCCCCCGGCGGGCGCGGTTCGTTTCCCCAAACCCCTTGCAAACGCGAATCGCCCCCGCCGGGGGCTTTCCGCGTCTAAGGGTGCTCGATTGTGTTGTCGGGCAGGCGCTCGGGCCTTACAGTTCTACTTCGTCGATGAGGCGGATGAGGTCCTGCTGGCTGTGGATGTTCAGCTTGCGGTAGATGTGGCGGATGTGGGTCTTCGCCGTGCCCTCGGAGATGTAGAGTTGCTGCTGGATGAAGGTGGACTTGTAGCCGCGGGCCAGGTAGTACATGACCTCGTTCTCGCGGCGCGACAGCAGGTAGGTGTTGGCCACGATCTCGCAGCGCTCGCGGAAGCGGCTGCGGCGGGCCTCGTCCTCGGCCGCGGTGGCGCCTCCCTCGCTGTCGGCGAAGATGGAGCGGGAGGGGTCCATGGCCTGACGGGCCGCCGAGGGCTGCGCCGGAGCGGCCGGCGCGCCAGGGGCAGCGGGAGCGGTAGGGTCGCCCACGGCGCCCGGGATGGCAGTCGCGCCCGGCATGGCTGGGGCGCCTGACGGGGAAACATCGGTCGGGGAACCCTGCGCGGCTATCGGGCTTGGAGCGGCCGTTGCCTCTCGGGGTGCGGACGCAACGGGGAAGGTGCTCCCGTCTCCGAAGGCGCCGCCATCAGCCGGGGTGCCGTTCCCAACAACGCTCTGAGGAGCAATCGCGCCAGGGACGCCCCCATCGCGCAGGGCGGCTTCCCGGCCCGGCGCCTCTTCCCCGGAAGAAAGCGCGACGGGACTTCCGATCTCTTCTTCTACGTCGTCTTCCATGCCATCGGTGCCATCTTCCGTGCCGGCCCCTTCGCGCACCTCGATCAAGGGGGCGCGGGGAATATTGCGCACGGCGGCCACCTGGTGCGGGTCCACGGCGAGGATGCGGGCCATTTCCCGTTCGTCGGGCAGCAGGGCGTAGGCCAGCATCATGGCGATGATGACGATGAGCACGGTACCCAGGTCTCCGAACGTAGTCACCAGGGGAATGCCGCCGGTGAACAGGGGCAGCGATGAGCCGCCGAGGGCCGCCAGGGCCATCACGCCGCGTCCCAGGCCGAACACGAAGATGGGGGAGAGGCGGAAGCGCTGGGCCAGCTCAGAGAAGAAGATCCACATAAGGGCCTCGAAGGACATGTAGCCCATCAGCACGATGGAGGTGCCCCAGAACGAGTTGCCCTCGGCCGTGAAGGGGATGAACACCGCCGTCACGGCGATGAAGGGCAGAAGCGGGCGGAACAGGGTGTGCCAGCGCTCGTTGCCGCCGAGGGCCAAAAAGGTCACCATGATGATGACCATGGCGCAGCAGGCCGTCACGAACAGAAGCGCCTGGTCATCGAAAACGGTGCCCGGCAGCACGGTGCTGATGGAGGTCTGCCGCATGATGCCGAGGGCCATGCCCAGCAGAAACACGGGGATGCCGAAGCGGAACACGAAGCGGGCGTGGTTGATGGGCAGGGGCTGGAACAGCAGGCGGCGGTTGTCGAAATCAAGGCTGACGCGGCGTCGCAGTACGAGCAGCAGGGCCAGCTCAGCCAGGGGAATGAGGGCGCTTGCAATGCCGCTGAAGGGGAAGGGCGCCTGGTGCAGCACCAGGCCATACACGCCGAAGCCGATGGCGATGGACAGGGCTCCGTTGATGATGATGGAGGCCGAATCGCGCCGGGCGAAGGCAATACCCCAGGCCAGAAGCAGGATGGCGGAGCCCGCGCCCGTGAGTGCGCCCGACGCGACATTCAAAACGGTGCCATCGAGGGCCCCTTGGGAGGGATCAAGCAGGAGCAGGGTGCCAAGGCAACCGAGGCCGGCGGCCACGGCCAGCACGGGGGTGGCGTGGAGGAGACGAATGAGTCGGGTGTCCAGGATGCTCGCTATGAGCAGCACCAGCCCATAGATGAGGATGGAGGCGAAGTAGGCCAGGGACAGCTCGCCGTTCAAGGGGGTGATTTCCAGGGGCGTGCTGCCGAAGATGCCGCTCTTGTCGAACATGGAGCTGTAGATCCAGGCCTGGTGCAGCCCGTAACCGAGGGAAATGAGGCTCAGCTCCCCGAAGGATGCCTCCTTGCCGAAATCGACGCGAATAGTGACGCGCGGCACATGGAAACCCATAACGCCCCCTTTACCTGCCCCATCGCCTGCGGCGACGACTCCATTAACGCTGAGCCAGCGGATTATAGATGGCTGCCGTCCCCCGGTCAAGCGCCAATCCCCGGTCTCTGCCGCCCTGCTCGCACCGAGAGGGCCGAGGGCCGCCCCTTCGCTGGTCGACGAAAGGACGGCCCTCCAATGAGCTGGTGCCCTACTGGGTCACCGTGATCACCACGTTGTCGTAGCGATCGACGACGGTGCTGCCGTCGCCCTTGGAGGCGGCGGTGTACGCCTCGCTCACGTTCTGAGACGTGGCGGCGTAGGCACCCTCCGCATCCTTGTAGGTCTGGGCCTCGCCCGTCGGGTACACCGCAACGGTGTAGTTGTACCCGTTGGCCGCGAGATAGTCGGCGATGGACTGCACATCATAGTTGTGGATGGCATCCAGGCCGTTCTGGTTCTCGCTGGAGATGACGCCCTCGGTGAGGACGACATCGGCCGTGCTGCCCGCCGGCACGAACATCAGGTCGGAGTGCACGTCGCCCCCGACGGCGGTCTCGTCGACCACCGCGAAGACCTCGCAGGCACCCAGGCCCTTCGATCCGTCCGACACGCCGTCGTCGTGCACATGGTAGAAACCATAGGCCGGGACGGCGATCAGGGCCGCACAAAGGCTGGCCATAACCGCGATGGCAAGAGTCTTCTTGCCGAATGCTGCGTTGGTCATAAGTGCTCCCTTGGTTGGTCGCCCCGCAGTTTCGCAACGCACATCCATTATGGCGCGCTCGCGCGGAGCGTCAAGGGCAAAGGGGCTGCTGTGGGGCGGAATCATCCTCGCCATGGGGTGAAATCATCACGGGAGGATGATGCCGTGACCAGCAGATACGGCCTCCCCGTATGAAGACGGCCCCGCCCCGCTCACTAGAATGGAGAGCGAAGAGGATAGGTTGACGGCCCGGCTCGCCCGGTGCCGTCGCGCAAGAGAAGGAAGGTGCCCCATGGCATATTCTGCAACGGCGACGGGGGAGGGGACCCTGACGCTGCTCGACTTCGACGACGAGTTCGACCCCCTGGCGGTGGACGAGACGGCCATCGACCAGGAATGGATGGACGACGAGAATCCCTACGACACCATCGATTACCCCACCCTGCGCAACATGCCCGAGACGCCCCATCGCGCCGCCGTGTACACGCCGGAGCGCCAGGGCTCGGTGGCCGAGGCGCTGCGGGCCCTCGTGCGGCAGAACCCGAGCCATCGCCGGGTGCTCATGAACATCGTGGGACTCGCCGAGGGCGGCTGCGCCGCCAGCGCCATTTCCGCGAAGGTGGACGAGTGGATGCGCGACAACCGCTCGGTGTACGCCCCCATGACGTTGTGCCGCATGCTGGAGCGCGCCGGCGCCCTCGTGCTGGAGATGCCCGAGACCACCGAGGTGGCCGAGGATGCGGAAGGCGGCGTGGCCTACCTTGAGATTCGCGAGACTGTGGATCCGGTGTGGCGCGCCACCGACGAGGCTTTGGCCCTGCGCCAGGAGTATCTGAGCGGCGACCAGTTCCGCTCCGTGGTGCTGGAAAGCGACGAGGCCCGCTACGGCGAGGTGTACGAGGCCGTCATGGCGCTGCTGGAAGAGGCTCCCCAGTCCATGGGCGCCATCGAGGCGCTGACCGACACCTTCCCCATCACGAAGAAGCCGAAGCGCTACGGCCAGCACTTCATGGACGTGCTCCAGGCCACCGATTGCGCCGTGTGGGCCCGCGAGGGCTGGCAGCTGACCGACCTGGGCCGCACCCTGTTCGCCGAGATGAAAGCCGCGAAGGAGGCTTAAACCATGGAAGACGTGAATCTCATCGACCTCATGAAGAGCCGGGCGCAGGCCTACGGCATGCTCGCCCGCCTGTTCCGCGAGGAAGTGGATCTGGCCACCCTGCGCGAGCTGCAGGGTATGCGCTTCCCGACGGCCACGGGCAACGCCACCGTGGACGAGGGCTACCACCAGCTGTTCGAGTACCTGCGCCGCGCATGGGAAGATTCCGTGACCGAGCTGGCCATCGACTACGTGCGCACCTTCATCGGCCACGGCGTGAACGGCTACTCGGCCGCCTACCCCTATGAGAGCGTGTACACCTCCGAGCGCCGCCTGCTCATGCAGGAGGCCCGAGCTGAGGTGCTGGCCACCCTGCGCGAGAACGAGCTGAAGCGCGGCGACTGGAACGAGGCCGAGGACCACATCGCCCTGGAGCTGGAGTTCATGCAGCGCATGGCCCTGCGCGCCGCCGAGGCCCTGGCCGACGGGGCCGAGGACGAGGCCGTGGCCTATCTGCGCACCTCCTACGAGTTTTTGGAGAATCACCTGCTGAACTGGGTGCCCATGCTGGTCACCGACATGCGCCTGCATTCGAAGACCCTGTTCTACCAGGGTCTGGGCCAGCTGACTCTGGGCACCATCGAGGAGGACGGCGCCGTTCTGCGCGAGCTGCTGGATTCCGTGGAGGAGTAAGTCCCCTCCGCGCCCGCTGCCCGGGCGCCGCGCGGGCCGAGCTCTGCGCGATGCCCGACGGCCATCCCTTTACCATCCCCCTTTTCTTCCCCTCCTTCTGTCGACCCCGCCTCCCCCTCGCGGGGTCGACGCATATCTGGGGGCGGAAAGAGGGTTTGAAGAACCTGAAATTGCCCAGAGAAAAAGGCCTCGTGACGAGGCCTTTTTTCGTAACTACACCTGAGGTGTGCCCGCTTTGGGCGGGCGCGCTGGGCACAGCCAGCGCCAACGGGGCTTAGTCGATGCCCATGTCGGCGAGGAGTGCCTGGCCGCCCACGGTGATGGGGGCTGCCGCGCCGGCCTCCTCGATGAAGTCGGTGGGGCGCAGGCAGGCGATGCGCCGGCCCTCTTCCATGCGCACGCGCATGACCTGCATCTTCGTGCGCTCGGCCAGTTCCAAGTCGGCCTTGGCGAAGGCAGAGAACGTCAGGGTGTCGCCGGCCTTGCCCGCCGCGCTCAGGAACAGGCGGCGGCCCGTGTCGCGCACCCGGGCGCGATCGGCGTCGGTGGCCACCACCTCGAAGGCGTCGCGGGCCGGCATGAAGCCGTCCACGCAGCCCACCAGGTACAGGCTGTCGTAGGAGCAGCCGACCATCTGCTCGTAGGAGCTCACGGCCACGGCCCGGGGGTCGGCTGTGTGGGTGGGGGCGAACTGGCGGTCGCGGATGAGGGCGAACAGGGCGGCGGCGTCCTCGTCGCCCACCATGGCCTCCTCGACGGCCGCGAACTCCCGCAGCCCGGCGGCCCCGACGGCCGTAAGCAGCCCGAAGCCGGTGCGGGCGCCGTGGGCAGCCAGAAGGGCCTGGCCCGCTTCGTAGCGCTCGGCCAGGGCGAAGGCCCGCAGGAAGGGCTCCTCGGCACCGGCATCGGCCGCCGCAGCCGCCGCTGCGAGGGCCTCCAGGGGCGTGGCGTCCTGCTCGTCGCACCAGGCGATGAGGGCGTCCCAGCCGTCGCTCAAGGTCAGGTAGTTGCCGAAGCCCACCCAAGCGCGCCAGGCGGCGGCGTCGGCGGGATCGGCCAGCAGGTTCAGGGCCGTGTAGGCCATCATGGCCTTCGCGCGGTTCACGTCGCGCGGGTCGCCGCCGATGGTGTCGAAGCCCAGGGACGAGACGGCGAAGCCCCGGCGGGCGAGCATCTGGGCAAAGGCGGCGGCCCACTGCTTGTTCGGGGCCACCACGGCGGTGCGCACGGCTGCCTCGTCGCGCTCCTGGCTCAGGGCGAACAGGTAGCGGGTCAGTCCGTTGAACTCGTCGTCGGGGGTGTTCCACTTCACCAGGGCGATGTCGCGGATGGTGCCGGTGCGCTTATCGGCGGCCTCGGCGGTGCCCAGGGCATCGCAGAAGGCGGTGACGTTGGGGTTGCCGAAGGCTTCCACCAGGGTGAAGGTGGTGACATGTCGGCGCAGGGTGTCGAAGGTGGCAAACCCGTCGGGAGCCGGGAAGGCGGTGGCGACCGCCACGGTCTCGTCGGTGTTGCCGGCCACGATGAGCTGGTCGCGGGCCAGCAGGCACAGGCAGGTCTGCTGGGCGGCCGACAGGTTCTGGAAGTCGTCGGCGAGCACTACGGCGAAGCGGGCGCGGGCGTCGGTGCCCGCCTCGCTTTGCAGGTAGGTGCCGCAGAGATAGGCCACTTCCTCGGGCAGCATGGCGTCGATGACCTTGAGGAGCCGCTCGCTGTGGCGCAGGGCCTCTTCCTCATCACCGGGCACGAGCCACTCGTCCTCGGGAGCCAGGGCGCACCACTGGCGGCGGAACTGGCCGAGCACCGAGCGCAGGCGCCGGGCCGGCTGGCCCAGGGTCTTCATGTCCTCCAGGAAGAAGTTGTACTCGAAGGGGGCGAGCACCCGGGGTGCGCGGCCCGTGAACGCGCGGGCCTCGGCCGTTGCCAGCACCTCCAGGCACACCTCGTCGGCCGTGGCCACGTGCACGCGGGCCGCCGTAGCCTCGGCCTCGGCCACGCCGGCATCGGCCAGGGCGGTCGCCAGGCGCACCCGGGCGCAGCGGGCGCCCTCGGCCGTGGTGGTTTCCAGCAGGATATCCTCGGGGGTGGCACCGGCGGCCACGGCCGCGGCGGCCCGGCGCACCAGGGCCTCGGTCTTGCCCGTGCGCACCGCGCCGCTCACCTTGGCGACGCGGCCCGTAAAGGCGGCGATCTCGTCAATCACGGAAATCATGGCGCCTCCTAGCTTTCGGCCAAAACGCCGGTCGTGGCGTTAAAGTCGCGGGTTGAGCCATCGTCGTAGATGACGGTCCACTGATCGAAGGTCAGGGGGAAATCAGCCTGGGGCAGGGCGTACTTCTTCTGAATATCCTCGCCCAGATGGGCCTCCTCGGCGATGCGCTCGGCGATGATCTCCTCGGCGGTCTTGTCCGTCTCGCCGCGCTCGGCCGCGGCCAAATCCTCGCGAATGCGGGCCTGCACCACCAAGTCGGCCGCTTCCTCGGCTTCGGCCGCCGCCTCGGCCGCCTCGGCCAACAGGGCGGGGGAGGCCAGGAATGCCTCCTCGGCCGCTGCCTCGGCCGCCTCGGCCTCGGCCGCTTCGCGCTGGGCGGCTTCGGCCGCCGCCTCGGCCTCGGCGGCCTCGCGGGCCGCCTTCGCGGCCAGGCCGGCCGCGAGCTGAGCCTCGTAGGAGGTGTCGGAGGGCAGCTGCACGCGCACCACGTCGTCGCCCAGGCGGCCCTCGTTCAGGGCGCGGCGCACGCGGCCCACCCACACGCTGTCGGCCGGATCAATACCGCAGGCGGAATCAAGCCGCAGGCGCACCGTGAGGCGGCCGCCGGCCAGTTCCACATCGAGCCAGGTGAACAACAGCTCGTCGCGACCCTCTTCCCGCTGGCGGCGGTTGAAGATCTTCATCTGGTTCTCCAGGGCGTGCACCTGGTTCAGCAGCCAGTGCTCGATGTAGTCGTTCCACAGCTCGTCGGCTCCGGGAACCGATGCGTCCAGGTACTCCCGGGCGCCGACGCGCACCGTGGCCACCATGATGTTTTCCGGGGCGCCCTCGGCGGCCGGGTGCGTGCGCACCACCGGCGTGCCGAGATAGGAGTAGCAGCGGTCGATCTCCAGGCGCAGATCGTGGTTTACCAACCGCTCGTCCAGATCAAGGCGCAAGGCCAAAGTAGGATGGGGCTTGCTCATGGGAAGTTCTCCTTTCTATCCTCTTCGCCGACCAGTATAGAAGGGGTGCCAACAGGGAAATCATCCCGCTAAGATGACCCTGCGGATGATTGCGCGGCCCCACAATCCCCCTCCTCTTATGATTCCCGTTTCTAACGGCTCCGTATCATTTCTCACCGTTGGGCAACAAAACATCGGGGGCGCACCGGTCGGGCCAGCGCCGACCGACCCCTCCTGGAAGGCGCCGCACCCAACCGGCCGCCGCCGGTGTTTTGTTGGAAATCAAACGAGTAAGAGAGAGGAGGACCCATGGCTAAACTTTCACTGACGCGTCGCAGCTTCCTGAAGGCCGCTGCCGTGACGGGCGCCGCGAGCACGCTGAGCTTCGCCGCCGTGCCCTCGACGGCCTTGGCCGAGGGTGTCGACGAATCAGCTGGTGAGGTCAAGCGCATCCGCTCCTGCTGCCGTGCTTGCGGCAAGGTTGAGTGCGGTGTGTGGGTCACGGTCCAGGACAACAAGGTCATCAAGGTGGAAGGTGACGAGTCCAACGCGCATAGCCGCGGTCACTGCTGCGCCAAGTCGCAGTCGTCCATGCTGGCGCTGTACCATCCCGATCGTCTGCGCTACACCATGAAGCGCACCAATCCCAAGGGCGAGGACGATCCCGGTTGGGTGCGCGTGGGCTTCGCCGAGGCGCTCGACGCCGTGGGCGCGAAGTTCAACGAGATCAAGGAGAAGTTCGGCGGCGGCAAGGCGCTGTTCACCATGGGCGGCACGTCCCGCGTGTGGGCGCAGCCTCCCTATGGCACGCTGAAGTCGGTGCTCGGCACCCACAACTTCCACTCCGCCTACGAGATCTGCAAGGGCCCCCGTCACTTCGGCGGCGTGCTCACCGATGAGAAGGGCTCGCCCTGGATGGAGGTGGAGCAGGGCCCCATCGTGTACGTGCAGTGGGGCACCGCGTCCGAGTACTCCAACTACGACTCCACGAACCGTACCGTGGTGGACTGCTCCCAGCGCGCCTACAAGCACATCCTCGTTGACCCCCGCATGAGCCCGCTGGGCAAGGAGGCCGACATCTGGCTGCCCATCCGCGTCGGCACCGACCTGGCGCTGTCTCTGGGCTGGCTGAAGTGGATCGTGGACAACGACGCCTACGACAAGAACTTCGTGAAGCGCTGGTCCAACGGCCCGTTCCTGTACAACCCCGAGGCCGACGGCAAGAACTACAAGGGCTACTTCTTCGAGATGAACGGCGGCATCCACATGACCAGCCGTCTTCTCACTGAGGCCGACCTCGATCGCGAGTGGGTGTCCCAGTTCTGGGAGCCGGCTCCGGCCGAGTACTCCTACCGCCGCTTCATCTGCTGGGACGCGGCCAACGAGAAGCCGACCTACTGGGACGCCGAGGAGTGCCAGTGGGAGGGCGAGAAGCACAAGATCCCGACCACCGGTACCTGGATCGAGCACCCCTACAAGCCCATCATCGCCGATGCCTGGCTGCCCGACCCCTCCAAGTTCGCCGACCCGGCCGACCCGGCCTACGACGCCTACTGGACCGGCGAGGGCAACGAGAAGGGCGCCAAGTCCAACCCCAAGGGCCTGCCGAAGGACCCGGAGCTGTGGCCCGACGGCGTGCAGGTGAAGCTCGCTGACGGTCGGATGATCGAGGCCAAGTCCGTGTGGCAGGAGTGGGAGCACAACCTGGAGGAGTACACCCTCGAGAACGTGTCCCAGATCACCGAGGTGCCCGCCGACAAGATCGAGGAGGCTGTGCGCACCTACACCACGCGCCTGAACCCCCTGCACGGCAACGGCGGCATCCACTACCAGCTGGCTCCCGACCAGACGGGTCACGCGGTGCAGAACACCCGCGCCCTGCAGATCATCGCTTGCATCACCGGCAACTCCGACGAGCCCGCCGGCAACCGCGGCTCCTCCAAGGCCCAGGTTGACGGCTGCGCCGGCCGCGCCAACATGCTGGTGACCGATCACGAGCCCGTCGACTGGGGCATCCGCGAGGGCATCGGCACCATGGAGCTCGGCAACACGCCGCGCGACTTGACCATTGAGGACCAGATCCCGCTGATCCAGAACTTCGTGCAGTACCTCATCGACGAGAAGTCCCCGCTGGTGGAGCGCTACGGCGGCAAGGTGCCCACGGCCGAGGAGGCCCGCTGGATCGCCGAGCGCAAGGGCGGCAACTACAAGTCCTCCCGTGCCTTCCCCGGCCTGAAGACGCCCTTCGAGACCAACGAGGACCAGATTTCCGCCGAGCGCTTCCCGCTGCTGCGCTTCTGGAACAGCTGGTCGGACGCCAGCTCCATCTGGGACGCCGTGCGCGAGATCGACTCTCCCTACAAGATTTACGGCGGCATCTGCATGTCCGGCGACTTCATGAACCAGTCGAACCTGCTGGAGGCGTGGGACGCCCTGACCCAGCTGGACTTCTGGGTGGACATCAACCTGTGGTCCTGCCCGAACAACGGCTGCGCCGACTACGTGTTCGCCTGCACCCACTGGCTCGAGACCAACACCGGCCGTGTGTCCCAGGGCGCCGGCGGCATCTTCGGTGCCGGCCAGCGCTGCGTGGAGCCCATCGGTGACGTGGTCTTCGACCCGACCTTCGTCGTGTGCCTGCACAAGGCCATGGGCGTGCCGTTCAACGACCGCGACCCCGAGTACGACGAGTGGCTGAACCTCGACTACCACGACTTCATCCAGAACGGCGGTTCCGTGGGCTACGAGGAGCAGGAGTACCGCGTGCTCAAGGACGCCACCGACTGGTGGAAGATCGAGGAGTTCCCCGACGGCCCCGACTTCCCGCAGTACGCGGCGAAGTTCCAGGAAGAGGGCTGGTTCGACTGCCGCAAGTGGCATCCCGAGCGCTGGGGCACCTACCGTCGCTGGGAGATGGGCTACCGTCGCCAGCAGGCCGGCTACAACCTGTACGCCGCCGTGGACGAGAAGTGCGCCTTCGGCACCCCCACCGGCAAGGTGGAGATCTGGTCCACCATCGCCGAGTCCTACATCGGCGACGAGACCAAGACCTTTGCCGAGGTATGCTCGCCGGATCGCGCCGCCTACGCCGGCGACATCCCGGACATCGACAAGTTCCCGCACTGGTTCGAGGCGAAGAACTCCCGCGTCCAGGCGCCCGAGTGGTACGACGCGAGCCTGGTGGACAGCGCCTCCTACAACAGCGAGGGCTACCTGAACAAGCCCTACCACGCCCTGCCCGGCGTGGGCACGGGCCAGGCCACCGATGACGGCTCCACCGACAACCTCGAGGCCTACAAGCAGGCTGTGAAGGACAACCCGGAGGCCACCTTCATCTGCACCTCCGGTGCCCGCCAGCCCGTCTACTTCCACTCCGAGCACCGTCAGCTGCCCTGGTGCCGCGAGCTGTGGCCGTCCCCGCGCTTCGAGATGAACCCGAAGGACGCCGCCCGCCTCGGCCTGGAGCAGGGCGACTGGGTCTGGGTGCGCACCCCCTGGGGCGCCATCCGCGAGGTGGTCGACCTGTACTACGGCATCAAGGAAGGCACCACCAACGCCAACCACGCCTGGTGGTACCCCGAGATGGACCACGCCGCCCACGGCTTCGAGCTCGTCGGCATCAACTGCACCATGGACAAGTACGCCCAGTGCTGGATCTGCGGCGCTTCCCAGCTGCGCGGCAACCCGATGGTCGTCTACAAGGCCACCGAGGAGAACTCGCCGTTCGGCAACCCCGTGCCGTGCGATCCGTGGGGCAACGAGGCCATCACCAACGCCAACGACCCGCGTCTGAAGGAATGGCTGGCCAACGACCCGCGTCTGGCCGACTCGAAGGTGGAGCTCACCTATGCGAGCGCCGATGCCAAGGGCCTGCAGACTATCAGCCTCATCAAGGAATAGAAAGGAGGAAGAACCGTGGCGAATTACGCGATCATCACCGACCTGAACCGTTGCACCGGTTGCCTCGCCTGCACCGTGGCGTGCAAGGCCATCAACGGCGTCGACGTGGGCAACTTCTGGATCAAGACTTTGCGCGTCGGCCCGCACCCCACCGAGGGCGGCTCCGGCACCTTCCCGGACGTGGAGATGTACTTCCTCCCCGTGCAGTGCCAGCACTGCGCCAACCCCGAGTGCGTGAAGGTGTGCCCGACCGAGGCGTCCCATGTGGCCGCCGACGGCACCATCCAGATCGACAAGGACAAGTGCATCGGCTGCCAGTTCTGCGCCATGGCCTGCCCCTACGGCGTGCGCTACCTCAATGAGGAGGAGCGCGTCGTGGAGAAGTGCACCCTGTGCGAGCAGCGTATCTCCCAGGGCGAGCTGCCCCAGTGCGTGGCCCAGTGCGGCGCCCGCGCCCGCTTCTTCGGCGATCTGGACGCCGGCGTCGAGAACTTCGAGGGCCCGGCCCATCCCGACAGCCCCGGCTGCCAGTACGACGAGATGACCAAGACTCGCGTGAAGCTGAAGGACTACGTGGAGGCCTTCACCGAGAACGATATTCACCACCTCACCAACAAGGGCAACGATCCCAAGATCATGTACCTGTTGCGCGAGGGCCGCAAGTGGAGGGAGTAACAACCGATGGAAATCCAATGGCCCTTGATTCTCTTCACGTTCTTTAACTGCCTGGCCTCCGGCATCTTCCTCGTCCAGGGCGTCCTGACCCTGGCGGGCAAGGGCAAGGCCATGCAGCTGGCCTCCTGCGCGAGCGCCATCGTGGCTTTGGCCGTGGGCGGCCTGGCGGTGTTCTTCCACCTGGAGAACCCCCTGCGCATGCTGAACGGCTTCGGCCACATCACCTCCGGCATCACCATTGAGCTGATCTTCGTGATCATCTTCGGTATCGCCGTGGTGCTGTACTTCCTCATGATGCGCCGCGCCGAGGAGGGTATTGCCCCGAAGTGGTGCGCCATCCTGGCCATCGTGGTGTCCGTGGCCCTGCCGTTCGCGACGGGCGACTCCTACCTCATGGCCGCCATCCCGGTGTGGGACACCATGCTGCTGCCGGTCTACTACGTGGCCGCCACGGTGATGCTCGGCGGTCTGGCCGCCATGATCATCGCCGGCGCCACCAAGGCTGAGGACGCGGTGAAGCTGTCCAGCACCCTGGCCTTCATCGGCACCGTGTGCGTGGCCATCGTGACCGTGATCTACGCCGTGGCCATTTCCGGTATGGGCGAGTCCTACACCACCATGGAGTACTACTTCGACCCGACCCTGCCCGATGTGCCCATGCGCGGCGCTGAGGCTGCCGTGACCGGCGCCATCATGACCGGCGAGCATGCCGTGGCCTTCTGGCTCGGCGCCATCGTCATCGGGTGCGTGGCCCCGGCCATCGTCTCCTTCCTGGCGATGACCGGCAAGATCGCCGCCGACAAGGTGCTTGTGGCCGCCGTGATCGCCATCGCGTGCGCCATCATCGGCACCATCGTGTGGCGCGTGCTGCTCTACGAAGTGGCCGTGAACGCCCTCATCCAGTTCCAGTGGGCGAACTAGCGTAACGGAGGCGGCCCGTTCTGGTCGACGGGCCGCCCTTTGAGGAACCTGAGCGAGGCGGGCTTTTCTTACCGGACAAGCCCCGCAGGCAACGCACCGGCCCGCCTCGCTTTCCCGCCTGATAGCGGCCCCTTCCCGAGGGGCAATGCGGCGCGCGGGCGGCGCCTTCCCCAGGGGAGGGGTCATGTAGTTTCGGAAATGGCTTGAAAATCGAGGTTGCGCGACGCTTTCGAGGCGCAACTGCTGCCACGGCGCCCGTTTCGGTAGCGAAAGCGGCGAAAATGAGCACTTGGCGCGGGGAATTGCCCCGGCGGCGGCCTGGGGCGGTGGCACAACCTCGATTTTGAAGCCATTTGAGCGAGAGTGAAGAGGAGAAGCCATGGCTGAGGAGAAGAACGAAGCGACGGCGGTGCCCGGGGACGGCGCCGCTGAGCCCAAGCGCACCGAGCGCGGCGGCATCTCGCGCCGCGGACTGTTCATCGGCGTGGGGTCCACGGTGGCCCTGCTGGGTCTGGGCGGCCTGCGCTATGCGGGCCACAACCCGGTGAACCGGCCTCCTGGAGGCACCGACGAGGCGCATCTGGTGTCGGGCTGCATCCGCTGCGAGCGCTGCTACGAGGCGTGCCCGCGCAAGGTGATCGTGCCCGCGAAGATCGAGGACGGCCTGCTCGGCATGCGCAGCCCCATGCTCGATTTCAACACGGGGAACTACTGCGACTTCTGCTACGAGGAGAACGGCGGCAACCCCATGTGCGTGGCCGTGTGCCCCACCGAGGCCCTGGAGCTTCCGGCCTCCTACACCGTGGGCAACCCCGAGACCGGCGAGACGGGCGACATCATCATCGGCACGGCTGAAATTGACCCGCGCACCTGCCTGGCCTACCGCCTCACCGGCTGCCGCGACTGCTACGATGCCTGCAAGTACGGCGCCATCGAGCTGAAGGACGAGGGCGGCGCGAACCCCATTCCCTACGTCATCGAAGACCGGTGCAACGGCTGCGGCGCGTGCCAGGCCGTGTGTCTGTCGCTGTCGTCGGGTTCCATCAAGTCCAGCGAGCGGGCCATCGTGGTTCGCCCCATCCAGGCGTAGGGAGGACGCACCCATGAAGACCAAGAACCTCCGCACCCTCATTGCCGCCGCGGTGTTCGGCGTGATGACCATCGGCCTGGTGGCCGGCGTGAGCACCGGCACCCTGTCCGGCTTCGGCTGGGACACCATCGCGGCGCTGTGCCCCCTGGGCGCCCTCGGCACCATGATCGCCACGAAGACCATGATTCCCCGGGCGGTCATCTCGCTCGTCATCATGGCGGCCCTCGTGCTGCTCGTGGGCCGCGCCTTCTGCGCGTGGCTGTGCCCCACCACCCTCATCTACCGCATCCGCGACTACTTCCGCTCGCCTAAGAAGCGCAAGGCCCTGGCCGAGCAGAAGAATGCCGAGATCAAGGCCATTTCCCAGCAGGAGCTGGACGGCCTGAAGCCGGCGAAGGACGGATCGACGGCCCACGCCTGCGGTGCCTGCGGCAAGTGCCAGCCCCTCAAGCACGGTAAGCTGGACTCCCGCCATGCGGTGCTCGGTGGCGCGCTTCTGTCCACGGCCGTGTTCGGCTTCCCGGTGTTCTGCCTCGTGTGCCCCGTGGGCCTCACCTTCGCCACGGTGCTTGTGCTGTGGCGGGCCTTCTCGGCGGGCGATGCCACCATCGGCATTGTCCTCATCCCGGCCATGCTCATCATCGAGATCGTGTTTCTGCGGAAGTGGTGCACGCGCTTCTGCCCGCTGTCGGCTCTCATGAACCTGGTGGGCCGCTTCTCGCGCACCTTCGTGCCGACCATCAACGACGAGAAGTGCCTGGAGACGGCCAAGGGCGCCTCGTGCAGCAAGTGCGCCGAGGTGTGCCAGTTCGACATCAACCTGCGCCATCCCGATTTCGGCGAGCTCACCATGGCCGACTGCACCCGCTGCCGCGCCTGCGTGGATGCCTGCCCCACGCGTGCCATCACCATGCCGCTGCTGGCGGGGAAGAAGGCGAAGGGCACCGTCGTGGAGGCCGATCCGGCTCTGGAGGATTTGGAACCGAAGCTGGACTAGGAACTTGGGGCGGCTCGCGCCGATGCCGCGGGCCGCCTGCGCGATATCATTTTGAGCAGAGTGCAGGGCGAGCAGAGGTCGGCGAGGGCGGCCGCCGGAGCCCGACGTAAGAGATATTGCTTTAGTTGTTGGTGCGGAAGGGCTTTGGGAGAGGCTCGACCGCCTTTGAAGAGGAGCAACTATGGTTGAGAAGATCGATGCGGCGGCCCACCGTCATGTGGGTGCCGCCTTTACGGCCGTGGATAGCACGGCCATTCGCGTTCATCGCGAGCGCTGCGCTAAGGTGCGCAACCGCAATGTGGAGTGCCTGAAATGCGCCGCTGCCTGCACCTCGGGCTGCATTGCCCTGGTAGAGGGCGAGCTGGTGATCGATGCGGCCCAGTGCGTCGGTTGCGGTACCTGCGCGACGGTGTGTCCCACCTGCGCCTTGGAATCCCTGAACCCGAGTGATGCCGAGTTGGTCGGCGCCTGCCTGAATGCCGCGCGCGACGGGCGGGTAGTTGTGGGCTGCGGGCTGGCCCTGGAGGCGCTGGATGGTCTTGTGGATAGCGCCGCCGTGGTTCCCGTGGTGTGCGCTGGGCGCGTGGACGAGTCGCTTCTGTGTACGCTGGCGGCCCGCGGGGTGCGGGAAGCTACCGTGCTCTGCGGTCGGTGCGACCGGTGCGCCCAGCGCCATGGAGCCGCGACGGCCGTGCTCGTGGCTGAGACGGCCCAGACCCTGCTGGATGCCTGGGGCGCTTCCCTGACCGTGCGGGTGACCGACGAGGTGCCGCAGTTTCTGCTGGCCGAGGGCGTCACGGCTGCTGCTGCGGCCCGGGCCCGCGACGACTTCTTCGCCGACGGCCGCGCCTGCGCGCCGGTGGTGTGCGAAGGGGGCGCTGCGGCCGACGGCCCTGGCGAGTCCGGCGGCGATATCGCGGCTGATGCCGAGCTGGCTGCCGGCGATTCGGCTGCCCCCAGCGAACCCGCTTCCGCCGCCAGCCCCCGCGAGGCCGGTCGCGGCCCGGTATCCCTCTCATCCCCGGAGGCCGAGGCGGCCGATACCACGGTGGGTCCGGGTCTGCGCTTCTTCTGGAATTCGGGTCACAGCCGCAAGGTCGCGTCCCATTCCCTGCATGTCATGAAGGACGGCACCCTGCCCCATTTCGTTCCCGATCGGCGCGAGCGCCTGCTCGATGCCCTGGCCGCCTTGGGCGAACCAGCAACTTCATCGATAGCGTGCCGCCTGTGGGGCACCGTGGTTATCGACGGCACGAAGTGCGTTTCCTGCCGTATGTGCGCCACGTTCTGCCCCACTGGCGCTATCGAGAAGTTCGACGAGGCCGATGGCGCGCTCGGGGTCGTCCATCGCCCCGCCGACTGCGTGAAGTGCGGCAGCTGTGCGGACATTTGCCCCGCCGATGCCATCACGGTTCTCGACGAGGTGCGCACGGCCGGCCTCGTGGATGGCGATGCCCATCGCTACGCCATGACGCCCCGCCCCGTCAGCCTCAGCGACAACCCCCATCAGATTCTCGACACCTTCCGCCTCGATTTCAACGGCGACATTTTCGAGAGGTAGACGGCCGCCACTCTCCCTGCAACTTTTCGGCAGCCGTCCTACCCCGCCCCCGAGCCTCTATCCTCTTCATGGCTCGGGGGCTTTTGTTTCACCTGCCCTGATGGGCGAGCGAAGTATATAATGGCGCGATCTTCTTCTCATCGTCTAAAATCCATGGATGGGTTCTTACGGGCGCAAGCAGCCGAGGGGGATGACGTAGACGCTGTCGGAGCGACGATAGGCATAGCCGGTGGCGGTGACGACTGCGAGGAAGCTCGGGGGCTTCATCCTGTCGGTGTCAATATCGGCAGCGAAACGGAGTAGGTTCTGCGCTGCCTCCTCAATGTGCTCTTGGCTGGCCAGCTTTACTTCGACCGGCGCCCAGCTTCCGTCTCTCAGGTGGATGACCGCATCGGCCTCGCGGCCCCTTTTGTCGCGGTAATGGTATATCTGACCGTTGAGGCTCTCGGCGTAGACGCGCAGGTCTCGCACGCAGAGGGATTCGAAGAGCAGTCCGAAGGTCGCGAGGTCGTTGATGAGATCGCGGGGTCCAAGACCGAGGGCGGCGCAGGCAATGGATGGGTCGACGAAATGCTTCGTCGCCGATGTTCGCACGGCGGTTTTCGACCGCAGATTCGGATTCCACGCGGGAAGATTCTCGATGACGAACAATTTTTCCAACGCAGAGATGTAGAGCGAGATGGTCTCGTCACTCAGCGTCGCCTCGTCGTTGGCTGCCATGTCCTTGCGGATTTCGGCCAGCGAGGTCTCAGTGGCGACGGCACGGGAGTAGGAGCGCATGAAGCGCTTGATGCGCTCGGGGTTCTTTGTTCGCCGAAAGATTCGGTTGATATCCTCGTGAACGAGGCCATCGTAGAACACAAAGGCCTGTTCGAGGGCGACCTCTCGATCCAGATCGAGGGCGCGGGGCCACCCGCCGCGACAGGTGAGATAGGCGTAGTCTTCCAGTGTCAGGTCGCATTGGGCGGCTATCGCTCCGTTTTCGCGGAACAGGTCCGCTAGGGAAACGCTGCCGTTGCCGTCGCGAGATTCGAATAGCGACATGGTTCTCATAGTCAGGGGGTTTATGCGTCCTATGCCGCTGTGCTCGTAGGGATGAGGTTCGTCGCCTTCCGGATCGGAGAGCGGTGTGGCTGAGCCAGTGAGTATGAACTGTCCGTTCTCGTCGCGCTGATCCACCTCGAAGCGAATTTGATCCCAAATGAAGGGAATCACTTGCCATTCATCGATGAGCCGAGGGGTGGGGCCGGCCAGCAGGAGGGAGGGAGCGTTTTTGGCAAGCTCTCTGTTCTGGGCACTTGTTTGGCGATCTTGCATGAAGACGGAGCTTCGGGCCCTCTGCTCGGCAGTCGTCGACTTACCGCACCATTTGGGCCCTCGGATGAGCACGGCTCCGCTCGATTGCAGCTTGAAATCGAGGAGGGAGTCAGCAACGCGAGGATAGTATTCAAGCATGGGAACCTCCTAATAATCAGGAAGTTTACGATAATTTCGGTCATTTGGCAATAATAACATCGGTCATTTGGCAGATTTAATATCGTCAATTTGGACGAGTTAACATCGGTCATTTGGCAGTTGTCCTACCCCGCCCCCGAGCCTCTATCCTCTTCATGGCTCGGGGGCTTTTTGCATGGCGGCCACGGGGCGCGTGGGAACCGGGCTGCATGGGCGGCAGGCAGTTGGGGAAGATGGGGAGGGGAGGAACCGGGGCGCAAGCCTAGGCCAAGGGGAGGCGCAGGGTGAAGGTGGTGCCCGCTTCGGCGGCGCTCGCGGCGGCGAGGGTGCCGCGATGGGCCCGGGCGATGTCTTGGGCGATGGCGAGCCCGAGGCCGTAGCCGTCGGCCGGTCCGGCCGCGCCGTGGGTGCGGGCCTTATCGGCTCGGTAGAAGCGGTCGAACAGGTGCGGCAGGTCCTCCGGCGGGATGGGCTCGCCGCTGTTGCGCACAGCGAGCACGGCCTCGCCCGGTTCGATGCCGAGGCCGATGGCCACGGTGCCCCCGGGCTCGGTGTACTTGCAGGCGTTGTCCAGCAGCACGGCCACGAGCCGCTCGAGGCGCGCGCTGTTTCCGCGCACCGAGATGCCCGCGGCCACGGTGCACTCCCAGGTGATGGCGCGCTCGAAGGCCACGGCCTCGAAGGAGAGCGCTTCCCCTTCCACGAGGCGGCTGAGATTCACCAGCGGGGCCTCGTCGCCCGTGGCCTCTTCGGTGGCGGGGCGGGCCAGATCGAGCATATCGGCTACGAGGGCCTGCATGCGCTCGGCCTCCACCTGGGTGCTTTCCACCCATTGCATCTGGCTGGCCACGGTATCGCCGCCCCGCCGCCGCAGGATGGCATTGTTCGCGAGGATCACCGTGAGGGGCGTCTTCAGCTCGTGGGACGCATCGGCAATGAATTGCTGCTGCTGGTTCCAGGCCCGCTGCACCGGTCCGAGGGCCCAGCGAGAGAATCGCAGGTTGAGCAGGAACAACAGCCCAAGGGCCATCACGCCGATGCCCGCGAGTCCCCAGGCGAGCCCCTGCCAGGCGCTCGCCGCCCCGCCGCCGGCAAAGGCCACGAGCCATCCGGGCCCCGCTTCCCGCTTCGAGAAGAACAGGCGCTGCTCCTCTAGGTAGCCGTGGGTGCCCGGTGCCATGAGAGCGGCTTGCATCGCTTCGGGCAGCACTGCCTCGGGTACGGCGGCGCTCGACTGTTCCAACAGCGGCTGGATAAGGCCGTCCTCCCAATGGTACACGGCCGTGGGCACGGGGCTGTCCGGCGCCCCCTGGGGCTCGCCGCCGATCTCCGGGGGCGTGAAGGTGCCCTCGTCCGCGGGCCCGTTCTCGTCGGGGGGCGTGAGGGGGTGGCGGTCGGGAACCAGTTGGGCCCGGCGGCCCGCGGGGCTCAGGGCCTGGGCGAGGGTGCGGTAGGTCTCGTCCACGTCGCTGCGGTAGTCCATGTAGCAGATGGCCGTGAAGGAGCCGGCCAGCACCAGGGCGGCCAGACCCATGTTCAAGGCGATGAACTTCGCCCGCAGGCCGCGCAGCAAAGGCGGGGTCGTCGCACCGCCAGGGCCGGCCGCCCTGGCGTGAGCGCCCAGTGCCGGGCCCATTCCGGCCAGCGCATTTGCCCTTTTCGCCCCCTTCGCTGCCGTTGTGGAAGTGCCATCGCTCACGAGGCGCCGCCCTCGGCGAAGCGATAGCCGACGCTGCGGATGGTCTCGATCTTGGCTGTCGATCCCACGTGGGCGATCTTCTTCCGCAAAAAGGAGATGTAGGCTTCCACATTGTTGTCGCTGGCGCTGGAATCGGGTCCCCAGGCCCGGGTGATGAGCGCCTCCTTCGAGATGACCGCCCCGGGCGAGCCCAGCAAAATGCGGGCGATGGCGAATTCCTTCTGGCTCAGGCGCACGGCGGCTTCTCCGCAGCCGAGATCGAGGCTCTCCAGGTTCAGGGTGAGGTCGCCCGCGGTCAGGGTCTCGAAGACCACGTCGCCCTGGCGGCGGGTGAGGGCCCGCAAATGGGCCATGAGCTCGGCCGGGGAGAAGGGCTTGGTCATGTAGTCGTCGGCGCCCGAATCGAGCCCGGCGATCTTGTCGGCCGTGGCATCGCGGGCCGTGAGCAGCAGGATGGGCGTGCTCACGTGGGCGCGCCGCAGGTGCTGGGCCACGGTGAAGCCGTCGGCCTTCGGCAGCATGACGTCCAGGATGATGACGTCGTAGATGCCCGTCGCGCCGTAGTCGATGCCGGCCTGGCCGTCGTGGACCGCGTCCACGGTGTAGCCGTTGTCCTCCAGGATGCGGGCCAGCGCCTCGGCGAGGCGCACGTCGTCTTCCACCACCAGTATGTGCATGGGGCTCCTTCTCCTTAGGCCGGGCCGTTTTGCCGCGGTCTCCATTGTAACGCCGTGGCTGAAAGCAAGCTGAAAGGACCGCCCTGCTTCAGGGACTTTTCAGGAAGTCCCCCTATGATGGCCGCCGGCAAAGAGCGAACGGAGGTGCCCATGGCCGATTACCAGTGCGTGTTCAAGCGCGTGGAAAAGAAGTACCGTCTCGGGGCGGCCGAGCGTCGCGCGATGGAGGCGGCTGCCCGGGAAGGCGGCCCCTTGGCCGTGGACGCCTACGGCCGCACGCGCATCACGAGCCTGTATCTGGACACGCCCGAGCGGGCCATGATCGCCCGGTCCGTGGAAAAGCCCCTCTACAAGGAGAAACTGCGCCTGCGGGCCTACGGCGAGGCGGCTGGCGTGGCGCTGATGGCTGCGTTCGGCGCGGGGCCGATGGGGCACGGGGTTGACGGCGTGGAAGGAGTGCGGTGCGGGGCTAGCGGCGCGGAAGGGGTGCGGCCTGAAGCTGGCGCCGGGCCGATGAGACGGGAAGTCGGCGGCGCGCCCTTGGCAGATGCTGAAGTGGAGGCGCGAGTGGCCGCGGCCCTGGCGACGGCGGGCTTGAGCGCTGCGCCGACGGTGTTCTTCGGCATCAAGAAGAAGTTCAAGGGCATCGTGTACAAGCGGCGCCTGGCCCTCACGCTGCCAGCGGCCCTGGCCTTCGTGAGCGGCTTGCCCTACGAGCAGGCTTGGGCCTGCTGGCCCGTGACCGACGGCTCCGGGGAGGACGGCCTCGCCCCCGGTGCCCGTCAGATCGCCCGGGAACTGACGGCCGCCATGGACCGCTGGCTGCCGCTCGCACCCTCCATGGGCATCGCCTGCGACCGCGAGGCCTGGTCCTATGCTGCGGCCGCGGCATCCGAAGGGGAGGGCGGGGCAGAAGGGAACCGTGGAATCGAAGCGACTGGCCCCTTCGACCCGATTCTGCGCTCTGTCTCCGATGCAGCCCGACAGGCCGCCTTCGATCCGGGTCTGCGCCTCACCTTCGACGACGGGCTGGCGTATCTCGACTGTCACCAGTTGGAGGCCCCGTGGGTGCCGATCATCGCGCCCGATGAGGCCATCCTGGAGATCAAGAGCGCCGGCCCCTACCCACCCTGGCTTGTGACAGTCCTTTCGGCCCACCGCATCTACCCGGCCTCGTTCACCAAGTACGGCCAGGCCTACTGCTGCTGCACGCCGCCTGTCGCGCCGCAGCCCCGCAAGTTCGCCTAGAGAAAGGATTTCCATGTTCGATGCAACGTTCAGCTCCGTGTTCGGCACGGCCGAATCCCTCGTGGGGGCGGTATCCGCCGCCGACTTCCTGCTGTGCTGCGGTTTCTCGGTGGTGCTCGGTGCCATCTGCGCGGCTGTGTACATGTTCCGCCACAGCTATACGAAGAACTTCGTGGTCACGCTGGCCCTGCTGCCGCTCATTGTGCAGATGGTCATCACCCTGGTGAACGGCAACCTCGGCGCGGGCATCGCCGTCATGGGCGTGTTCAACCTCGTGCGGTTCCGCTCCATTCCCGGCTCGGCGAAGGACATCGGCAGCGTGTTTCTGGCCATGGCCGTGGGCCTGGCTACGGGCATGGGCTTTCTGGGACTCGCGGTGCTGTTCACCGCGGTGGTGGCCCTGGTGAACCTGCTGTTCGTGCTCACCCCCTTCGGCCGGCCGCGCGAACCGGGCAAGATGCTGAAAATCACCATCCCGGAAGACTTGGAATACGACGGTGTCTTCGACGAAGTGCTCGGCCGCTATACCACCGAGGCCGAGCTGATCGAGGTGACCACCACCAACATGGGCAGCCTCTTCCAGCTCACTTACGTTCTGCGGCTGCAGGAGCCGGGGCTGGAGAAGGCCCTCATCGACGAGTTGCGGTGCCTGAACGGGAACTTGAAGATTTCCCTCGGGGTTATGCCCCAGGGTCGGGAAACGTTGTAAGTCTGCCGGGGCGGCTTCCGGATGCGCGGTTTCGTCGCCCGCTGAGCGCTGATCCCACTGCGAACGCGGCAGAAGAAGCAGAGAAGATGACGCACATCTGCCGGTACTATCCCAGCATCGTTGCTGCTGAAGTGGAATCTGCTTCTTATGGGCCGCGTTCTCCGTGGGGCGCTCAGAGGTCGCCGAAACCGCACATCCGGAAGCCGCCTGGAACGGTTTCCCTGGTTGAAATGCACGAATGGAAAAGGAATTGAACATGGTGAAGAATAGCTTATTGGATCAGGTAGCTGCTCGACGGCGGGCTTGGGGTCGCGGGGCGGTGGCTGTGGCGCTGACGGGAGCGTTGGCACTGACGGGATGTGCGGGCGGGAACTACGGCGACGATGCGGCTGTCGCTGGCGATGACGCTCAGAAGCAGGATACGTCCGCGACCGATAGTGGTGCGGAAGCCGTCGACTGGGATGCGCTCATCGACATCGACGGGATGGACTTTGACTATTCTGATCGCGACAAGGACGCTTCCTACGACGCCGCCTCCGCTACCACCATCGAGCTGACGGGCGACGGGGCCACGGTGACGGGCGAAGGCGCCTCCGTTGACGGCTCCACGGTTGCTATTTTCGCCGCGGGCACCTACGTGGTGTCCGGCGAGCTGGCCGACGGCGAGGTGGTGGTGAACGCCAGCGACCAGGACAAGGTGCAGGTGGTGCTGGCCGGCGCTTCCGTTCGCAACGCCGACGGCGCGGCCCTGAACATTCAGCAAGCGGACAAGGTGTTCGTGACCCTGGCCGAGGGCACCCAGAACACGCTGGCCGATGGGGCCGATTACGCTCTGGCCGAAGGGGAGGACGAGCCGAACGCGGCTCTGTTCTCCAAGGCCGACCTCACCATCAACGGCACGGGCGCTCTCACCGTGGAAGGCAACTACCGCCACGGCGTGAACTCCAAGGACGACCTGGTGGTGACGGGCGGCGCCATCGCCGTGACGGCCAAGGAGGACGGCTTGCGCGGGAAGGACTGCGTGAAGATCGCCGACGGCACGTTTACGGTGACGGCGGGGGAGGACGGCATCCAGTCGAGCAACGACGAGGATCCCACGCGCGGGTTCGTGGCCATCGATGGCGGCACCTTTGCGCTGAACGTGCAGGACGACGGCGTGCAGGCCGCTACCTACCTGCGCATCGCCGGGGGCGAGGGCACGGTGAACGCCGACGACCACGCATTCCGCTCGGAAGTGGAGGCGGCCATGACCGGCGGCGACTTCACCGTGGAAGCCGGCGGCAAGGGCATGAACCCCGAGACCCGCTTCACCATGGACGGCGGCACGCTGAACGTGACCGGATGCGATGAGGGCATCGAGGCCGAGAAGGTGATCGTCAACGACGGCGCGTTGAATATCGTGGCCAGCGACGACGGCATCAACGCCGCTGTGGCCGAGCGCTCGGACGAGACCGAAGGCACGGTGGAGGCGACCGCTGCGGATGGCAAAACCGGCGGCGACACCGCGGCCGGCGGAGAGCAGGACACTCCGGGCGATGGCGTCGGCGAGCCCCCGGCGTTGCCCGAGGGTATGGAAGAGGGGCAGATGCCCGAGCCTCCCACGGGCGCCGACGGCCAGCAGCCCCAGCCCCCGACGGGTGAGAACGGCACCATGCCCGAACCCCCTGAGGGCTTCGATCCCGCCAGCGGCGAGCGCCCCGAACTTCCCGAAGGCGCGGAAGAGGGTCAGATGCCCGAAGGTGGCTTCGGCGGCCCCGGCGGCATGGGCGGCGGTGCCGGCGGCCCGATGGCGTCTAATGCCAGTGAGGACTGCCTCATCCAGATCAACGGCGGGAAGGTAACCATCGATGCCGGCGGCGACGGGCTCGATTCCAACGGGTACGTGGAAATCAACGGCGGCACCGTGTTCGCCAACGGCTCGGCTGGCGGCGGCGACAGCGCCCTCGACTACGAGTACGGCGCCACGGTAACGGGCGGCACCGTCATCCTCGCCGGTTCCACGGGCATGGCCGAGACCTTCACCGAGGGCACCCAGCCCTTCGCCCTCGTGGCCGTGAGCGGCGCGGCCAGCGACACCCTGACCATCGCCGACGCCTCGGGCGCGACTCTCGCCGAGTACACCGTCCCCAAGGCCTTCCAATGCGCCGTGGTGTCGTCTCCCGACTTCACCGAAGGGGGCACCTACCAGGTCATCGTGAACGGTACTGCCACGGAATTCACCGCCTCCACCACCCCGAGCAACACCGTGGGCGGCATGGGCGCCCACGGCATGGGAGGTCCGGGCGGCGGTCGCGATCCGCGAGACCAGCGTTCGGACTCAGCTGAGTAGCCGCTCGAGATCATCGAGCATGGCGGCCTCTTCGGCGATGAAGGCCTCTGTCAGGTTGAGGACGCCGCGGTAGAAGCGGGTCTCCACGATCTGGTCGGCGATGGCGTGGAAGGTGGGAAACCAGGAGGCGACGTGCGTTTCGAAGAAGGCCCGCTGGTCCCGGATCAGCGAGGTGGCATCCTCGTCGCGTTGCTCGCGAAGGGTTGCTGCGGTCTCGTCGCACAGGAAGGCCAGGTACTCGCAGATGAACGACAGGTGGTCTTCCGGCAGGTCGGCACCTGCGGGCACGCGCAGGGCATGGGCCTTCAGCGTGCGGTACACCTCGCTGCGGGCCTCGCCCATGAGTCCCAGGGCGTTCGCCTCGAACAGGGACTGGAACGGCTGGGCGGTGCGGCCGCTCACGGTACGGATGCCGTAGAAGGCGCCGGTGTAGTCGGCGGCCAGCGTTTCCTTCGTGCCGGAATGGCGCAGGCGCAACGCTTTGGACAAATCGGCGTAGGCGATGGCGAAGGGGGAGCCCTCTTCCGACGCCGCGTCCGCGATATCGCTTGCGGCCAGGGCGTCGATCTGCTCCTGGGAGAGCGGCTGGAAGTACAGCGTGGCGATCAGGCGGTAGAGGCCGGCGCGGCTCTCGCACAGCGCGATGGCCTCGGCGCGGGTGTCGTCGTTCATGGCAAGCTCCTTAGATGACGAGTGGATGAGGAGGGGCGGCGGCGGGAAGCAGGAAGGAGGAAAGCCTCCCGCCGCCGGAAAAGAGAGGGAATGCGCTACAGGTTCAGCATGACGCTGGGAACGGTGTGGGAGAACAGGTCGAGGTAGCCGGTGGCTGCTGCCCACATGAGCATACGCAGGGCGATGCCGCCCACGAAGGCGCAGACCGCGCCCACGGCGGCCAGGGGCACCGGGGCCTTCGTCGCCGCGGCCGTCATGCCGGCAACGCCGCAGGCCAGCACGCCGGCCACGCCGACGACCACGCAACCGCCCCAGAACAGGGCACCGTGGGCCCCGGCGGCGTCGAAGCCGAGGAACAGCCCGTAGGCCACGATGCCCACGGCGTCCAAGGCGCAGCACACCAGCACGGCGAGCCACAGCTTGCCGCCCAGCTCGCTCGCGACAACCGTCGCCGCAGGGGCGCCGTCAGAGCTGTCGGCCCTCGCGACCTCGGCACCGGCCGGCTTCTTCGTCAGTCCGGCCACCAGCGCGTACAGAAATGCGCCCAGGGCCAAGGCCGTACCCAGGTAGGCCAAGGGCAGCGTCTCGGTGTTCCACGTGGGCTGGGCGTCGATGACATAGCCGTGGCCGCAGAAGAATCCGATGGCGATGCCGCACACCACGGCCAGCACCGCGAACACCTTCGCCGCCGTGCTGCCGTCGCCCTCGCGGGTGAGCACCAGGTATACGGCACCCACGATGAAGTTCGCGCCCAAGAGCATCAGTTCAATGGAGATGCCCGAGAATGACAGCAGGTTTGTCACGGCGCTGATGGCGTTCAAGGGCGACGCCAGGTGCGCCACCGAGGCGAGGCCGCCCACCACGAGCAGCACGAGTGCCGTCCACGAGGCACGACGGCGCACGGTGCGCGAGCCGCCCAAAAGCTCGGAGAGGCCGGCAAGGGCGAGCAGGCCGCCGGCACCGCCGGCCAGCAGGGAGAACAGGACAAGGGGCCATTGGATCGCCATGGTTACACCAGCTCCTTCCAGCTTGCGATCTTGGGGGACAGGATGTAGCGCGTGAGTGGCTTGGCGTTGCCGGGGTCGGGCAGCGTGTGGATGGCCTCGTCCGGGTACTTCGCCAGCTCGCGGCACACGTCGGAGTCGGGGTCGTCGTAGTCGCCGAAGAAGCGGGCGCCGCAGTTGCAGTTGTGCACGCAGGCCGGCACGCCGTCGCCGTCAGCGGTGATCTGGGCGCACAGGGTGCACTTCTGCACCACGCCGGCGTCCTCGTTGAACTGGCGCACGCCGTAGGGACAGGCGTAGATGCAGTACTGGCAGCCGATGCACTTCTCCTTGTCGATGAGCACCATGCCCGTTTTCGGGTCGCGGTAGCTGGCCGCCGTGGGGCACACATGCACGCAGGCCGGGTTCTCGCACTGCTGGCACTGGGATGGCAGCCAGTACTTCTCCACGTCGGGGAAGGTGCCCGTGGGGCCCACGGCGATCACCTTGTTGTAGAAATGGCCCAGGGGCAGGTCGTTTTCCAGCTTGCACGCCACGATGCAGCTGTCGCAGCCGGAGCAACGATCCAGGTTGATCAGCAGGCCCTTGCGCATTTAGAACACCTCCTCGGTGACAGGTTCGCCCGAAAGCGTGGGCATGAACGGTTGGAACTGCTCGCTCTCGATCCAGATGCGCTCGGGGCGGGTGGTCTTCTCGATCTTCACCGTGAAGGCGCGGTAGCTGTTCGTGGCGAAGCAGGGGTTTTGGAACTCGTCGGCGGACATGATGTTGTAGCCGCACTCCTCGATGCCCGGGGTGATGGTCTCCTGGGTCTCGTCGAAGCACTCCGGGTTCCAAAAGCGCTCGGTGATGAGGACGCCGGGGGCAATGCCCTCGGTGAGGTAGGCCCGGGCATTGGAGGAGCCGCGCCGCGAGGTGATCTTCACCCAGTCCAAATGCTCGATGCCGTACTCGGCGGCCGTGGCCGGGTTGATCTTCAGCTCCGGGGCCGGCATGACCTCGCGCACGAAGGGAGCGTGGCGCATGGTGCCGTGGTGGAAGTGGGGCAGGCGCCCGGTGGTGATGACCAGCGGGTATTCCGGATCGTAGCCCGGCTGTCCCTCGAGGGGGCTTTCCGTGGGTTCCTTGAAGGTGCAGATGGGGTCGTAATCCTCGCAGGCCGGCTGATCGAAGGGGTACATGTAGGGGAAGCCGGTGCGGGCCAGGCGCAGCATGGCCTCGGAGTACACGTCCACCTTGCGCGACATGGTGGCGAACCCGCGGGGCAGCCCATCGCTCACCGGTTCCTTGTACTGGTAGTAGGCCATGTAGGTGTCCATGGGCTCTTCGGTGAAGCGGTGGTCGATGTCGTCGAGCATCGCCTGCCAACTCTCCTTGCCCATCTGCTCGGCCCACGCGGCCCGGGCCGCTTCCAGGCTCTCGAAGAACGGCACCTTGTAGGCGTCGGGGTCGAACACGTTCTCGGCGCCGAGCTTCTCCACGGCCGCTTCTGCCACCTGGTAGGGCGACACGAAGGGGTTCACGGTCTCGCCGAGGTGCGTCACCTGGCAGCGGGCGTAGTGGCGGTTGAAGTGGGTGCCCGGGGCCTCGTAGGAGTCGTACTCCAGCCACTCGTTGGTGGGCAGGAACAAGTCGACGGTCTGCACGGTGAACGAGGTCATGTTCGGATACTGCTGGATGACGAAGTCCTGCTGGTCGTAGGCCTTCTTCCATTCCAGGGACGGGCCCATGACCGCGTACTTGTTGCCGGACATCTCGTACATCACGCGCGGGCGGTAGGGCTCGCCGGTGGTGATGGCCAGCCGCAGCTCCTTGGGGGCGCAGGTCTGCCACTGGTGAGTGCCCTTATGCTCGTTGGCGCCCATGGTGTCGCAGCGGGACTGGAAGAAGTAGCGCTGCATCTCCTTGCCGTCGCGGCCCTTGGCGTCCCAGCCCGCCACAATCTCGTCCAACAGGCGGTCGTTCTCGCCCTTGGTGAGGCCGGTGGTCCAGCCCAGGCCGTAGCGCTCGAAGGTGGAGGAGAACACGCCCAGACGCTGGGTCGGGCGGTCAGGAGTGCGGCTGGCGGCGCCGTGGTTCTGGAAGGCGGAGCAGGGGGATTCCACGTAGCCGAGCAGCGCGTCGATGGCGAGCGCCCCCAAAGGCGCGGTGGAGGAGTTCTCCTGGTGGTCGGAGAACACGCCGTTGGAGAGGCCGCCGAAATCGGCGTTCGCGTACAGCTCGATGGCCTCGCGGATGCGCTCCGGATCGAGCCAGCAGGTCTCGCCGGCCGCCTCCAGGGTCCAGGGCTCCGCCTCCTCGCGGTAGATCTGGCCGGCGGTCTTGGCCTCCTTGCCGTTCACCGTGGCGGTGGTGAAGATGACCGGGTCAACGGCGCAATCCTCGGGAGCGGTGAAGGGGAAGGGCTGGATGGAATTGGTCTTGGCATCGAAGCACACGTAGGCCGGGGTGTCGTAGATACCCTTGGGATCGGCGGCCGGGTTCACGTAGTTGGGCCACACGTCCTCGGCCTTGTAGGCCAGGCGCGTGTCGGGGTTGATGAGGAAGGGCAGGTTCGTCCAGTGCTTCACGAACTCCTCATCGTACAGGTCGTTCTCGATGATGTGGTGAATCCAGGCTAGCATGAGGGCGCAGTCGGAGCCGGGCCGCACGGGCAGCCACACGTCGGCTTTGGAGGCCTCGGCGGTCAGGTACGGGTCCACCACGATGGTCTTGGCACCCAAGTTGGAACGGGCGTCGGTGAGGCCGTGGCCGCCGTGGGCCGCCTTCGACGAATGGGGCTGGCTGCCCCACAGCACGAAGACGCGCTCGGTGTCGTCGCGGCGGGTGCCGTCCAGCTCGGCGTTGTCAGTGATGCCCACCCAGCGGTCCACGTTATCCATGTCGACACAGCAGTTGAAGCCGACCGAGGTGGTGGACACGAAGTCGCGGGGCATGGCGCATTGGCAGGCGCCGGAGGCGAGCGAGTTGCAGCCGCCGAAGGTGTAGTCGAGGCCCGAGGTCTCCCATTCGATATAGGCACCGCCGCCTCCGCGGGCGCTCCAGTAGGAGTAGGGGCCGTACTTCTTCACGGCCGTGGCGATCTGCTCGCCGGCCAATTCCACGGCCTCGTCCCAGCTGATGGCCTCCCATTTGTTCTCGCCGCGCTCGCCGACGCGTTTCATGGGATGCAGCACGTGGCGGGGGCTGTAGACGGTCTGAATCTGGGACAGGCACTTCAGGCACACGCCGCCCTTGTTCAAGGGGCCGTCCGGGTCGCCCTCGATCTTCACGACGCGGCCGTCCTCGGTGTACACGCGCACCGGGCAGCAGTTGGTGCAGCCGTGGCAGGCGGTCTTGTGCATCACGCGCTCCACGGAGCCGTCGGCGAAGGCCTCGTCGGTGGCCTCCAACAGCGGGAGGGATGCGGCGCTTAAGGCCGCGCCGGTGGCCGCGGCGGCTTTCATGAAGCCCCGTCGGCTCAGGGTTGTCTGGGTCATCGCTTCCTCTCTTTCTTTCGTCTCTCGGGGTGGTGCGGTCGGTCTAGCTCAGTTCTTGCAGAATCTTCATTCCCCTCTCTGTGATCTTCCATCCATCGTTCCAGGCAAGGCCGCCCGAGCGTTCCAGTGCGTCCACGAAGAAGCTCGGCTGCAAGGGTTGGCTTGATGCGGTGCTCGCGAAGGTGGTGGCGGGCCGGGCGCGCAGCAGCGCCTCGATCTCCTTGAAGGTACGCTGCTCGCGGCAGAAATCCATGAGGTCCAGGTAGGTGCCCATCCGCTGGGGTACGAGGTCGAACAGGCGCCGCAGCCGCTTTTCGGGGGCGAGGTCGTCGGCCACCTGCTCGCCGACCGGCGTGGTCACCACGGCGTAGGCGAAGGTGGCGTCCTCGATCTCGTCGGGGGTGAGGCCCGCCTTAAACTGGAGTGTGAGCGGCGTGCCGGTCTCGTCCAGTTCCAGCCAGTACAGGCCGCCGGCGTGCACGAGGGTGCGGATGAGTCGGTAGGGGCTTTGGGCCACCGAGGCGAACTCGGGGCAGCCCCGGGCCGCTTCCTCGGCCTCGGCCAGCGGACGTTGGGTGGTGCAGAAGGCGAGGAGCTTCAGGAAGATCTCGCGGTGCAGGGGCGCCCGGTTCACCGTTTCGGTGAGGGACGCCACGGCCTCTTCGAAGGTGGCCTCGGCGCTGGCGTCGTCGGGGCGAGGCGCGGGCATGCTAGCGGTTTCCACGGGTCAGTCCTTTCTTCGTGAAGCGGATGGCGTCGGTGGGGCAGGCCTCGGCGCACTGGCCGCAGCGGGTGCACTCGGCCAGGGCCCTGTTTCCCAGATCCCCCGCCGGGTCGATGAACTCGGGGCAGACGGTGGCGCACACGGTGCAGGGCGTGCCATCTTTGCGCAGGCAGAGGTTGGGGTCGATCTTGGGGCGCGTGGCCTTGTTGAAGTTGGCCAGAAGCGCCATGAGGGCGCTGATGGGGCAGAAGCGGTGGCACCACTTCCGCAGCAGCGTGAGCTCGGCCACGATGATGAGGGGGAACACGATGAGGTCCAGCGTGGGCTCGTTGAACCCGACGAGGCGGTAGAGGGCGATGGCCGTGGCGAACGTGAGGCCCACCGGGCAGATGAGGCAGAACACGGGGAACCCGCACACCGCCGCCGACACCAGCGAGCCGCCGAGCACCACGTGGCGGCCGTCCACCTTCGCGAACCGCCGCTTCTTCGGCGAGGAGCCTTCGGCCATTGCGAAGCCGTTGGCGTCGGTGCCGGTACTGGCGCCGGTGTTCTTCACGCCCTCGCCGCCGGTGCTGTCTTGGCATCCCGCGCAACTTGCGCACCCGGTTAGCCGTGTGCTCACATGCTGGGCTGCCTCGGTGCGGGCCGCCTTGTCGGCTTCGCGGCGCTTTTTGCCCGACAGGAACCGATCCAGCGGCGGGATGGGGCACACCCAGCTGCAGAAGGCCTTGCCCACGAGCAGCACCACCACGGCGGCCACGACCAGGATGATGAGGGCTCGGGCTACGAAGGTTCCAGCGCCGAAGAGCGACTCCAACGCGCCCAGGGGGCATACCGCCGCGATGGACTCGTAGCCCACCGAGCAGAGGGTGCCCGAGCCGACGCCCGTCACCAGCCCGATCAGGAGGAGAGCGAATACGATGCCCGGGACATACCGGCGCACGCGGCTCACCTTCGAACGGCCTTCTTTCTTCGACGGCTTGGGAGACTGAACGGTCTTTCCGGTGGTCTTCGCCTTAGCCATGCCACACCTCCACGTTGATGCCGCGCCGGTTGCTGGCGTCGTAGTTGCGGTAGGCGCTCGTGGGGCACACGTACTCGCAGGCACCGCAGCCGTTGCAGCGTTCCTCGTCCACCACCAGGCGCCCATGCCCATCCAGGGCCAGGGCATCCCAAGTGCAGGCATCGATGCAGGGAGCGTTGCAGGTGCCCGAGATGCCGAACAGCTGGCACTCGTCCTCGTTCACCACGGCCATGCCGATCTTGTCCACGTAAGGGTCGAAGGTCGTGAGCGCTCCGGTGGGGCAGGCGGCGATGCAGCGGTACTCGCCGTTGCACATGTCGCAGTAGCCCTCGCGGAAGTCCATCAGGGGCAGCCGCGCCCCGATAATGCCGGGGGTCAGTCCCTCCACGCCGATGGCGGTGAGCTGACAGGCCGCCCGGCAGCGGTCGCAGCGGATGCAGGCGCCCCAGAACCGATCGGCGTCCTGGCCTCCGGGCGGTCGCAACGACTCGATCTCACCGCCGAAGGCCACGGTAGCGCCTCCGAAGGCCACCAGTCCGGCGGCCATGACAGCCCCGCCGACCAGGGACCGCCGGCTCAGACCCGGGGCCGTGGCGTTGGTGTCCTTCTCCTTCTTCCCCATCACGCGTCTCCTCTCCCGTGATTGCCCGAGGCTGCCGCAAGACGGCGGCAAGGGGTTTCTGGTACACTGCGGGAGGCTCATCCACTCGTCATTTCGAGCCTCCCTTGGCAGGCAAGGTTACGCGGACAAAGGGGTGCTGAACATTCTCCTAAACGCTGTAAAAACGGCAATATTCCCCTCCACCAAAACGCTTAGGTTCGGTGAAACCGCAGGTGGAGGGTGTTTAGCTATGGGAATGCCCCGTGAAGGGGAGAGGAGCGGGCACTATGGCAACCGATAGGGGCGCAGACGGGAACCTCTTTCCCGTGCGGTTTCTCGGGTTCGGGTTTTTCTGGGCATGGCTGTTTCTGGCGGGGGTGACGCCCTCGCCGCTCATCGGGGCGCCGACGGGTTTCGGCGGCGCGCCCTTTGAGATGATGGAGTTATCGGTGCGGGCTCTTGGACTCGTTGCGGCCCTGGTGGCGGCCCGTCCGCTGGCTACCCGGGCGGGCCAGTGGGCGCTGCTCGGCACGGGCGTGATCGCCAGTGCTGTTTCGGCGCCCTTGGTGCTGGCGGCCGGAGCGGTGCCGGCGGCGGCGAGCGCTTCGGCCGTCGCGGCCGCCCTCGGCGAGGTGTGCATGTTCCTTCTGTGGCTGTGCTTCTTCGGCTACATGAAGCTAGGCGAGACGTTTGTGCTGCTCGTGGGCGCCTACGCCATCGGCTCGGTGCTCTTCCTTCTGACGGTAGCCCTCGGCTTCAACGCCATGGCCGCTGCGGCGGTGCTGTTCCCCGTGCTGTCGGGAGCGGCCTTCGTGCTCTCGCAGCGCTTGAACGCCGCCCGCACGGGTGAGAACCTGTTCGGCGCTGCGGAGGGGGCCGCGGTGGGGGCCGAGGTCGCAGGCGAGGGCGTGCCGGCCGCGGCGGGGGAGGCGGCCGCTGGTCCTTGGGCTGCGGCTCGGGCCCGCATGGTGGGCCGCTCTCAGCAGGTGCGGGCCGCCGGGGGCCTCGTGCTGTACTCCTTCGCGTTCTCCGTTTCCTGCGGCATCGTGCTGTTCGCCGGCCCCGAGGCGTCGTTCACGGTGGAGCCCGTGGCCATGATCGCGCTCGGGCTCATCTGCCTCGCCTTCTTCAAAACTTCCCGCCACCCCGAGCGGCCCTATGCCCTTTACCGCGCCGTGGCCCCGCTCATGGGGCTCGGGTTTCTGCTCATGGTGGTGCCGGTACTGCCCGATGCCGTGGGCGGTTTTTGCGTGGCGCTCGGTTACGTGCTGTTCGAGCTACTCGTGCTGAACGACTGCTGCAACGTGGTGAAGGCCAACGACTCGTCGCTTTTGCGGGTGATGGCCGCCGCCCGGCTCGCCATCACCGTCGGCATGTTCGCCGGATGGCTTGTCGTGTTCGCCGCAGCCACGGCGGCGGGGATGCACGCCACCGTGGCGTTCCTCGTGGCGCTGGGCCTGTTCGCGGCCCTTCTGGCCGTATCCGTCGTGTTCACCGAACGCGATCTCGCCTCCCTGGCCTCGGTGGCTGACGATCGCGCTCTCGCCGAGCATGGCGCCGAGGGCCCAACCCGCGAGGAGGCGGCTGTGGCTTTTGCCGAGGCCCGGGGCCTCTCGCGGCGCGAGGCGGAGGTGGCCGCCTTTCTGCTGGCCGGTCGCACCACCAGCTTCGCCGCCGAGAAACTGTTCATCGCCGAGTCCACCGTGCGTGCTCACGTCCACAGCATCTACCGCAAGTGCGATGTCCACTCCCGCATGGAACTCATGGACGCCTTCGACGCCTTCTGGCTCGAGGAGCAGTCGCACTGATGCTCCCACGAGCCCGGCCTCAAGCCGTTTGATAAAGAAGTGATAAAGAGAAACGACTTCTCCGAGCAAGGTATCGGAGGGATCTTGGCTGTCTTCGGGCGACCGAATGCGCGCGTCGGTGCGGAAACGTTCGCGCTGTCTGTCCGTGACGATTCCGTGGCGGGCGGCCCTTTTGCGCTATACTAGCGGCTTGCAGAACGCGGCGAGGATTCTTCCTCGTATCTACGCTGCCTGCGGCCGTTCCCTGGGTTCCGCCGCGCTTCACGGTTCGGATACTGAGGAAAGGAAGGCCCATGCGCACTCCCTCGCTCAAGGCGCTGTTGGCGGTGTTCTACGGCTGCGGGTTTCTAGCTGGCTTCAACGAGAATTTGGTGAACATGGCCCTGGTGTCCATCATGGGTGATTTCGCCGTGGATGCCGTGACAGCCCAGTGGCTCGTCACCGGCTACATGATCGCCGTCACGGTGGTGGTCACCTGCATGGCCTACCTGTACCGGCGCCTCACCATGCGGGCACTGTTCTTTGCCGCCGCCGGGCTGAGTATTGTCGGTTCGCTCGGCGGCCTCGTGGCGCCGAACTTCGCGCTGTTGCTGGTGGCGCGGCTCGTGCAGGCCTTGGGTACCGGCGTGTTCATCCCGCTCATGATGAACGTCATCGTCGATCGCGTGCCCCACGAGAATATGGGCACCTACCTGGCCATCGGCTCGGCCATGATCACCATCGGTCCCGCCACGGCCCCTATTGTGACCGGCTTCATGGTGAGCGATCTGGGATGGCGCAGCGTGTTTACGGTGCCCCTGGTCGCTGCGGTGCTGCTGGCCGGGGCCGGCGCCTTCGTGGTGCGCGGCGGCCGCGAGGCGCAGCGCCAGCCCTTCGACGTGCCCTCGGCCCTGCTCGTGGCCGCGGGCGTGACGCTTTTGTCCGTGGGCCTCTCGGAAGTGGCCCTGCACCCGGCGGTGGGCGCTGCGGCCCTCATCGGCGCCGCCTTCGCCCTCGGCTGGTTCGCCCGGCGCCAGGTGCGCCTGACCCGCCCGCTCGTGTCCCTGGAGCCGGTGCGTCATGCCGCCTTCTGGCCGGCGGCCGTGCTCGTGATGATCACCATGATGACCTACTTCTCGCTCTCGGTCATGGCGCCGCTGTACTTCGAGGAGGCCGCGGGCCTGGCCGCCAGCACCGCCGGCGTGCTCATGGTGGCACCGGTGCTGGCCAACGCCACGGCATCGGTGCTGTCGGGCCGTGTGCTTGACCGTCGCGGGGAATGGCCCGTGCTGCCCGCAGGGCTCGGCATCGCCACCGCGGGGCTTCTCGTCACCATCGGCGGGGCACTCGCGGGCTCGGTGGCCGCGGCCACGGTGGGCATCTTCTTCGGCTACCTCGGCACGGGCATGGTGCTCTCGCCGGCCCAGACCGCCGGCCTGCGGCGTTTGCCCAACGAGCTGGATTCCCACGGCGTCACCCTCATGTCCATGGCCGTGCAGCTGTCCGCCTGCCTGGGGCCGGCCCTCTACATCGGCGTCATGAGCGCCGCCACGGCCGCCTTCGCCGTCACCGGCGCCCCGGCCGCTCAGGCCAGCGCGGAGGGCTTCGCCTGCGCCCTCGCCGTAGCCGCCGCCATAGCCCTCACCGGCGCCTCCCTCGCCCTCGCCTACGCCCGCAAGCTGCGGAAGGCCGCTTAATCCGGTTCGTATAGCCGCCCTTCAGCGCTTTCTTCGAAGGATAGTCTTTCCGCTAAACGGCCTGGAGAGCCATGGCTTTGAAAGGCACGGGCAAGGAAATCGCTTAGGCCTGCGACCGTTGCGCCGCCAGCTCCTTCAAGTTCTCGATGGCCATTTCCGGGTCGAGAGTGTGCATGCCGAGGTAAGCGCCGCCCATGGTGGCGGCGTCGGCGGTGGCATAGATAGCACGGCTCGTCTCGCCGGTGAGGTAGTGCCAAAAGCGATACAGCCAGCCAGTCCAGTACATGGGCTCGCGGCCCCAGGTAGTGCCGGCACGGGGAAGGCCGCCCACCTCGTCGTTCAGCTCTTCTAGCAGGTATTCCTCGCCGGCCCATTGCAGAAAGTCGAACGTTGCGTCCATGCGCCGGGCTACGTCGCTCTCCATGAAGGCGGCGATAAAGGCGGGGCAATCGTAGCCGTTGGCGCGGGCCAGCTCGAAGAGCCGCCCTTGGATGTCGCACAGCTGTCGTTGGTCCAATCGCAGGTCAGCCAAGGGGAACACCAGCTTCCAATATCTCGTCGAAGAAGCGCCCCTCACGGCGATAGTCGCGGCAGATACGCTCGGCCAAAGCCACTCCCTCGGCCCGGTTCGCCTCGTTCGTGGCAATCAGCTCGGCCCGCTCGGCTTCGCTGAGGTCTCGCTCATCCACGATGCGAATGGCATCGCAGGCGGCTTGGGTGAGCGCTACTACCTGGTTGCCCAGCTGCAGCGCGGAAAGGCTCTTTATAAGGGCGACGTCGGTGATGTCCCCGTTGAAGAACCGATCGAGCATGACGAACATGCGGTCGTTGGCAATGGGCCCGATGGCGACATCTGCTCCCTCAAGCACGGCGGCCGTCGCCGTATAGAGGTCGGTGCCTCGAGCCTGCTCCATCTTGCCGCGGTAATAGGCGACGACGAGGGCCCAGGTTGCGTCGGCAGAAAGCTCGCGCACATCAAGGCCGTCAAGATCGAGTTCCAGGGTGTACAGGCGCGCATCGGGAAAATCGCAGATCAGCGTAAGCGGCTGCATGGGCTCGGTGCCCAGGTAGAAGCCCCGCCCGAAGTCGCACCGATCTCGGCTGATAGGCACAATGGGTCCGTCAATGCTGTGACGCGAGCCATGGTAGAGAAGCGCGGGACCTCCTTCGAGTTAGCGCGAATAGTCTTCGCAGCCAGTATAGTGGAAACAGGCGTAGCGCGGGTTTCACGTCCAGCTGAAAAGGCCTCGCAATAAAAGGACAATAATTCGCCGTTCTCCCAGGGCCCGGAGTCGCGCACTTCGGGCCCTATCGGTTGTTCCCCTGGAGCTCCTTGAACCACTCAGGTAGCAGACCTGCGGCGTACAGGGGCAGGTTCACCACCCAGTCTTGCTCCTTGAAGGGGGAAAGCGACAGGCGCAGACCGCGGCCGAGGTGGTTGCGCTCTACGAACAGGCGCAGGCTTTTCGCTTTCAGGTTCGTGGTCGCCTTCGCTTCGACGGCTACGACGGAGCGGCCGTAATCGTACACGAAGTCGACTTCGCCCGAGGAGTTCTCGGCCGACCAATAGTAGGGAACCACCTTGCCCGATGCCACCAGCTCTTGGCATACGTAGTTTTCCGTAAGGGCACCCTTGAACTCGGAAAACAGTTTGTGGCCGTCAACGAGAACCGAGGCATCGAGGCGGCTTGCAGCGCCCAGAAGTCCAACGTCGAACAGATAGATCTTGAAAGCGTCCCTGTCCTCATAGGAGGAGAGGGGCAGCCCCGGTTTCGTGATGCGGTTGACGCGCAGGAGCAGCCCTGCGTCCACGAGCCACTGGATGGCCTCTTCGTAGCCGCGGGCACGGGCGCCGGTGCGCACCGCGGAGTAGACGAACTTCTTGTTCTCGCGGGCAAGCTGGCCGGGGGCAGAGTTCCACACGAGCCGTATTTTTTCAGCGAGGGCGGCGTCGGCATACTTGGAAAAATCGTGCTCGTAGTCGAAGAGCAGCCGGTTCTGCTGCTTCCGTGCCTCGCTGAAGCTGCCCGTATCCAAAAATGTTTGAACCACCTCGGGCATGCCGCCGATGAAGTAGTAGGTGCGCAGCTGCTCTATGTAGCGCTCGGAAAGGGAGGCGGCCAAGGCCAGATTGCCCTCGCGCAGGGTGCTGAGCATGAGCTCATTGCCTGTTGCAATCAGGAACTCATCAAAGGTCATGGGATAGATGAACAGGTGGTCAACTTTCCCGACGGGGAAGGAAGTGCCCCGATGGAGGGCGACCCCCAAAAGCGAACCGGCAGCGATGAGGGCGGTTTCGGGCCTGCGTTCGGCGAACGATTTGAGAGACGTGAGTGCCCGTGGGCATTCCTGGATCTCGTCGAACACCACGAGGGTATTCGGGTCCTTGGCGTTGACGCCGGTGTACAGGGTGACGGCGTCGAGCAGCCTTGAGGGAGCCAGCTCGCCCTCGAATTGCCGGACCAGAGCCTCGTCTTCAAGAAAGTTCACATAGGCGACCTTCGCGAAATTGTCGCGCCCGAACTTCTTAATGAGCCACGTTTTGCCCACCTGCCGCGCTCCTTGTACGAGCAGGGGGCGCCGATGGGTCGAATTCTTCCAGGCAACCAGGTCTTTTAGGGCAAATCGCTCCATGGCAACAACCTCCTTTCCGCTGCTGTCAGAATACCATGTTCGCAAGTGTTGCTGGAGCTGGAAGCTAATTTTCCGCCTGAAAAGTGGCATGGATGCCAATTATTCCGACTAAAAAATGGCGCGAATGCCAAAAGTTCCGACTAAAAAGTGGCACATTGGGGTGTTCGGGGCGGGGGCGGCTGAGAATGGGCGTTCTCCGAAACGGCTTCGCCACTCTACTGTGTTGGAGTACAATGGTCCTTACTTACTTATAGGGCTGGCGGCAGGCCTTTCGGGCTTGCGAGGTGTGGGAGGACATACGATGGCGGAAATTCGCACGGCGGAAGTGGACGACCTTCTGAAGGTGCTCGCGGCGATGGACGATCCGGACGCCATCTTCGCGCTGTTGGAAGACCTGTTCACCGTGCGCGAGATTCGCGAGATCGCCCAGCGCCTCGGGGTGGCACGGCTGCTGGCGGCGGGGAAGTCCTACGCGGCCATCGAGGCGGAAACGGGTGCCTCGGCCACCACGATCGCCCGGGTTTCCAAATGCCTCAGCTACGGTGCCGGCGGCTACGGGCGCGCCCTGGCCATTCTAGGCGAGGAGCCTCCCGCCAAGGCATCGTAGCGCGCATCGTCGAACCCGCCGTGGCCGGGCAAAGGATGGGGGCCGCATTCCCATGGAGGGCAGCTTCTGGGAATGGGGACGGGGAGTCCCCTGGATTCCCGACGCCGTTTATTCCGTAGAAAAGAAGTGAGGCGGCCTGGGGAGGGCCGCCTCGTGCAGGGTTCGAGAACGGATTGGGGAGATCTCGTTCTCGCGGAAGCGGGCCTGTTGAGGGGATGCTCGCTTCCAAAAGAGAGAAGAAGGAAAGGAAAGGGAAAGGAGGAGGTTTCTGCTCTTTTCTCCGTTTCGCTGATCGCAGTATAGGCCCTCATTCCTCAGGGAGAAGGTCAGCGATGCGCTTAGTTACCGTCGTGTAAATAAGCGTCCATCTTCCCGTGACAATTCGCCATCGGCCGTTTCTGGCGAGGCCCGGGCCATTCTCCGCGGATCGGTCGGCGCCTGGGGGAGGCGAGGACATTTCGGCTGAGCGCTTTCGGGCTGAGCGACTTGTGGAGAAAGTGTAAACCACGGTTAACACCCTTGATCAGTCGTGAGAGTTAACGTACTATAACTTTTGTCAGAAGGGGCACGGGCCGACGGAAGATCACCAGATCAACCGAAGGTTCTGCAACTGGAAGACACCTCCTCTCTTCTTGTTTTATGGGGTGGCGAGTGCATCTCCTCGTCTCGCGCTCGCCACCACGAAACCCGCAGGACCTCCCCTCCCTGCGGGTTTCGTGTTTCTGGGGCTTCTTTTCCGGAAGAAAGGGCGCTCACTTCCGCGCCGTTTTCCCGACGAACGCCGCATGCACCCAGGGCGTTACCTTGGTTGACGCAGCGTGAACCTTGAGGTCGAAGGTGCATATTTCTCCCGTATAACGCCACGATTTCTAGGAAAACAATCCCATGGCGCGGCCCTGACGGCACCCCTGCGCGCTCTTCGCCGGTCCCTCGTTCCCCTCATCATGTCCCTAGGGCTTCCCCTGGGGAAGCGCCTTCCCGTCCATCGAGCACGGACCTCTCAGTAAGGGAATGGTGATTGACATGAAACTTCGCTTTTTGGGCACGGCGGCTCTCTCCGGCCTGTTCGCGCTGAGCCTGGCCGGCTGTGCGGCCACGCAGACCGATCAGCCGACCGCCCTGGACAACGGGGCTCCGGCGACCGTTGAGACGGTTGAGGAAACTGAAGAGGTGGTGACGGCCGAGCCGGTTGATGAGGCCACGGCCGAACAGGAGGCGGCGAGCCCCGCCGCGCTCCAGATTGTCGATTCCGGTTGGTTCGCTGCCGACAACGGCATGGTCGACTTTGCCGTGAAAGTGCAGAACCCCAACAAGACCGTCGAGGCGGTGGATCCCGTCATCGAGGTGGTGGGCAAGGACGAGGCCGGCAACGTGATCTTCGACGAGACCATCGAGACCCCCGGCGTATTGCCCGATTCCACCTATTACTATTCCTATGTGGCCGGCTCTACGGCGAGTAAGGGTGCCGATGCCACGACGAGCGCCAAGCCCGCGACGGTAGACTTCACCATCACGACTCCCGAGGGCTCTTGGCAGGCCACCGAGCAGAAGCTCGGCGACGTGTACACCGTCACCGACGGCGGAGCTGCCGACACCGAGTTCGGCGCCAAGGAGTTCACGGGCACCGTGACCGCGAGCGAACAGCTTGACGGCGCCACCCAGTCGCGGGTCGATGTGATCCTGCTCGACCAGGACGGCAAGATCGAGGGCGGTTACTTCAAGATCGTCGACACCGAGCCGGGCAAGGCCGCCGACTACGACATCTACGCCGTGGGCGCTCCCGAATTCGCCAGCTACGCCGTGTACGCGAGCCCCTGGGCCGAAGAAGCTGCTGAGACTGCCGAGTAGGGAAGTACAGCGCGACAATCGCGTACCACTCCGCCGCGGGGGCCTTGCCTTCTCCGGCAAGAACGTCGCCGCAGCCACCGGGGCGGGATGCCGGGTGGGACACCTTACCCGGTAAGGTGTCCCACCCGTGAAACCAGGAAGGGCTCCCCGCGGGGAGCCCTTCGGCATAGGTGGGGGTTGGGTCGGGGCTCGGGCAGCCGGCCTAGGAGGCGTCGCGCAGGAAGGCCTCGTAGCCGCGCTGGGCCTCGTAGATGTCGGCCTTGCTCGTCACTTCCCAGGGGGCGTGCATGGAGAGCACGGCCACGCCGGAATCGATGACGTCCATGCCGTACTTCGCGGGAATGTAGGCGATGGTCCCGCCGCCGCCCGCATCCACGCGGCCGAGCTCGGCGGTTTGGAAGCTCACGCCGGCATCGTCCATGATGCGGCGCACGAGGGCCACGTACTCGGCCGAGGCGTCGTTGGAGCCGCTCTTGCCGCGGGCGCCGGTGTACTTGTTGAACACGAGGCCACGGCCCAGATAGGCGGAGTTCTTCGCCTCGTAGACGCTCGCGTAGGCCGGATCGAAGCCGGCGGACACGTCCGAGGACAGCATACGGGAGCGGGTGAGGGCCCGGCGCAGGGCGAGGGGGCCGTCCTCCCCGGCCAGGGCCATGATCTCGGCGATGGTGTTCTCGAAGAACATCGAGGCCATGCCCGAGGCACCCACGCTGCCAATCTCCTCTTTGTCCACCAGCACGCACACGGCGGTGCGGGCGGGCACATCATCGCCCAGGGCCAGCTGGGCCGCCAGCGACGTGTAGGCGCAGACGCGGTCGTCCTGGCCGTAACCGATGACCATGGAGCGGTCCAGCCCCAGGTCGCGGGCACGGCCGGCGGGCACCACTTCCAGCTCGGCGGAGAGGAAATCCTCCTCGGCAATGCCGTACTTGTCGGCCAGAAGCGACAGCACCAGGGCCTTCACCGGGTCCTTGGGAGCTTCGGCCTTCTCAATATCGGAGGAGTCGGAGGGGTCGGCGGTGCTCACCAGCGGCCGATTGCCCACGAGCACATCCAGATCCTCGCCTTCCACCACCTTCGAGCCCTTCTTGTCCAGCTGCTGGGCACCCAAGTGCGGCAGAAGGTCGGTCACGCAGAACACCGGGTCGGCGGGATCCTCGCCGATGTTCACCTCCACCACGGTGCCGTCGGTTTGGGCCACCACGCCGTGCAGGGCCAAGGGCAGGGCCGTCCACTGGTAGTTCTTGATGCCGCCGTAGTAATGAGTGTCCAGAAGCGCGAAATCGTTGGCCTCGTACAGCGGGTTCTGCTTGATATCCAGGCGCGGCGAGTCGATGTGGGCCCCCAGGATGTTCAGACCCGCGGCCATAGGCTCGCTGCCCACGTGCACGAGGATGACCGCCTTGCCCTGGGCGCAGGCCCACAGCTTGCTGCCCGGGCCCACCGGGGTGCCGGCGGCGATGCAGTCGGCCAGGGAATCGTAGCCGACGTCCTCGGCTGCGGCGATGGCTGCCGCGGCGCATTCCCGCTCGGTCTTGTTCACGGAAATGAATTCGATATAGTCGGCGGCCAGCGCCTCCAGGGCGGTCAGGGCCGCCTCGTCGTATTGCTTCCAGGCCACTTCGCGTTCCATAAAACCTCGTTTCTCGAAGGTGCGAATGCTTGTCTTCAGTATGCTACGAAACCGCAACGGATGGGCGCAAGGCCAAGGAAAAACCAGGGCCCGTGCCCCATAATGGCCCGTGGACGAAAGATCGCCGCGACTGCTGCGCGATGGTCCCCGGGCGGGCGAAGTAAGGGGTTTGTGAAGCCTCGCAGTTTCGCTCGCGCGAGGCGCTGGGCGCACTATACTGTCAGGCGGCCATTTTTCAAGCGGCCGAAGCAAGAAGACGAACAAGAAGGAGCGATTCCATGAATCTGCGTGATGTTATTCCTACCGCCGAGAACTCCAGCAACTTCAACGTGGTCCCCGAGGCCATCACCGAGGTGGGCACCACCCTGGAGAACCTGAAGGCCGCCGTCTGCGGCGAGACCGGTGCTTCCGCCAAGTACGCCGCCTGCGCCGTGGCCGCCAAGGATCAGGGCTTTGACCAGATCGCCCGCCTGTTCGAGGCCACCAGCGCCGCCGAGCAGATCCACATCGGCCTGGAGGCCGGCGTGATCACCGAGATGGAGCCGGGCTACGAGCGTCCCGCCGCCCCCGAGGCCGAGGGCATCGCCACCGATCTGAACCTCATCGCCGGCGCCCTGGGCGAGATCTACGAGACCTCCGACATGTACCCGAACTTCATCAAGGTCGCCATCGACGAGGGCAACAAGAAGGCCGAGATGGTGTTCACCCGCGCCAAGCTGGCCGAGGCCGTGCACGCCGAGCTGTACATGGACGCCTACAACAACATCGACGCCCCCACCGACGAGGCCTACTACCTGTGCCCCATCTGCGGCTACATCCACAAGGGCGACGACTTCGAGAAGTGCCCCATCTGCTTTACCCCGGCCGACAAGTTCCGCAAGTTCTAAGCTCTCTGCGGAAAACGAGTCTGACGAAAGCGGCTGCCCTGCGGGTGGCCGCTTTTTGCATAGTTGCGGTCAGCCAACCGACGGAATATGCACGAGATCGCGAGTTATGAGCCTCTGCACAAGACACTTTCAAGAGAAATTATCGTAAAGCATATAAATTGGAAGTAGGAAGGCCTTCTTAGACGCTGATAATTCGAGATCTTGTGCAAAAACAGGGTGATTCGTTGACGAAGAATGGCGTTTTGAGTGTAGGATGGGATCGTTGGAAGTTGCTTGCGAAGGAGGTGAGAGGGTATGTCGAAGAAGCGCAAGCGGGCGCATCCGGTGCAGCCGGCGAAGCCGAAGGACGCCGTCGTGTGGCGACAGTCGGCCGAGGAGGCGACGCTGGCGGCCAAACCGCGCTACAACGGGTTCGCCTGCGGCCACGGGGCCCACGGGTCCGCGAAATACAGCCGCGCAAAGACCAAACAGGCGTGGAAACGCCAGATGCGACAAGAAGGAGCCCCTCGGGGCTCCTTCCCTTTTCTGGGCCCGCGCGGGTTGCGGACGGGCGCCTTCGGCAACGGGCGTGAAACGGGTGAGAGCGGTCACTCCCTTTCGCGCGCGGCCTTTTCTATGATGGGGGCGTTGTCTGTTCACCGGGCTTAAGGCCCGGATGCGCGAAAGGATTCCCCATGCGGCTGCAAGATAAAGTGGTGGTAGTGACGGCGGCGACGCGCGGTATCGGCGCGGCCATCGTGAAGGCGTGCGCCCAGGAAGGCGCCACTGCCTACATCGGTGCGCGCAATCTGGAGCGGGCCCAGGCTGAGGCCGACGAGCTGGCTGCGGCGGGTCTGCACGTGAAGTGCGTCTACAACGACGCGAGCAAGCCCGACAGCTACCAGTCCATGATCGATACGGTGGTGGCCGCCGAGGGTCGCATCGACGGCCTTGTGAACAACTTCGGCGGCACGAACCCGGCCGAGGACAAGGACCTGCTGAACAGCACCTACGATTCCTTCCTGGCCGGGCTCGACGCCAACGTGGGCAGCGTCTTTCTCGGTTGCCGGGCGGCGGCTCGCGAAATGGCGAAGGCCGGCGGCGGTTCCCTCGTGAACATCAGCTCCATCGCCGGCAGCGTGCCCGATATCAGCCAGCTGGCCTACGGCACGGCGAAGGCGGCCATCAACCACATGACGAAGTCCATGGCCGTGCAGCTGGCCCGGGCGAACATCCGCGTGAACGCCGTGGCCCCGGGCATGACCGCCGCCGACGCCGTGGCCGACAACCTCTCCGACGAGTTCAAGGCCTTCTTCCTGCGCCACATTCCCCTGGGCCGCATGGCCGACCCGGCCGACATCGCCGCGGCCGTGGTGTACTTCCTCGGCGACGAGAGCGCCTCCACCACCGGCCAGCTGCTGGAAGTCTCCGGCGGCTTCGGCCTGGCCACGCCCATCTTCGCCGACGCCATGGACGCCGCCGTGGCGCGGTAGGGGAGGCTAGCGGCGGGACGGCCGTCGGAGCTCCATGGCGGTCGCTCCGCCGTGGCGCGCTCGGAGGAGGCCCCACTGCTGCGGGGCCGCTCCGCCGTGGCGCGGTAGGAGAGGCGCTGCCGCCATGGGCCGCTGCCGAAAATATGGCGGCGCTCTGGTGCATGTTCCCTTCTCGTCCTATAATGGGTCAATTACTGGAATCCAGGGCACCGAGTGGAAGAAGGAGCGCAGCCGTGGCCTACTATTTCGATGAACCGTCCCGTACCTTCAACGAGTACCTGTTGGTCCCGGGCCATACGCCCGCCGATTGCGTGCCGGCCCGCGTCAGCCTGAAGACGCCGCTGGTGAAGTACCGCAAGGGCGAGGAGGACTGCCCCCTCGAGCTGTCCGTGCCCATGGTGTCCGCCATCATGGCCGCCGTGTCCGACGACAAGATGGCCGTGGCCCTGGCCACCGAGGGCGGCCTGTCGTTCATCTACGGCAACCAGTCCATCGAGGACGAGGCCGCCATGGTGGCCCGCGTGAAGGACTACAAGGCCGGCTTCGTCACTTCCGACGCGAACCTCTCGCCGGACATGACCCTCGGCGAAGTGGTGGATCTGAAGGAGGAATTCGGCCACTCCACCATGCCCGTCACCGCCGACGGCAGCGCCCACGGCAAGCTGTTGGGCATCGTCACCGAGCGCGACTACCGCCTCTCCCGCATGTCCCTGGACGAGAAGGTGGCCGACTTCATGACCCCCCGCGAGAAGCTCGTGGTGGCCCCGGCCGACACCTCCCTCAAGGAGGCCAACGACATCATCTGGGAGCACAAGCTGAACTCCCTGCCCATCGTGGACGCCGACGATCACCTGGTGGCGCTCGTGTTCCGCAAGGACTACGACTCCCACAAGTCCAACCCCGACGAGCTGCTCGACTCCCACAAGCGCTACATGGTGGGCGCGGGCATCAACTCCCGCGACTACGCCGAGCGCATTCCGGCGCTGGTGGAGGCCGGCGCCGACGTGCTGTGCATCGACAGCTCCGAGGGCTATTCCGACTGGCAGAAGCTGACCATCGAATGGGTGCGCGAGCACTACGGCGACTCCGTGAAGATCGGCGCGGGCAACGTGGTGGACGCCGAGGGCTTCCGCTTCCTCGCCGACGCGGGCGCCGACTTCATCAAGATTGGTATCGGCGGCGGCTCCATCTGCATCACCCGCGAGACCAAGGGTATCGGCCGCGGTCAGGCCACGGCCACCATCGAGGTGGCGAAGGCCCGCGACGAGTACTTCCGCGAGACCGGCGTGTACGTTCCCATCTGCTCCGATGGCGGCATCGTGTACGACCACCACATCTCGCTCGCCCTGGCCATGGGCGCCGACTTCGTTATGCTCGGCCGCTACTTCGCCCGCTTCGACGAGAGTCCCTCGGCCAAGGTCATGGTGAACGGCACCTACATGAAGGAGTACTGGGGCGAGGGGAGTGCCCGCGCTCGCAACTGGCAGCGCTATGACCTGGGCGGCAAGAAGAAGAACCTCTCCTTCGAGGAGGGTGTCGACTCCTATGTGCCCTACGCCGGCAGCCTGAAGGACAACATGGCCATCACCCTGCTGAAGCTGAAGTCCACCATGTGCAACTGCGGCGCGCTCACCATCCCCGAGTTCCAGGACAAGGCGAAGCTCACCCTGGTGAGCGCCACCTCCATCGTGGAGGGCGGCGCCCACGACGTCCTGCTGAAGGACAAGGCTCCCTACGCGAGCAACACCCGCTAGGAGGTGCCCCAAAAGGCTTGGAAGGGAAGGCGGCTCTGCGGGGCCGCCTTCTGCGTTGCGGGTCGGGGGTGCCCCCGGGCTGCTTCCGGATGGGCCGCCCGGGGGCGCCAAAGTGTCCTGCGTGGCGCTGCCGGGTCGGAGGTGCCCGCGGACTGCTCGCAGGGCGCTGGAACGACCGAAAATCCGCTGGTTGTGTCTATAATTCTAAGAAATTGACGTTCTCGTGCCGTCATTCTTGACGGATGCTATACTGCCCTTTTAATGGATAAGACCGCCATTTTGCAAGAGGGAAGGACGTGACGTGGGCAATATGTCGATCGGCATCGCGCTCTTTGTGCTGATCATTATCGTTGGCCTCATCATCGGGCTGCGCCTCAGCTCGACGTCTCCCCAGCGCCGTGCCGTGGCGGTTTCCTTCGTCCTCATGGCCCTGGTGGCTGCTGCGTTCTGGGCCGTGGCCATGGGCGCCTCCCAGGTGTGGACGGCTCCCTTCTTCGCCATCGCTTGCATCGTCGTTCCCGTGGCCGCCTACAGCGGCATCATGAAGGCCTCGAAGTCCTCCCGTCCCGAGCCGAAGCGCCGCGAGGACGGGCGCCCGCGCCAGGCCAAGACCGGATCGGCCCTGGAGGCCGCCGTCATGCCCGTGGCCCCCAACCACCCCGTGAACGAATTCCGCGACCTCCATAATGCGCCGGAAGCGGCCGATGGGGAAGAGCGGCGCGATGAGATCGCCAGCGCAGCGGAGACGGTCGAGGAGAAGGCGCCGGTGGCTGCTCCGGCTGCCGAGGATGCCGAGGCGGTTTCGGCCGAGACGGCCGGGGCTGCGGAAGAGAGCGGCACTGCCCCCAAGGCCGACGAGCCCCAGGAGCGGGCCGAGCGCACCGAGGCGTTCATCGAAGAGTATCTGATCGAGCAGAACGAGGGCGAGGACGGCATGTTCGAGCCCGAGATGGCCCCCTCCCTCCAGCCTCGCACCGAGGCGCCCCATACGACCTCCACCATGATGATGACGGTGCCCTTCCCGGAGGGCGACGAGCAGTACCTCGTGGTGTCCGACACCACGTCGGTGCCCAACCCCATCCTCGCTTACAAGCGCACCACCTCGTCCCACTTGGTGCCCCTGGGCGCTTCCCGTCGCGGCGTTCATGCCAAGCCGTCGGCAGAGGCCGAGGAGGCTGCCGCGCAGAGCCGCCAGACCGCCGCGCCGGCCGCCGAGCCGCGCGCCGCCGCTCCGCTGCCCCAGGTGGAGGAGCCGGTGGAGCTGGAAGAGCCCGCCCTCGGCGAGCCGCCGGCCAGCGTGGACTTCGCCGCCATCTTCCGCGAGGCTCCCAAGGACGACAGCGCTCCCGTGGCCCCGCAGCTGGAGCTCGATTTCACGCCGCGTCCGGAAAGCCCTTTCAAGCCGGCGTTCCGCCCGGTGGCCAAGCACGCCCCCGCGGCCTCGGCCCCGGCTGCCCGCACGGCCGCTCCGGCTTCCCCGACCGAGGGGCGTTCTGCCGTGGAGCCCCGCCGCGCTGCCGAAGTTGCCGCCGAGCCCCGCCGCGGCGAGGAGGCGGTCGCCCCGGCTCGGTCGGCTGCGGAGCCCCGGCCCGAGCGTCGCATCGTCGAGTCGGGCATCTGCCCCGCTGTCGAGCCTCGCCGGGTTGAAGAGGCGCCGGTGCAGCGGCCCGTTGACGAGCCGCGCGTTGCCGCGTTCCGTTCGGAACCCGAGCTCCGGCCCGCAGCCGTCCCGGCTGCGACCGAACAGCGCGCTCCCATCGAGGAGCGCCCCGTGGCCGTTCCCGCGGCAGAGCCCGTGGCCGCCGCCATGGCCGCCGCTGCGGCCCCCGCGGCTCCGGCGCCCGCGCCGACCGCGATCGCTGTCGAGCCCGTAGCTCCGGCACCCGCATCGGCCCCGATTGCCTCCGCGTCCGCACCGGCTGCCGCATCGGCCCCAGTTGTCCCCGAGCCCGCGCCGGCTGCGGCCCCGTCCCCGGCCGCCCCCATCTCCGAGCCGACCGTGGCACCGGCCCCCGAGCCCGCACCGGTTGTGGAGCCCGCGGCTGCCCCCGTCCTGCGTCCCGAGCCCCCGGTCGCCGCGACAGTCTCGGCCATCCCGGCCCCGGCCACCCCGGCCACCCCAACTCCGGTCCCGGTCGCCGAGCCCGCGCCGACCCCCGAGTCTGCACCGGCTCCCGCTGCCGCCTCCACGCGCGATGCGCGTTACAACGAGTTCATCACCAAGGCCCAGGGCCTGCGCGACAAGGGCCTGTTCCCCGTGGCTGCCCGTCTCTACGGCGAGGCCGCTGCGGCTGCGTCCTCCACGTCGGAGGCTCGCCGCGCCCGCTTCGAGGAGATGGCCTGCTACGTGAAGGCCGGCCAGGGCGACAAGGCCCGCGCTCTCGCAGCCGAGCTGCGCAACGCCAGTGTGCTCACCCGCATCGAGCGCATCAAGCTCGACGCCGTCGAGAGGATGGGATAGCCCATGGCCCCCACCCCTCGTCCCACGCTTCGCCAAAGTGACAGCCGTCCCTCGGCCAGTCGCGCTGCGGCCGAGCGCCCGGTCGAGCCGCGCGTGCCGGCGGATCGCCCCGCCTTCGGCCGCCGTCCGCGCATGCCCGTCGCCTCGCCCTACGTGGCCCCCTTCGTGGCCGTGTGCGCCGTGGCCCTTTCCGCCTGCATGGCCTTCGGCAACCCGGTGCTGTGGACCGGGGCCGACCAGTTCCTCGATCCGGAGTCCCTCTCCGACCAGCCCGCTCCGGCCGATCCCGGCACTTCCGAAGAGGAGACGGAGCAGCCCGAGGAGTCCGGCCTGGAGGTCGTCGGCAGCTATCAGGCCATTTCCCAGAGCGACGACCCCGGCCGTCGCGAGAATATTCGCCTGGCCACCGAGGCCATCGACGGCACGGTCATCGAGCCCGGCGGCACGTTCTCCTTCAACGACGTGGTGGGCAATACCTCGGCTGAGCGCGGCTACCAGGAGGCGGCCGTCATTCGCGACGGGCAAGTGGCCCAGGGCGATGGCGGCGGCGTGTGCCAGGTGTCCACGGCCCTCTACATCGCCGCCGTGAAGGCCGATATGGAAATCGTGGAGCGCCATCCCCACTCGGTGCCCTCAGACTACGCCCCCATCGGCCTCGATGCCACCATCGTCTACGGCTCCTTCGACCTGCGCCTGAAGAACAATACCGACGAGCCCATGATCATCCATGCCAAGGCCGTGGGGCAGACGGTGGACGTGTCCATCGAGGGCGCGCCGCTGCCCGAGGGGCGCACGGTGGACGCCACGTCCCAGATCGTGAGCCGCTACGAGCGTGACGATGCCGCCGGCACCTCGCGCCAGTACTACGTGTCCGAGGCCTTCCGCGTGTACTACCAGGATGGCGAGCGCACCACGCGCGACCTGCTGTCGAGCGACATCTACCAGGTTGACGAGACGACGCCCGTGACCACCTCCGAGGGAAGCGTCGACCCGAACAAATAGGGCCGCCCCGGCTTTCGCCCCCTCGTGCTCCGGCGCCCTTGATTTTCCCCGGACAGAGCAAACCTCTCCGACTTCTCGCTGTTGCGGGCGCGGGTTTCGCCTATAATGAAGCCTACCTGCAAGAAAGAGCGCCACGGCTGCCCCGCGCGGCCTGCTCCCTCGAGAAAGAGCTGAAGATGGAGACTAATGAGTCCATTCTCGTTCGCAACGTCGTGGGCCTGGACGACCGCCGGGTCATCGGCAAGATGCGCGAACTGCGCGTCAATTGCGACACCCTTGCCGTAAGCCACTACATCGTGGCGAGCGCCACCACCAACGCCCCTCTCGCGCTTCCCTTCGATCGCGCCCTGGCCATCGGCGACACCTTTGTGACGGTGCAGTCTCGCGAGAACTTCCTGGCCGCCTCCGATCCCGAGGCCCAGGCCCTCATCGCCGATGGTTTCAAGCTCGTGGGCGTGGAGGCCTACAGCCGCACCGGTAACAAGCTGGGCACCGTGGCCACCTACGACTTCGATCCGGTCTACGGCACCGTGACGAGCGTGACCCTGGACGACGGCACCGTGTTCGCTGCCGATACCTTCGTCTTCTTCGCCCCCGAGTTCGTCTTCGTCGACAACGGCGCCAAGACGGCCGCTGAGCTGCGCGCCGGCGTTGCCGAGGCCGAGGTTGAGGAGGCCGTGATCGAGGAGGTGGCCGACGAAGAGGTGGCCGCTGAGGACGATGCCGAAGAGGCCGTTGAGGCCGAGGAAGCCGCCGAGGAGGCTGCCGAGGCCGGCCCCGAGCTGTCCGCTGAGGATGCCCAGCTCGTGGAGCTGCTCGTGGGCGCCACCCTGGTGGACGACGTGGCCAGCGAGGACGGCTCCTTCACCGTGGCGAAGGGTACCGTGCTCACCCGCGAGATCGTGGACGACGCCATCGCCCACGACGCGCTGCTGCTGCTGACCCTGGCTGCCGACCTGTAAAAAAGGGACACTCTTAACCCGGTAACCTTGTTCCAGCTGGGACACTCTTACCAGGTAAAGCCGTCCCACTCCATTGCTTGACTTGAGGCGCACCCTGCGGGGTGCGCCTTTTCTATGCGAGGCCCTCGAACAGGGCGCGCAGGTCGTCCTCGAAGATGCTGTGGGGCAGGCGCACGAAGGAGATGTCGTGGGTGATGGGCTCGCCCGCCAAAGGCACGATGCGCAGAGTGCCGGCGGCCAGCTCCCGCTGAATGGCCGCCTCGTAGACAAAGGAGATGCCCAGGTCGCCGGCTACGAAGATCTTGATGATGTCGAGGCTCTCCACCACGCAGCTGTCGGCGAAGGCGCTGGGGCTCAAATTGCGCTTCGCCAGGGCGTGGGTGAGCACGGCGCGGCTGCCCGAGCCCTCCTCGCGCAGGATGAGGCGTTCGCCGAGCAGGTCGTCCAAGGTGGCGGGCTCGCGGGCGAACTGATGATGGGCGGCGCAGATGCACACAAGATTCTCGGTGCGGAAGGTGTCGCCGGCGAAGGCGCTCTTGTCGAAGAGCCCCTCGACGAAGGCGCAGTCGATGGCCCCGGCGGCCAGCAGGTCGAGCAGGGCCTTGGTGCCGCCCGAGCGCACCGAGGCGCGAATCTCCGGGTGGGCCGCCAGGTAGCGGACGAGGGGCTCGGCCACCACGTATTCTCCGGCCGTGAGGGTCATGCCGATGCGCAGGGGCACTGCGGCACCGTGGGCCACCTCCGCGATGCGCTCATGGAGCAGGGCGTCGTCATGGGCCATGGTGGCCAGGGCGTCGCGTAGCACCCGTCCGGCGCGGGTGAGCTCGAGCTTCTTGTGGCGGTAGGTGAACAGCTTGGCCCCGTACTCGCGCTCGAGGTAGCTGATGTGCTGCGACACGGCGGGCTGGGTGAGGGCCAGCTCCTCGGCCGCCCGCGTGTAGTTCAGGGTCTGGCATACGGTGAGGAAGGTCTTGACGCGGAAGTCCTGCATGGGAATCCTTTCGGCGCGGCGATCCCCTTGACTATAACCATAATCTCAAGTTATGACAGCATAAATATATATAAGTTTTCATTTGGTAACCGAGAGCGCATAATAGCCGTACTGAGTTCCTGCGGCCCGCTGCGGCTCCCCCGGCGATCCGTGGTCGAACACCCTGCATCGATCAATGTGCCCCTCTGAAAGGCGATGCCCATGCGCGACATCATTCAAAAAGTGCCGATTCCCACGGCGGGCGTGGCCCTTGGCCTGGCCGCTCTGGGTAATCTGCTGCAACCCTACGCCGAGGTTGCCCATATTATCTGCGGTGCCCTCTCTCTGTTCCTCGTGGCCATGATTGTGGCGAAGGTGATCCTGTTCCCCTCCATGATCCGCGACGATCTGCAGAATTCCATCTTCGCGAGCGTTTCGGCCACGTTCTTCATGACCCTCATGCAGCTGGCCGGCTACCTGGCTCCCGTGGCCATCGTGCCGGCGTTCGGGCTGTGGTGCGCGGCCATTGCGGGTCACTTCATCCTGATGGGGTGGTTCACGGCCCATTTCATTCGCCGCTTCAAGCTCTCTGAGGTCTTCCCCACGTACTTCATCTGCTATGTGGGCATTATCGTGGCGGCGGTTACCTCGCCCGTCTTCGGCATGGAGGCCTTCGGCCGCGGCATCTTCTGGTTCGGCCTGGCCTGCTTCGCGGTGCTGCTGGCCACGGTGGTGGCCCGCTACCTCAAGCATGAGATTCCCGAGCCCGCCCGCCCGCTGTTCTGCATCTTCGCGGCTCCGATGGGCCTGTCGCTCGTGGGCTATCTGGCTGTCACGCCGAATCCCGACCCGCTGTTTGTGGGCGTGCTCATGGGCCTCGGCCAGGTGATGCTCGTGGGCGTGGCCACCCAGCTGCCGAAGTTCCTCGCCCTGAAGTTCTATCCGAGCTACGCGGCCATGACCTTCCCCTTCGTGATCTCCGCCATGGCCCTCGGCAAGGGCATGCAGGCTCTCTATGCCGCTGGCGTGACCATTCCCGCTCTGCCCATGGTGGAAGCGCTCATCGCCCTTGAGACGGTGTTCGCGGCCGTGATGGTCACCTACGTCTTCGTGCACTACATGAGGTTCTTCTTCGGCACGCCGAAGGGCGCGAAGGCGGCGGCTCCGGCTGCGGAAGCCCCTGCGGTGCTGATGCCCGAGATCGTCGAGTAACAACCAATTCTCTGCCTCGGCCTATGCCGATGGCCCCTCCTCTCTCTCCTGAACGCCCCGGTGCCCTTGCCGGGGCGTTCGCCTTTTTCGGGATCGTTCGCGCGGGGAAGAGGCGGGGGGGTGGAAAAACGCCAGGGCGGCGCGGGGGGCAGCGTGGAGGAGCGATGGGGCGGGAAGACTGGCTAGGGAGCGGCTGGCACCAGGCGAGCGGCGAGGAGGTGCCGGCCCGCGAGCAGATGGGGCTAGCGCTCCATAGCCCGGGAGATGAGGGTGCGCAGCTCGTCGATGCCGTCGCCCTTCTCCGATGAGGTGACCACCATGGGCACGCCGCGGGGCAGATCGAGGGCCTTCTTGATGGCGGCTCGCTGCTTCTGCTGCTGTTGCTTCGACAGCTTGTCGGCTTTGGTCAGCACAATGGCGAAGGGCAGTTCGGCGTCCTGCAGGAAGCGCACCATGTTGCGGTCGAGGGCCGAGGGGTCGTGGCGGATGTCGATGAGCGACACCACCAGGGCGAAGGCGCGGTCCTGGTTGTAGTAGCCCTCGATGAGGTCGCTCCAGCGGCCCTTCTCGGATTTCGACACCTTGGCGAAGCCGTAGCCGGGCAGGTCCACCAGGTCGCGGCCGTCCACGTCGTAGAAGTTGATGGTGGCCGTCTTGCCGGGGGTAGATGACACCTTCGCCAGGCCCTTGCGATACATGAGCTTGTTGAGCAGCGACGACTTGCCCACGTTCGACCGACCCGCGAAGGACACCTCGGGGCCCGTGGAGGGGGGCAGCTGGGCCGACGTGCCGTAGGCGGCCTTGAACGATGCGTTATGGAAGTTCATGGGGACTCCTTCGGGGACGGGGCGGTGCCACGCGTTCGGGCGCAGCGGTGCGGTGCCGCACGGCCGCGCACGGGGACTGATGATGCTCGCTCGCACGGGTGCCCAGCGGCGTGCGCTCGCGCACGGACGGGCTGCTTGAAAACGACCGTTTCGTGACATCTTCGCCTGATACCTCGTATTTTGGCTTGAAAATGACGAGTTTGGAACCGAAAAGAGGCTGAAATCGGCCGCGGTAATACACGAACAGGGAAAACGTTGCGTCAGTAATACGCTTTACGTCGAGAATCGAGCCTCCGGGTACCAAAACCGTCATTTTCAAGCCACTTTACGGCCAACAAGGCGGAGAATGGTTTCATTCATGGTAGCCGAAAGACAAACCACCTAAGGATGGGGGCAGCGGAATGGCAGAAAAAGGACGCAGCGACAAGCTGGAAGTGGCGCGCATCACCGGGGTGCAAGGGATTCGGGCGGCCATGGCGCGTCTGGCCGACGACGAGGTCGAGGTGCCGCTGCCCACCGACGAGGTGGAGGCCCCCCGTCCGGTGAAGACCTGCGCGGTGTGCGCCGCCGACAACGACGGTACCCGCGAAGCCTGCTGGAACTGCGGCGCCTCTCTGCGTCGCGTGCGGTAGGCGGAAAGATCTCCGGCCCAGTTCGCTTGGCGGATGTGAGGGGCCCATTCAGGTGGGGGAGGGACGCGGTGGCGAGGTGCCCCTTCCGCTGGGGAAAATCACGGTTATAATGGGGCATTGCCTATTTCAACGACGTTTCCGAGGGAGTGCCATGAAAGCCTACAATCCCCATGAGATCGAGCCGCGCCTGCAGCTGGCCTGGGAGGAAGCCGGCCTGTTCTGCGTGCCGGAGAACTCCGATCGTCCGAAGAAGTACGTGCTGGAGATGTTCCCCTACCCCTCCGGCGACATGCACATGGGGCACGCGAGCAATTACACCTACGGCGACGTGGCGGCCCGCTACGCGAAGATGCAGGGCTTCGACGTGCTGCATCCCATGGGTTGGGACGCCTTCGGCCTGCCCGCCGAGAACGCGGCGGTGAAGCACCACAGCCATCCGGCCATCTGGACTTACCAGAACATCGAGACCCAGCGCAAGAGCTTCACGCGCATGGGCTTTTCCTACGACTGGGACCGCAAGGTGGTGGCCTGCGATCCCGAGTACTACCGCTGGGGCCAGTGGATCTTCCTGAAATTCTGGGAGCGCGGATTGGTGGAGCGCCGCAACAGCCCGGTGAACTGGTGCCCCAGCTGCGCTACGGTGCTCGCCAACGAGCAGGTCATCGAGGGGCGCTGTTGGCGCTGCGACTCCGAGGTGGAGAAGCGTGACCTGACCCAGTGGTACTACAAGATCACCGACTATGCCCAGGAGCTGCTGGACGACCTGGACCAGCTGGAAGGCTGGCCCGAGCGCGTGAAGCAGCAGCAGGCCAACTGGATCGGCCGCTCCGAGGGCGCCAACGTGGACTTCATCCTGTGCGACGCCGAGGGCAACGTGCCGGCCGAGCCGACGGAAGACGACATCATCACCGTGTTCACCACCCGCGCCGACACGCTCTTCGGTTGCAGCTTCTTCCTGCTGGCCCCCGAGAGCAAGCTCTTGCACGGCCTGGTGGCGGGCACGGAATACGAGGCGCCGGTCATGGAGCTCGTGGAGGCCGCTAAGAAGGTGACCGCCGTGCAGCGGGCCCAGGGCGACCACGAGAAGCACGGCGCGTTCACGGGCCGCTACGTGGTGAATCCCATCAACGGCGAGAAGGTGCCCGTATGGGTGGCCGACTACATCGTGGCCGACTACGGCACCGGCGCCGTCATGGCCGTGCCCTGCGGCGACGCGCGCGACTTCGAGTTCGCCCGCAAGTACGATCTGCCCATCATCCCCATCATTCTGGGCGACGACGACCCGCTGTACCCGTCGCTGAAAGACGAGCGGAACCGCGTGGTCACGACCGTGGACTGGCCCGAGGCCTACGCCGCCGAGGGCACCCTCGTGCAGTCGGGTCCCTACACGGGTATGACCGGCGGCAAGCACTCCGAGGGCGAGGCCGCCATCGTGGCCGCCCTGGAGGAGGCGGGCCGTGGCAAGCGCACCGTGGAATTCCGCCTGCGCGACTGGCTCATCTCCCGCCAGCGCTACTGGGGCAACCCCATTCCCGCCATCCACTGCGAGACCTGCGGCGTGGTGCCGGTGCCCGAGGAGGACCTGCCCGTGCGCCTGCCCGAGGACATCGACCTGGCCGCCGGCGAGACCCTGGCCACCCACGCCGGCTTCGCCGAGTGCACCTGCCCGGTGTGCGGCGCGCCGGCTCGGCGCGAGACCGACACCATGGACACCTTCACATGCTCCAGCTGGTACTACATGCGCTATACCGACCCGCACAACATCCACGCCCCCTTCGATCCCGCCAAGGCCAACGGCTGGATGCCCGTGGACCAGTACATCGGCGGCATCGAGCATGCCATCCTGCACCTGCTCTACAGCCGCTTCTTCACGAAGGTCCTGCGCGATCTGGGTATGCTCGACTTCGACGAGCCCTTCACCAACCTGCTGTGCCAGGGCATGGTGCTGGACGCCCACGGCGAGGTGATGAGCAAGTCGAAGGGCAACGTGGTGTCCCCCGAGGCCATCATCGCCGAGTACGGTGCCGACGCCGTGCGCTCCTACACCCTCTTCCTCGGGCCGCCCGAGAAGGAGAAGCTGTGGAACGACGACGGCCTGCCGGGCATGTACAAGTTCCTGAACCGCCTGTGGCGCCAGGTGCACGACCTGTGCGGCAAGGCCGGCGATGAGACGCTGTTCACGGCTGCGCCCGAGCCCGAGGTGGCCGTGAAGCTGGCCCAGAAGCTGAACCGCGAGCGCCATCGCGTGGTGCAGAAGGTGAGCGCCGACATCGAGCGCAACAACTTCAACACCGCCATCGCCGCCATCATGGAGCTGTCCAACGCCGCCGGTGAGTACCTGCGTGCCTTCAGCCCCGACGTTCGCGCCGCCTGCCCCGACCATCGGGCCCTGGATGCGGACGTGGCCGAGACCCTCGTGAAGCTCATGGCCCCCATCGCGCCGCACATCACCGACGAGCTGTGGCGGCAGGCCCTCGGCCGCGAGGGCTTCCTCTACGGCGAGCCCTGGCCCACCTTCGATCCCGAGCAGGCCCGCGCCGACGAGGTGGAGCTGGCCGTGCAGATCTGCGGCAAGGTGAAGGCCCGCATCCTGGTGGCCGCCGACGCCCCCGAGGCCGACGTGCTGGCTGCCGCCCGCGAGGCCGTGGCCGGCGCCATCGAGGGCAAGTCGGTGAAGAAGGAAGTCTACGTGCCCGGCCGCCTCGTGAACATCGTGGCGGTGTAGGCAAAGCCTTTTCGGGCTGCGGAAGGGGACGCCCCTTGGCCCAGCCCGCTGAGCGCTCTTTCCCGCTGCGAACGAGATGAAAGAAAGAGCGGAAGGAACGCACGCATGAGAGCCCCGTCCCAGCACACTTGCTGCTGGCGTGGGGCTCTTTCTTTACCTATCGCGTTCTTCGCGGGGCGCTCAGAGGTCTGCGCCAAGGGGCGTCCCCTCCCGCAATGGGAGAGGTGCAACGAGATCCCGGGCGCGTGCTTTAGCGGCCCGGTCGGGGGAGGGGGCGCGAGGGGCCCTGTCGGTAGAAGGCGTGCTGGCCGGCGAGCTTCGCGCCGGCCGGGCGCACGACGATCTTGCGGATGCGCAGGCCGAGGCGGTAGGCCCGGGAGCGGATGGCCTCGCCGTAGGCACCGAGGAGGTGCTCGGTGGCGGCCACGTCGTCTACGTAGAGCCGCAACCAGTAGCTCTTCTTCCCCTGGGTCTTGCCGTCGCGGCGGGAGCCGGTGTCGGTGGGCTCGCGCAAGAGCACCTCGTCCAAGGCGGCGCCGCGCACCGATTCGAGCAGCGCCCAAGCCTGCTCCGTGTCCTCGAACACGAGGCACACCGCCTTCTTCACCGTATCCAGGGCCCGGGACTCGTCTTGGCCGCGCCAGGGGCCGCGGGCGCTTTTCTCGCTGGTCGCGGGCTCTTCGCGTCCGGCGGCTATCTCGGGGAAGAGCTTGCGGGCGCGCATATCCCACTTGGCGGGGAGGAAGCGCAGCTCGTCCACGGAGATGCCCTCGTCGCGCAGGGTTTGGAGAAGCACCGACTGCCAGGCATCCACCTCGGTGCGCACCATGGCGTCGTCCAGGTAGATGCCGAACACCCACCAGTCGCGGTCGCGATCGGGGCCGCGGCGGGGGCGCTCGTCCTTGGCGATGAAGATGCCATTGGTATGGGCCAGGATGAGCCGGGCCACTTCCGGGCGCATCCGCCACGTGCGCTCCACGGCGGCGCGGTAGCGCTCTTTGTTGCGGGCCCGCTTCATCGCGCGGGCCGCCTCTTCGCCGAGGTTGGCGACGAGCATGTCCAGTTCGGTCGAGATGGTCTGCACCGCGTCTCCTTAGGTGAGGTCGCCCGGGGCATCGAGTGAGACGGTCTCGCCGCCCGTGTCCACGGGAAGTCGCAGCAGGGCGGCCAGGAAGTCCTTCGTGCGGGCCAGGGCCTCGCGCATGCTGTAGCGGGCCTGGTCGTTATAGGCGCCCTTGTCGCAGGCCACACCCCAGGCCTCCATGCCCAGGCAGTCGGCGGCGAACATGGCGCGATAGAGGTGGTAGGCCTGGGTGGCCACGATGATGCGCTCGGCCCCGAAAACATGACGGGCCCGGTACATGGACTCGTAGGTGCCGACGCCGCCGTGGTCCACGTACACGTCGGCGCTGGGAACGCCCAAATCCACGCAGAAGGCCTTCATGGCGTCGGACTCGTTGTAGTGGGAGGAGCGGTTGTCGCCGCTCACGATGATGGCCCGTGCAGCGCCGGAACGGTACAGATCCACAGCCACTTCCAGGCGGTCGGCCAGGATGTCGCTCGGAGTGCCGTCGGCGTGCACGCTGGCCCCCAGCACCACTACGGCATCGGCCGGCTGCCCTTCGAGGAGCTCGGCGGTCTGGGCTACGGTGTGCACGTTGCCGCGGGTGGTGCCCACGGTGATGGCGTTCGCCGCCACGACGATTACCGCCAGGGCCAGGGCCGCGAGGGCCAGTGCCCGCAAGCAGCGGACGACAAGCGACGGGCGACGGGCGCGATCGCGGGGCACGGGGCACCTCCTGGGCAGACGACGGTTGGGAAGGCGTTCACTATAGCAAATTTGGGCCGCCTCGGGGGTCATCGCGGAAATGCGCAGATAAAGTCGGCATTAACTTGGTATACTACCGTGATGGAAACCGTTGCCTTACCGTAACGTTTCCATCAACTGTCCGGTACCCTGTGAAGGACGCCTGTCATGTACCACTGCCCGGTCAACTTCTGCCTGGTCGGCCTCAGCGAAGAGGCGGCCCACATCGTGGAGAGCACAGCTCCGCTGGCCCCGTTCTCCCATAGTTACCAGCGCACCGCCGCCCCCGATGCCGCTTTGACGGCTCAGGCCGATGCGCTGTTCGTGGACGTGACAAAGCACGATGCCGCCGCGTGGGCCGAAGAGTTGTGCGCGGTGAAGAAGCCGCCGGCTACCATGATGGTCATTGCCCGCCACGAGCAGGTGGAGGCCCTGGAACCGTTCTTCGACCGCATTGCCGATATCTGGATCGCGCCGCTGTCTCCGGCGGAATTCTCCTATCGCTACAACCATTGGCAGCGCGGCTGCAAGCGCTATGCCGATTCCTGGGAGACGGCCCAGTACCTCGAGGCCACCATCAATTCCATTCCCTGCCTCGTGTGGTACAAGTCTGCCGACGGCATCCACCATAAAGTGAACGACGCCTTCTGCGGCACGGTGAACAAGACCAAGGACGATGTGCAGGGCCGCGGCCATGCCTATATTTGGGATGTGGAGGCCGATGACCCGGCGTGCATCGAATCGGAGCGCCAGGTCATGGAAACCGAATCCACCATCGTCTCTGAGGAGGTGGTGCAGACCGGCGACGGAACGCGCCTGCTCACCACCTACAAGTCGCCCCTCTACAATATCGACGGCTCGGTCATGGGCACCGTGGGCGTGGCCATCGATGTCACTCAGGAACGGGCCTACGAGAACGAGATCGTCGATAAGAACCGCACCCTCGAGACCATCTTCACCTCCATGGAATGCGGCGTCATAACCCACTCCCACGATGGTCATCGCATCATCGGCATCAACCAGGCGGCCTTGAACATTCTCGGCTACGACTCGGAAGAGGAACTGCAGCGCAACGGCTTCGATATGGTGGCCCCCTCGGTGCTGCCCGACGATGCCGATCGGCTGCGGGCGAGCATCGCCACGTTGAAGGCCGTGGGCGATTCAGTGAGCACCGAGTACCGGGTGCGCCACGACAACGGCGACATCCTGCACGTGCTCGGCAACGTAAAGCTTGTGGAAAGCGACGGGGAGCTGCTCTACCAGCGCTTCCTGCTGGATTACACCGACAAGAAGCTGGAAGAGGTGCAGAAGGACCGCTACCAGCGGGAGCTCATCCACGCCCTGTCCGAGGACTATCTGCTCGTCTGCTCCTTCGATCTTGATAGCGGCGAGGGCATCCCCCTGCGCGTGGCGGCCGAGGAAGAGCGCGGCTTGGACAAAATCTTCTTCGGCTCGCTCGTACTGGAGGAGTGCCTGGGCGCTTACATGGACCAGATCGTCTGCGAAGAGGATCGGGCCATGGTGCGGGCGTCGCTGTCGGCCGCCGCTCTGCGGGAAGAGCTGGCCGAAGACAAGCGCGTTCATGTGAACTACCGCACCCGACGCGGCGATACAGTGGAATACTGCCAGGTCACGGCCGTGCGCACGGGCAGCTGGCCCGAGCATCACAACATCGTGCTCGGCTTCCGCAGCGTCGATGTGCAGACGCGCGACGAGATGAAGCGCCGGGCGCTGCTGGAAGAGGCTCTCGAGCGGGCCAACAAGGCCAGCGCCGCCAAGAGCGCCTTTTTGTCAAATATGTCCCATGACATCCGCACGCCCATGAACGCCATCGTCGGCTTCACCGCCCTGGCCGGCAGTCGCATCGACCAGCCGGAGAAAGTGCGGGAGTACCTGGACAAGATCCAGTCCTCCTCCACCCATCTGCTGAGCCTCATCAACGACATCTTGGACATGAGCCGCATCGAGAGCGGCAAGGTGGCCCTCGACGAGCAGCCCTGCAACCTCACGGTGCTCTTGGACGATCTGTACAGCATCATCCAGGCCGAGGCGAGTGCCCGCCAGTTGTACCTCACGGTGAATGCGGAGGGCATCGAGCATCCCAACGTGCGCTGCGACAAGCTGCGCATCAACCAGATCTTGCTGAACCTGTTGGGAAATTCCCTGAAGTTCACCAAGGCCGGCGGCTTCATCAAAGTGCATGTCACCGAAGTGGACGGTGCTCCGGCGGGCTACGGCCGCTATCGCTTCACGGTGTCGGATACGGGCATTGGCATGAGCCCCGAGTTCGTGGAGCACATCTTCGACCCCTTCGAGCGGGAGCGCACGAGCACCATCAGCGGCATCCAGGGCACGGGCCTGGGTATGTCCATCACGAAGAACCTCGTGGACATGATGCACGGTACCATTGCCGTGGAAAGCGAGAAGGGCGTCGGCTCCCTGTTCACTATCGAGCTGACGTTGGCCCTGGGGTCGGGCGCGGGCGCGGTGGCGGCCCCGGCGCCGATGACGAGCTTCGGCTCCGATCACCGCATGCGCGGCAGTCGCATCCTGCTCGTGGACGACAACGATCTGAATCGGGAGATCGCCATCACCCTGCTGGAGGACGAGGGCTTCATCGTGGAATACGCCGTGGACGGCCAGCAGGCCGTGGATGCCCTGCGCGAGGCCGGCCCCGACCACTTCCAGCTGGTGCTCATGGATGTGCAGATGCCGGTCATGAACGGGTATGAGGCCACCAAGGTCATCCGCCGCTTCGAGGATGATCGCCTGGCGGCCATTCCCATTCTGGCCATGACCGCCGATGCCTTCGAGGAGGACCGCCAGCGGGCTTTGCGCTGCGGCATGGATGGCCACCTGACCAAGCCCATTGAGATGGACAAGCTCTTCGCCGCCCTCGATTTGATGCTGGCCTAAGGGCGCCGCGTCCGGAGTCGGATTGGGAGGGGCGAAGCAGAGGGCGGTTCCGGCCGGGACCGCCCTCTCCGTTCGGCCTCCGACGTCCTAGCCGAACTGCTCGAGGGCGACCTCCGCACGAACGGAGATGCGCAACTCCCAGCAGTTTCCCAGGTTGTAGGCGTAGAAAAGGGGCGTCTCGGTGCCGCCGAGCACGTTGCCGAGGGGCACGTCGGCGGCCGAGTACAGCTTGAGGCAGCGACTGATGAGCGGATCGCGGCTGCGGAAGAGGGCCGGATCCTCGTAGCGGTTGCTCCCGTGGCTGAAGAAGTAGTTGTGGCCGCCGTCCCAGCCGAAGAGGTCGGCTATGAGGGCGTGGAGGTCGGCCAGGGAGTCGTCGGCGCGTACCGTGGCGCAGCGGAACAGGGCCGGATCGGTGTCGGCCAGCTCGATGACGAGATCGAGAGATGCTCCCCCTTCGGTGGCGCGGGCCGTCCCCTGGGCCCTCGTGCGCGGATCCACCGGAAATCTGATGATCTTCGCTGCCATGGCCTGTTCCTTTCAATGGGATCGAGGTTGGCTTTCGCGCATTGTAGCAATTCTTTTCCCAACTTGGCATCCGATGGTTGAAATAGGGAGAAATTCAGGGTCTATCAGGGGATAATCGGTTATTTATGTTGAGTCAACAGGTCAGGGAATTGGGGAATTGATGATCGTTCCCGTTCGCGAATTCCACCGGAGCGCGAAGGGTATAATTTTCGGCAGTACCCATGAGCAGACCCGAGGGAGGAGCGGCGTGGCCCGGCAGAAGGCGAGGACGAGCAAGGCGGATGCGACGCGCCGCCAGCTTCTGGACGCGGCCCTTTCCGTCATCGCCGCGCGCGGTTACTCGGAGGCCACGGTGGATCGCATCGTGGAGGAGGCCGGCGTTTCCAAGGGCGTCGCCTACTACTATTTCTCCAGCAAGGCCGATATTGCCGAGAGCATTCTCGTGGAGGGCATCGGCGAGCTCATCACCTCCTTCGAGGCCATTGCCGCCGAAGCGCCCACGGCTACTGATGCCCTCATTGCCATGGTGGAGCTGTTCGCCTCGGTCATCTTCGAGAATGATGCCTTCGGCCGCTTCTTCGTGGCGGAGCTGTGGCGTCCCGGCCGAGCCTGGTCTGAGGCCATGCGCGGCCACGAGCAGCGCCTGCTGGCTCTGTTGCAGGCCCAGCTCGAGCGCGGCCAGCGCGAGGGCACGGTGCGCCCCGAGATCGATGCCGCCTTCGAGGCCGTGGCCCTGGTGGGCATGGTGCTCACCACCACGCTCTATTACATCGGCGGCGAGGGGGGCGATCTGGCCGAGGCCCGGGATCGCTTCGTCGAGCACATTCGCGATTTCGTGCACCACGCCAACGCCGTCACGCCATAGCGAGCCGCATTTGCCCCGCAGGGCGGCGCCCGTCGGGCACCGGGACGGTTTCGCGGTATGCTAGGGACGGTATTTGAACCTGGGTTCCGCGAAATGCGAGAAGGAGCGCTCCATGTACAAGATCCACTGCCTGAACAACATCTCCGCCGAGGGCCTGGCCCTGCTCACCGACGAGTACGAGCTGACCGACAACGTGGAAGAGGCCGACGCCATCCTGGTGCGCTCCGCCGACATGCACGCCATGGACATTCCCGCGAACCTGAAGGCCGTGGCCCGCGCCGGCGCCGGTGTGAACAACATCCCGCTCGACGCCTTCGCCGAGGCCGGCATCGCCGTGTTCAACACCCCGGGCGCCAATGCCAACGCCGTGAAGGAGCTGGTGCTGGCCGGTATGCTACTGGCCTCCCGCGACATCATCGGCGGCGTGGCCTGGGTGCGCGACAACGCCGACGACGAGAATGTGGGCAAGTCCGCCGAGAAGGCCAAGAAGCAGTTCGCCGGCGGCGAGATCTGCGCTAAGACCCTGGGCGTCATCGGCTTGGGGGCCATTGGGGCCAAGGTGGCGCAGGCGGCCGAGGCTCTGGGCATGAAGGTCATCGGCTACGACCCGGCCATGGACGGCATCACCGTGCACGAGAAGATCTCCCCCACGGTGGAGTTCGCCGATGACCTGGCCAAGCTGTATCCGGCCTGCGACTTCATCACCATCCACGTGCCGGCGCTGCCCTCCACCAAGCTCATGATCAACGGCGACGCCATCGACCAGATGAAGGACGGTGTGGTGTTCCTGAACTTCTCCCGCGACGTGCTCGTGGACGATGCGGCCATGGCCGCTGCCCTGGAGAGCGGCAAGGTGAGCGCCTACGTGACCGACTTCGCGAACCCGGCCGTGGTGAAGATGGAGCGCGCCATCGTCATGCCGCACCTGGGCGCCTCCACTGCCGAGGCCGAGGACAACTGCGCCAAGATGGCCGTGGAGGAAGTCATGGCCTACCTGGAGCGCGGCGAGAAGATCCACTGCGTGAACATGTAGAGGCTGTTGGGCAGGCGGCGAAGGGAGATGCTCCTTCGCCTGTCGACGGTCTGAGGTCGGGCAGCCTTTGAGCTGCCCCTTTCTTATGACTCTTTGCGACTTCAGAGCGATGACAGAAGTATAGGGAGGCTATATTTACGCTTGAATTTACGCTAAAATTCCCCCTAGGCTAACAAAGGAGGCTGCAATGACAGTTTTGACGGCTACGGCAGCGGAGGCTCGCACCAATTTCTCGCGCATCGCCTCGGCGGTAAGCGAGACGGGGGAGCGCGTGACGGTGTTCAAGAACTCGAAGCCCTGGGTGGTGATTGCGCCTGCCGGCGAGGCGGATGCTGATTACGTTGAGCTGGTGCGGAGCGGTATTCTTGAAGGTCGCGAGCAGATTGCGGCGGGCCTTGGCATCGAGGGCACCGATGCCCTTCGCGAGGCGGTTGCCGCGCTGCGGGCCCAGCATGGCTAAGATGGTTTACGCGCCGCGGTTCGCCCGGGAGCTCTCCCGAGTGACCTCTGCGCGAGTGGAGCAGAAAATCTACGATACCTTGGATATCATCGAGGCTGTGCCTTCCATTGGCTCGCGCAATATCCCCAGGATGATCCGAGCGGAGTTCGGCGAGGGCGTCTTAAAGATGGTCGTCGATCCCTTCGATATTTTCTACGAGTATTTCGATGCCCTCGATACTGTGTACGTCTATACCCTTGTTTTCCAGCGACAGGCTCGTTGAGATTGCGGGGAAATCGTTTCAGGAGGTTGATATGAGCGTGGAGCGGCCTTGTGTCTTGGTGGGTGTGACCGGGTGCATTGCGGCCTATAAGGCCTGCGAGATTGTGCGCGGGCTGCAGAAGGCGGGCGTGCGGGTGAAGGTGGTCATGACCGAGCACGGCACCCACTTCGTGGATCCGGTGACCTTCCGGGCGCTGACCCACGAGAAGGTGGCCGTGGGTCTGTTCGACGATCCGTCCGACCCCATTCATCACATCTCGCTGGCCCAGGAGTGCGACGTGTTCCTCATCGCGCCTTGCACGGCCAATGTGATGGCGAAGGTGGCCTGCGGCATCGCCGACGATCTGCTGTCCACCACGGCGCTCGCCACCACGGCAACGCTCGCCATCGCGCCGGCGGCCAACGTGCACATGTACGAGGCGGCGGCCACTCAGGCGAACATGGCCACGCTGCGGGCGCGCGGCGTGCGCTTCATCGAAGGGGATGCGGGCTATTTGGCCTGTGGGGATGTGGGGCGCGGCCGCTTGGCCGACCCGGCGATCATTGTGCGCGAGACGCTGGCATTGTTGGCCGAGCGGGTGGGCGAGGAAGCCCTGCGGGCTGCCTGCGAGTCCTATGGGGAAGTGCCGTTCGCCACGGTGGTTGAATCATTGCGCGCCGTTTCTGCGGGCCGCGGCGCCTCAGGCGACGAAGGGGCGCAGCCGGTGGCTGGAGCTGCGGTGCCTTGCGTGTCAACTTCAGGGAGTGTCGTGGCGGCCGGCGCGGCGTCGGGGGAAGCGGCGGACGTGCCCGGGGCCGGTGATGGGCTGATGCCAGCGGCATCGGGGGAGATTGCGACACCCGGTGCACCTGCGGCCAGCGCTGCTCCGCTGCCGGCGGCTGTGGCCGATGGGGCGGCGACGATGCCAGCCGGCGCGCTCGCGGGCCGCACGGTGCTCGTGACGGCGGGCCCCACGGTGGAGCCCATCGACGCGGTGCGCTACATTTCCAACTACTCTTCGGGCAAGATGGGCTATTGCATAGCCGAGGCCGCGGCTGCCGCCGGTGCCCGGGTGGTGCTCGTGTCGGGGCCGGTGGCTCTGGCGGCACCGGCGGGCGTGGAGGTGGTGTCCGTGAAGACGGCCCGCGACATGCTGGCCGCCGCCTCCGAGGTATTCCCCGTGGCCGATGCGGCCATCTTCGCCGCGGCTGTGGCCGATCTGCGTCCGGCGAATCCGGCCGACCGCAAGCTGAAGAAGGGCCGCGACGATGAGGCACTGGCCAACGTGCCCCTCACGGAGAATCCGGACATTCTGGCTACTTTGGCCGCGGGCAAGCGCGACGACCAGTATGTGGTGGGATTCGCCGCCGAGACCGACGACGTGCTCATGAACGCCCACGCCAAGCTCGCGAAGAAGCATGCCGACATGATCGTGGCCAACCAGGTGGGCGACGGGCTCGCCTTTGGTGCCGACGACAACGAGGTGTGGCTCGTGACCGCCGACGATGAGGTGCTGCTGCCCCTCATGAGCAAGGCCGCTGTGGCCCGTCGCCTCGTGGACGTCGTGGCGGCCCATCTCGCCTAAGGCGCGAGTGCTATCGGGAGCGGGGCGGCTCCGTGGAACGGGGCGCTTGAGCACGAGCCTGTTTCTTCGGCGCTCCTTCGGCCCATTGCCCCTACGGCCCATTCGCGCCCTTGGCTTCGTTTGCGTATGGACGCCCCCCTTGCGTCGTTGCTGTGATTACGGTTCCGTAAGGGGGCGATCCTTTTCCCGGGGCGGTCTTGGGATGGGGCGCAACCCACGGTATCATGGTGCCGATGGAAAGGAGGCGCCATGAACGTGCTGTTGGTCGAGGATGACGGCGCCATCGTGCGCACGCTGTCGGAGTTGCTGGCCGACGAGGGGTTCTCGGTGGTCGCCGAGGCGACCCAGGACGGGGCCTGTGCCCGCTTGGCCGCCGAGCACTTCGACATCGCCCTGCTGGACGTGACCCTGGCCCAGGGCAACGGGTTCGCCGTGTGCGCCGCCGCCCGGGAGGTGGCGCCGGACATGCCGGTCATCTTCCTCACCGCCTCCGACGACGAGTACTCCACTGTGGCCGGCCTGGATATGGGGGCCGTCGACTACATTGCCAAGCCCTTCCGCGCCCGGGAGTTGGTCTCGCGCATGCGCGGGGCCCTGCGGCGCACGAGCCCCGCCGACAACGTGCTGACCGTGGGCGACGTGCGGCTCGACGTGAGTTCCGGCGCCGTGACCCGGGGCGGGACCGAGGTGTTCCTCTCGGTCCTGGAATACCGGCTGCTGCTGTACTTTCTCCAGCGCAAGGGCAAGCTCGTTACCCGCGAGAACCTGCGCGACGCCATTTGGGACAGTGCCGGGGAATACGTGTCCGACAATGCCCTGAACGTGTACATCAAGCGCTTGCGCGAGAAGGTGGAGGCCGACCCGTCCGATCCGTCCATCATCGTGACGGTGCGCGGCCTCGGTTACAAGGTGGGGGAGTAGGGTGGGCTCCCTCTCCACGCTGCTGCGCCAATGCGCGGCCATGGTGGCGCTGACGGTCGTGCTCGCCTGGGCCGCTCCCTACGAGGCGAAGCTGTGGGTCGTCGGCACGGGGGCGGTGCTGCTCGCGGCGTTCCTTGCCGTGTCGCTCTACCGCCATCACCAGATTCGCCGTCTCGCCGAGGAGATCGACGAGGTGCTCCACGACGGGCGCCGGGTTGACTTCTCCAACTGCCGCGAGGGCGATGTGGCCGTGCTCACCAACGAGCTGGGGAAGATGGTGGCGCGCCTGGCCCGCACCGGCGACACCCTGGCGCAAGAACGCAACGCCCTGGCCGACGCTCTGGCCGACGTGTCCCACCAGATTCGCACGCCGCTCACGGCCATCGGCCTCATGTTGCCCCTCATCGAGCGCACTGATGACGGGCGGGAGCGCCGCCGCCTCGTGCGGGAGCTGGAGGGAATGCTCGACCAGGTGTCCTGGCTCGTGACCACGCTGCTGAAAATCGCCAAGGTGGACGCGGGCGCCATGCACGTGGAGCGCCGCGACGTGCGGGCCGGCGAGGTGGCCCGCCGGGCCGTGGGGCCCTTGGCCACGGCCATGGACCTGCGGGATGTGAACCTGGTGATGGATGTGGACGAGGCCGCCACCTTCGCGGGCGATGCCCCGTGGAGCGCCGAGGCCCTGGAGAACATCGTGAAGAACTGCATGGAACACACTCCTGCCGGCGGCACCGTGACCGTGACCGTGCGGGAAGACGCCCTGGCCACCACCTTGATGGTGAGCGACACAGGTCCCGGCATCGCTGCGGAGGACTTGCCCCACATCTTCGAGCGCTTCTACCGCGGTCGCGACGAGGGAGCCCGCGGCGTGGAAGACTCCGGCGCGCAGGGCGTGCTGGTCGCGGTCGACATCGATGGCGCGCAGAGTGAGGAGCTCGCAGCCGTCGCCGACGGAGCCGCGGAGACCGCCGTGCGCCAGCCTGCCGGCTTCGGTATTGGGCTTTCCCTGGCCCAGGCCCTCATCTCGGCCCAAGGCGGCACGCTGCGCGCCGCCAACAATCCCGAGGGCGGCGCCCGCTTCGAGATCGCCTTCCCGAAGCTCGTGGTGTAGAACTTGGACTACGGGTTAATGCTCCATATTTCGAACATTAAGCGGCATAACGTTCGAAATATGGAGCATTATCTGTCTTGAGGCGCCAATCTTTCGGTCTCGGT